>JAQWPZ010000087.1 GCA_029245125.1 Rubripirellula sp.
ACATTGAAAAAACCTTTGTAAATTGGGCCTGCAATGTCTGCCTGCCCGAATCGAAATGAATGGAGTGGTGTGGCGACCATCAAGACTGGCACTGTCGTTGCCGCGACTCGCCAGTTGGTCGCCACCCGCTTTCTAAAAAACACGATCACCTCCGTCGGTAATCGATGTCGACTTTGCGAGCTCTACACTCGCCGGTTTACTTTGCAGTGGTCGCACTGCGTCGTGTGCACCGCGGAGGCGCGACACGGACACTCGATCGTGTTTGCGGATTGGCTAAGTCACAATCTCCTTGTCGTGTGCCTGAGGCAAAACAAATCTCTTTCGACTGATAAGAATCAAAGCCCCAGCTACTGCCGTTCTCCCTTTGAGTTCAGCCTGTAGAAACTGGCGAGCGACAGTGAGCCCGTTTCGGCTTGATCCGATGTCCAGTAAATGGGTCCACTGCCATTCACATCTTCAAATCCGTTGTTGATGAAACCATCACCGTTCTCATCCACCAGGGTCTGCACCGATCCGTCCGCCATCAATACGTTGACGGTTCCCGCATGCAGCGCGGCCATTCCCCGATAATCTTGCGCGGTATCGTGATTCCAGATTTTCAACCACCCTTCTGCACCCTCACGTCGTGTGCCGATCGGAAACTGAGGCACTTCCAAGTAATAGGCAAAAGGCTGGTCTGAACTGCCATCGTGATCGGTATCAATGAGTCGGCGTCGCCCCACAGGACTCCCTACGACTCCAGTTGAATAAAACGATCCCTTGGCAAGACCGCCAACATCCCCAGACAGCGTGCCTGAAATCGAGGCGTCACACAGCAGCGGAACGGTGCTTGCCGGTGCGTTTCCGCTATCCAGCAGACGAGTCGTCAACGGCCCCCGAGTGACGTTTCTTCCGCGAGGATCCGCGTCGTCGCATTTCGTATTCATCCGCTGCAGGTTGCCGTTTCCATCAAGCAAAAACTCGGATCGCAACAGAAACCAAGATGCGGCAAAGTTGGTGTTGTAGCCCTGATCAATCACTTTCTGTTGAACTAATTCGTTCCGTTGCGGAGCGAGCGGAGACAAGTTCTGGTTAGAAAACGCCCGGCAAACGTTCTTAACAACTTGGCCGGTCTCAGTTGTGTATTCCGGCTTCCCAAGTCGATCGACACACCGCTGATCCTGCAACTCGGCAATCTCTATCGTCAACAATTGCTCGATCGCTTTGGAGGTAACTGCAGGATTGCTTGGGCAAGTCATTTCACCTGGCAAGAGGCCTCGCTGAACAAGATCGGCGATCCAACCAATTTCCGTCGGAACCCCGTCACGCTCCAAGTCAAAACCACCACTACAGAAAGCAGCGTTGGTGGCCGAAACAGTTCGTGCCGTCATCGCCACCCCAAAGTTTTTGAGGTTGTTTTGGCATTCCACCCGGCGGGCCATCTCGCGAGCCTTGGAAATCGCCGGCAACAGCAATGCCGCTAAAATGCCAATGATTGAGATCACCACCAACATCTCGATCAGTGTAAAACCAGGTCGCCGTTTCATTCGTGTAATCCGTTTTGCCTTCTGATTCGATCGTGTTTCGCGAATTGCCTGAAACGCAAATCGCAGAGATCTGCTGAGAGGCTCGAAAGACAACGTCTCGGAACCTCAACAGCGTTGAAACAGCGGCATGTTTGTCGCGTCAACGAGTGAATGCAACCTGCAAAACTCATTCTCACCGACTCTTCACAATTCCTACTCATTAGGATCTTCGGCGACCGCAAAGTTAGGGACAGACTTGCGGTCAAAAAACGCGCATAATGCTGTCGTTGAGGCGTTGCAGGGTGTCCTTGTTGCGTCTTCGATGGGAAAGCGAACGCATCCGTCTTCACCCATTCTTCATGCAGCCCTATGACCGCCCAGGACGACGATGACCACTTCCGTTGCTATGCAACTGTCCCCGGAAAAACGACGTGAGCATCAACTGCTTCGTTTGAATGAGCTGTTGGCAGAAATTCGAAACCGGCCGTTTTATGAAGAGCGTTTACAGGACATTACGCTGCCGCTGACTTCACTCGATCAACTCCCCACCCTGCCGCTGCTGCAGAAGTCGGAATTAATCGCCGAAAACCAACGATTCGGTAAGATCTTTGACCTCCCTCAACGTGACTATGTCCGCCTCCACCAGACCAGCGGTACCCGGGGGTTCCCCATGGCGGTTGCGGACACCGTATCCGACTGGAACTGGTGGTTGGATTGCTGGGATTTCGTGCTGTCCGCCGCAAATGTCACCACCGAAGACATTGCGATGATGGCGTTTTCATTCGGCCCGTTCATTGGTTTCTGGACAGCCAACGACGCATTGATTCGCCATGGCGCGATGGTCGTACCGGGCGGTGGCATGTCAAGTGAAAACCGCCTCTCCATGATCCAGGAATACAACTGCACCGTCATGTGCTGTACTCCCACCTACGCCTTGCACTTGGTGAGCGTGGCCGAAAAGCTCGGCTTTGACTTGGCGGCAAGTCCCGTCACCCGCTTGATTGTTGCCGGAGAACCAGGCGGATCGATTCCCGCGATTCGAAACCGGATTGAACAGGCATGGGATGCCCGCGTGATCGACCATACAGGCGCGAGTGAACTGGGTGCATGGGGATTTGGCAGCCCTGATGGCCAAGGCATTCATGTGATCGAAACCGAGTTCATCGCCGAACGGTTAAAATTCGATAACGATCACCCCGAAGGAACGGCTGCTGCCGACGGCGAAGAAGCGGAACTGGTACTAACCAACCTCGGACGTTACGGAGGTCCTGCCATTCGTTATCGCACCGGCGATATCGTTCGCGGCTATCGCCAACACGACCAAGATTGCAATTTCCTGTGGCTTGACGGTGGTGTCTTGGGACGCGCCGATGACATGCTAGTGATCCGCGGTGTCAATATTTTCCCCAGCAGCATCGAAGCGATCGTTCGAGAATTTGAACCGACCTGCGAATTTCGAATGATCGCTACTCGCCACGATGAAATGGATCAATTACAAATCGAAATCGAGGCGAGCGAGGCGACTGCGGAGGCTTTATCGAATCGGCTACGTGATCGATTGGCTATGCGAGTGGCAGTCGGTTGCGTGCCAGCTGAAAGCTTGCCAAGATTTGAAGCCAAGTCGCGACGCCTTATCGACCGTCGCCAACTCTAACGTAGGGCTCGGGAGGCCGATCTCGAACCTATCACTTCCAGCACCAAGGACGGCGGGGAAACCAATCCCAGCTGTCGCGGACAGGCACCGAAACGACCGCAGGATACCGAAACGACCGCGGGATACCGAAACGACCGCGGGATCACGACCAGCCAACCGATTCACAATTGCCACTTCCACTTGCTGAGGCATTTGGCACCTGCTCTCTTTGACGAAGCAGGCGACACCAATCTTTATCATTCCAAAAACGTCACCGTTACTCACCGCATCGACGAACATGACTGAACATCAACCGGATCCCCCAGAAACGGGACAACCAGAAACTGGACAACCAGGAACTGGACAACCAGAAACCAGCTCAGGGCCCGTCCCGACAGCGATCGAGCGTGACGCCAACAACGGCATTGCGATCACTTGGACCGACGGGCAGCGTTCTGAGTGGACGGCCCAAGTCTTGCGGAAGAACTGCCCCTGCGCAACCTGCCGCGAAAAGAAACGAGGCGAGACAGAAAAGAAAGCCGCGACACCAACTTTACTGCCCGTCCTCAGTGCAGCTGAGGCAAAACCCCTTACGATCGAATCGATGAGCCCCGTAGGATCGTATGCCTACCACATCGCCTTCAGCGATGGGCACACTTCCGGAATCTACACCTTCGATCTATTGCGCACCCCGGTCAGTGACGACGCATAGTTGGTTACCAACATTGCCGCCCGTTCGGAAATCAAAATTGTGCTGGTCGAATGTCTGTGAAAATCAATTCAAATTCAAATCGACCAAACCAACTCAGTTACGGTTGCCCGATCGAGCCTTCTCTAAACCGGGCACGTGATTGAAGGTCCAATAGACTTCTTCTGCAAAGCCTTCCCCGTCCACCGACTTTACTTTCAGTCGCAGATGAACTTGATCAACAGGACGCAGTTCGGGGACGATTAGCTTGATTCCGTTCCCCGCGGGATTGAGTTTGATCGATTCAACCGTCAGTGCTGCCACGCCAACTTCATCGGTGAGCGGCGAGAACTTGTCAGAGCCGTATTGACTCCGCCAATGGTAATTCCACTGTTCCGTTGTGTAAGAATTGAGGTCCGTGGCCGCATCTGGATCGAGCTGAAAATTGAACTTCAAACACAAGCCGTCACTTTCCAGTCGACACTCCGTCAGCAGTTTCGGCGGCGTACCGGTATACCGCAATCTTTGAATACCGCCGTCCATCAGGCCAACTCTTCCACCGCCATTCCAGCCTTGCAATCCGGTCGCATACACTTGCCCATCGGCAGGATTGACTTGTGCTCGCATGATGCCTGTCCGAAAGTTGAATGGTAATTTCACGATTGCAGCTTGGGAAACATCTTCAAAATCCTGCATCATCAGATAGTACATCCAACCTTTTCCAAAACTGGTATGGAGCAAGTGTCCTGCCAGAGGCCCCCAACGCGAATCATCGACCCACAATTGGCCTCCGGATGAATTATCAAAATCCTGGGGCATCCAAACCAAAGGCGGCTCAAAGGTTTCGGGCGGCACGACTTTTTTCACATCGATGGTCCCACCACCCGGTTCCCACATACCAGGAATCGAATAAGTCTGGACCCATCCATTGAACCCACCTGGCTTTACTTGGGTCACCTTCGAAGCGGGCGTCCACTGGCCTTGGTTATCACTTACCGTTGGCCGATTACCGGGCAGCATGCCCATTCCGTTGGGCGTCCGAAATCCGGTGCAATAAACTTCGCGTTGCTTTCCATCGGCAGAAACTTTGACCACGCAACCTGGGATTTCGGAATCACCACCGTGACCACTTTTTGCGTAGTAAAAATTGCCATCTTCATCGACCTGCAAGTCGAAATTGAAAGAGTGAAAGTTGATCGAAACATCTGTATCAGCAGAGAAACTTTCGTAGAAATCCGCTTCGCCATCTCCGTTTTCATCGTGCAAACGGATCAGTCGATCTTTACAGGTAACGTAGACGTGGTTGTCGACCACCTTGACACCAAAAGGTTCGTACAAGCCACCCGCAAACCGTTTCCATCGCAGATTCAGCAATGACTGATCTACTCCCGAAACTACCCATACATCACCACCGTAGGTCGTGACTACCATCCGGCCGTCCGGGAAGAAATCAATCGCGGAGGTGCGAAACCATGTATTCCAGGGTGTTTGATCGGGCAGCGTCAATGTGTCGAGTGCATACCCTGACTTGGTCAAACCAAGTGTGCCAACCGTCGAGATTTCAACTGGCCACCGAAGTGAACCACCGCGTGTCTTGTCTTGTGGCGACGGAACCTTGCTCATTTGGCCGACCATTACCGACGTGGCAAACGCGGCCAGAGACTCTTCCCCCTGACCCGCAGCACGAACAACTTGCAACGTCCGCGATTCCTGGCTGGCGGGGATCTGCAAAACGATACGACCGCGATCGACACGCCACTTCAAACCATCCACCTGACCGCGAATTCCAGCAGCGGTAAATTCCGGCTTTGCAGCATCACCACGCAACAAAACGGCAACGGCCTCTGCTGCGACGCCTGCCTGGCCGGCGGAGACCCAGGGCCCCGCAGACGGCGAAATCCCCAGTCCATCATCAAGTTCTGCGACGCAGAGCAGCAAAGCTTTCCCCGGCCCAATCTCCAGAGTGTGGATCAGCGATGATTGCTCAGCCGAAGGCGTTTCAAGAATGGGACGTCCATCAATCAAGTAGCTCAGCACGACATCGTCACCGTGCAGATAATGGCCTCGGTAATCCAGCCAACGCTCTGGCAATGGCCCGCGTGGCAACAACCCTTCGACTGGGTAATCCAACGTCCCATCGTGCCCCCATCGCCAACCGGTCAGTCCACGAATCAGCTCGCCGGCTGGATCAGCAGTACCTTCACCACGGTCACGTTGATGCTGGGTTTCACGAAGGTCCAAAAACCCACCCCGCCAGACGCCCGCTTGATCCAGCCGATGCAAATCGTAAGAGAGCGTCACATCGCCCAGGCGAACATTCAGAACACTCGTGAACTTGCGTTCCAATTGCGAGGCAAGTGCAGGGCCATAATCACGATCAACCCATTCAATTTCAGTCCCGTTTTTCGTTCCTTTAGGCAGACTGTCCAAATAATCTTGGTCCACTTGAAAGTACGAAGGATTGCTTTCCTTCATGAATTTTTCACGGATGTAATGAACCACTTGATACCGTTCCTTGGGCGTCAAGTGGCTCATCGCCGTCATCAACCCAACTCCCTTGGACAATGACATGAACATGCGATAAGGATCAGATCCAAACCGCAACGGCTGAACACCGAAGGCGCGGGCCGTTGGCAACGAAGGTGTATCTCCGTCGTCACCATGGCAATTAAAACAGTAGCCGTGATAAATTGCCCGACCTGCTTCGAAATCGCGACTCCTCATTCCCCGCAAAATCCCAGCGTGATCCAGATCGCTTGTGTCGTCTTGGATCGCCAACACATCTGCCGGTGGCTGCAATGCCTTGGCACGCGGAATACCTCCTGCCGCGACATCGATGACATAGGCAGCAAGATCTAAAAAGTCACGTTGCTCCAGCAGTGATGCCACTAATCCTGTCGGCATCATTGATTGCTGATCCTGCCGAATCGCTTCGACTTCATCTTGAGCGATGGTGATTTCCTTGTTCAGATTCGCTGCTCCCCGCAACACAATTTTCTCATCATCACGTGACACCAACATCCCTGTCACCAAACTGCCATCGCGAGTCAGCACCGAGTAAGTCTCAAACCCTTTGCGAATCGATTTAGAGGGGAAAAGCAGAGATTCAATGATGTGTTGATTGGTCACGTCCCCGAGTTCGGCAAGATTGGGACCGAGTGGCGAATGACCTTCACCCGAAACATGGCAACCCGCACACGCTGCGGGCGACTTGTAAAACAGAACGGCCCCACGACGGGGGTCGCCACGACGCTGAACCTGATCTACCAAACCATTCAAATCGGTTTGCTGCAACTGCTGTTCTAGCGGCAAAGGATGGCGAAGTGTCTCGGCCAACGTGGCATCCCCAATCAACCATGCAAAGACGAGGCAAAGCGTTAAATTTTTCCCAGACAAAATATTCCACCATCCCGTTCGCGAATTCAATTCAATCGCTTGAAGTGTACACCGACAGGAGGTGGACCACCTAACCAGCACGCTGACCAGCACGCTGACCAACACGCTGACCGACACGCTGACCGACGATTCCGCAAGATCGCCATAATCGCACCGGCACGGAATCGGGATTCGCGGCAGGGCGATCGATTGCGAGTGACGATCCGGTCTGCTCACCAATATGTCGTAGATTTGTAGTGTACCCCGCCTGTTCCCCCTCCCGATGCAGTGATCGCCGATGAATCCATTCCGCCATGGCTTATTGGCCGCCCGCACCGCCGCAGTCATGCCACGCCGGCACCGCCAACTCGCAACACTCTCCGCAGAGGGTAACGCGCCGCTGTCGGTTCTCTTTTACCATCGTGTCGCTGACTCCCATCCCAATTCCTGGACAATTGGGTGCCAGCGGTTTCGACAGCAGATTGATTACTGCGAACAGCACTTTGAATTTATCGATCTCGCCGAAATGCAGTTGCGAATGGAAATCGGTCAGTCACGTCGCCCAGCGGTCTGCCTGACCTTCGATGATGGCTACCGCGACAACAGTGATTTCGCTTTGCCGCTCTTAATCCAGCGGCGTATTCCGTGCACCTATTTTGTTTGCACGGCAAACATTTTGAATCAGACACCATTCCCACAAGACGAAGCGACCGGCCAACCGTTGGCAGTTAACAGCGTGGAACAGATTCAAGCCGCGGCAGACGCGGGCATCGAGATCGGCTGCCATACCAAACACCATGTCGATTTCAGCCACGTCCACGACGAGCGGACTGTACGCGATGAAATCATTCACGCCAAAGCCGAACTAGAGAATCTTATTGATCGACCGGTCCGCTATTTTGCCTTCCCCTATGGCATGCCAGAACATCTGACCCGAGTCGCAGTTGATGCCGTGATCGAGGCGGGCTTCGACGGCTTCTGCAGCGCTTACGGCGGATACAATTTGCCCGGTGAGCATCCTTTCCACATTCGTCGGTTCCATGGCGACCCTGAAATGGCGAGGTTCAAAAACTGGCTGAGTTTTGATTCACGCAAGCTGCAAAAGAAAGTTCAACTTGACTTCAGCTTGCCTACCAACCGCATTCCCACGCTTCCCATTCCCACGATGATGACTTCCGAATTCTCGGTGATCGGGTGAGCATGCGTTTCATTCGAACCCCGCGTCCTTGGCGGAAAGTACCAAGCCGAAATCCAGCCCGTCCTCTGCATTGCCTGTTTGTGATCACAAGCATGCCAGTCGGGGGAGCCGAGACGTTACTGGTCAACATGATTCGCCGAATCGATCCCAATCGAATTCGCGCTGAAGTTGTTTGCACCAAAACGCGGGGCCCCCTCGGTGAGCAGTTGGCTAACGAGTTCCCGGTGCATGCAAATTTGCTACACCACAAGTGGGATCTCCGTGTCTTGCCTCGTTTGATACGACTGTTTCGTCGCCGACGAGCCGATGCCGTGATCACGGTGGGAGCAGGCGACAAAATGTTTTGGGGCAGACTGGCAGCCTGGTTCGCCGGTGTCCCTGTGATCGCTTCCGCGTTGCACTCCACCGGCTGGCCTGATGGAGTTGGTCGGATGAATCGCTGCTTGACTCCCATCACCGATGCCTGGATCGCTGTGGCAGATAGTCATGGTGAATTCTTGAGTCAGTGGGAAAAATTCCCGGCCGAACGTGTTCAGGTTATTCGTAACGGCATCGACTGTTCAACATTCAAGCCAGATGTAGCACAACGCGGGCTGGTCCGAAAGGAACTCGGGCTCGCTGACGAGGTTCCCTTGATCGGAATCATCGCCGCGTTGCGGAGTGAAAAAAACCACATCGCTTTCATCCAAATGGCTGAGCGACTGCGAGATCGTTTCCCCACCGCTCACTGGGTCATCGTAGGTGACGGTCCGGAACGCCCAGCAATCGAAGCTGAAATCGCCAAGCGAGGTCTTGCTGACCGAGTACACCTGCTGGGGACTCGGCACGATACACCGCGGTTACTGGCGGCCCTCGATCTGTTCACTCTCTGTTCGCACAATGAAGCGTCACCCGTATCGATCCTCGAGGCACTCGCGTGCGAGATTCCCGTGGTCGCCACTGACGTCGGCTCGGTGGCCGAATCAGTGATCGAGGGACGAACTGGACGCTTGGTCCCTCCGGGCGACCTCGACGCATTCTGCGAGGCTACAACTGATCTTCTAATTGACTCATCCAAGAGAGCCAGATTCGGCGTAGACGGTCGCCAGCGAGTGCTCGAATCGGGGTCGCTGGAAGCGATGGTCCGCGGCTACGAACAACTCGTTACCGAGATATACGACGCAAAGGCGATAAGCCGAGAGCATGAAGCCAAGGCGACAGAGCCCTGTTTGCCCCGAGACCAGGAATACGAGCCGAACGGCTCATGGGCACCAACAAGCAAGGTTCAGGGCTACAAAGCTTGATACTGAACCAAAAGAGGCGACGAGCGGATTCGAACCGCTGAAAAACTGATTTGCAATCAGCCCCCTTAACCACTCGGGCACGTCGCCATCAACGCTGGGCAAATTAGAGAAAGCTTGCCGATCAGTCAAGATCGGCAATTCCAGACACTCTATCGCTGCGTTCTGAAGATGAGGATGGTATCGTCTGATCAGGTAAGATACTTGAGCCACGCCCAAAATTATGGGCCCCATTCGTACTCCAGTGAGAGCCAAAGCAGCCACCCCCAATGAATTCGCGACCCAACCCAGCCGTGCCACATTGGGCGGTTTTTACGATGCCACAGCAGCAAAGACACGAAAGATGGCATCCCAGGTTCGGCACCAAACGGGGAAGCAAACTCGCCGATTTTTGAAACGCCCAAAAAAACAGAAGACGAGAATCTTGGGAGCGGTTCGGGCAACATAACCCTCCATCGGGCACTTATCTGAGCATCGATGGCCGAGCGACGTCAACTGGCAACCCAACCTGGCACATGCAATCCAGTGAACTGCCGTGGAAGTTGCTCTAGGAACGGTCAGGGCAGCGTGGGGGCAGCGTGAGCCAATCCAGTCGGGGAGAGCCAATCCAGTCGGGGAGAGCCAGTCCAGTCGGGGAGAACCAGTCCAGTGCTACGCCGGCACACTCCATCCAAACCAGGGACCTAGTAGGTGCCGAGCTCTCTCCGCTCCACGCCACGAAGCAAATCTTTCAAAGCGTTTCTTAATTCACGAACTTTCAGCGGCAGCGACAACAGTTTTCGCTTTTCATCCTTGACTGCGTTGCTGATCACTTGAGTTTGCCGATAATCGGCAAGCAAGACGGCTGGAATATCCGCCGTATGCTCGTTACTTGCGAATCGATTGTAGGCCTCCATCGCCAGGACGCCGAGTTCGGAGGCCCCGAAGAGGACGCAATCTGCCGGCGGGTCTTCCTCAGGACTGAATCGTGACAGCGCGCGAGCAGGATCGGAAATGATCAGCACACGATAGCCTCGCGATTTCAATTTTTCGCGGACGGCGTTCTGAAGTCCGGCCTTCGATTCGACCAACATCACGACGTACCCTTCGCCTTCATTCGTCGGCGTTTCATCATCATCGTGATGCTCGGCCATCGGAGACGAAAAATCGGACTCGCGGCGACTTACACCACCAGAGCGTAAAAAATCAAGGGTCTTCTTGATCTCCGATTGCAAGCCAGCAGCTGTCTGAATTCGTTTCTCGGGACTGAATTCCATGGCACGATGGGCGACCTGGCTGACACCCCCGGGAATATCGGGAACCCGTTCGTGAAGCGGAACCACGTCTTGGAAACGTGACACATTCAAACGAGCCAAACGGTCTCGCGTCTCTGTGAGTGCTGGCACTCCCGCCAACATGTGATACATCATGTTCCCGGCGAAATAGATATCGCTGCGTGGGTCATCTTTGCGAACTCCCGTTCCTCGCTCGAGTGCGGCATAGTCGATTGCCCGTGCGTTCGGGCAGTCCGCCATCTTCTCGGGGTTATTGCGATCGGTCATAGCCGCCAAGCCAAAGTCTACCAACTTGGCTTTGCCTTCAGATGAGATCAATACGTTCGATAACTTTAAGTCACGGTGCGCGATTCCGAGCGATCCGGCGTGGGCCAATCCGGAGGAGATCTCGTACATCAATTGAAGCGCTAACTCAGCAGGCAAACCACCCCGCCGCTTGACCAAGTCCCGCAAGGTTTGACCTTCGACAAACTCCATCACAAGAAAGGGATTACGCTTGTCGGGAATGACGTCATAAATACTGACGATGTTCGGATGCCGCAGTTTCAGCCCCATGCTCCCTTCGCGCAAGAACTGCTCCAGTTCCTTCACCTCATCACGGAAGCGTTTGCGTAGCACTTTGACGGCAAAGACCTCACCATCTTTTTCCGCGCGATAGACTCGCGCAAACGTACCAGCACCGATCACGTACTGGACCTTGTAGTCACCGTAGAAATATCCCTGCCGATCCCCCTTGAGAATTTTTTCAGTCTGCAAGGTGGTCACTAAGCCGTGCCGCTGCATCGCCTTGATCATGTCCTTCAAGTCGTGCTCGCCGACGCCCACATCATTGATCACTTGATCGACGGCCCGACGCTCAGCGAGACCAAGATCGACGATCCGCTGGGCAAACAATTGAGGTGTGAGGTCAGACATCGAAAGTCAAGGGACGAGAAGGTGAGAAACCAGGACAGCGATTCGCCTACATAGTCTACACGGAGCCCCGAGATTCTCCGACTCTGTGAATCACTGTTTTTCCCGGCTCAGCCCAGAGCGGCGTTCTGATGCAACTCACCCCTACAATCCGCCATTCCAGACCAGACATCCAAACTGGCTACCGAGCCAGCTGGGTGCGAAAACGATTTCCCCAGATTCTCTGCTCCAGCAGAGATTCGAACGAACTGGAGAGTGGACGCTTCCCTGCGTTGATTCCAATGAATTCCCGCTGATTTCCGAACACTTCAGCCGGCCCAAAGCATTTCGATTCCATCCCAGCTCGCCCGCGAGATCGCTGAAAAAACAGCAGCAGCCTGAACAAATCTCGGATCGTTGACCGTTTCATTCCAAGACTGTCGTCAGTTGATTCTGCCGAAAACCAATCTCGCAGAAAGGAACCATTGACGAGGTAATCACCGCTGGCGTTTCTGCCAATGCGAGCCCTCGAGCAACTACATCCGTGGTACGACACCCACACCCAACAAGCCCAAACCGACTTGCAGCATCCGACCAGTCAACGAG
Organism: Rubripirellula sp.; assembly: GCA_029245125.1. Taxonomy (GTDB): domain Bacteria; phylum Planctomycetota; class Planctomycetia; order Pirellulales; family Pirellulaceae; genus Rubripirellula. The sequence continues at coordinate 12,451 of JAQWPZ010000087.1, forward strand.
ACCAACATCAATCGGGTGGTCTGGATTGTCTCTGTTTCTGCCTTCAGGACGTGACAGTTCTCGTTGAACTTTGAATAGACCTTCGCCGTGTCCAACAGGTAATCGACCAACATGTTGGGGGCGTAATCTTTGTGAACTGTTTGCAAGGCTTCTTCGAATCGGATCAGCATCAGCGCTAAATCCCGTTCGGCAGGATGCGTGAACTCGACGCCATGCTCGGCCACCATTTCGATGACATCTGATTCGCACTTTTGGGCGTTCTCGAGGATCTTCTGAGTTCGTGCGAACGAGTACTGCACGTAGGTTGACGTGCGTCCTTCCAGCGAAACCATCTTGTTCAAACTGAAGCGGTAATCACTCGTTCGATGGTGGCTCAAATCGGCAAACTTGATCGCACCAATCCCAACCGTTTCAGCAATCGCTTCCTGCTCGCTTTGCTCCATCGGCGGATCAAATACGGCCAGACGCTCCGGATTGCAAACGACTTGCTTTGCCCGATCAACGGCGTCGTTCAGCAATCCTTCCAGTCCGATCAACGTACCGCTACGTGTTTTCATGGGGCGGCCATCTTCCCCCAAAACCGTTCCGAAGTTGACGTGAACCAACTTGACTTGCTCAAGCCCAAAGTGGTTCGCCACGGCAAACAGTTTTTCAAAATGCTCACTTTGCCGCGTATCAACGACGTATAAAATTTCGGTCGGTTCAAAGTGTTCGCGACGATACTGCAAGGTTGCCAAATCAGTCGTGGCGTACAGAAACGCACCGTCCTGCTTTCGCACGATCATGGGCGCATCGAATTCGGGCAGAAAGACACAAATTGCCCCATCGCTCTCACTGGCCAGTCCTTGCGATTCTAATTTCGCGACGACGTCGGCCAACATCGGCTGATAAAAACTCTCGCCCAAAGTGTGATCGAAATCGACATCCAACCGGTCATAAACGCGGTTGATCTCGTCCTTGCAGTAGGGCAAGAAACGCTCCCACAACGCGACGTTCTCCGAGTCACCATGATGCAACTTCGCCGTTTCCTCAAGAACCGAACTATCGATCTGAGGGTGTTCACTTGCGAGTTGGGAAAGGTTTGAATCCTGATCGACTGCATCGATCTTAGCTTTCGCAGCAGCCAGCGATCCGGTAGCAGATGCGAGGCGTCGTTCAGCGGAAGCAGCCCCTTTTTTTGCCTTCTTTTTCGATTGCGGATCTTCTGCGTCAGCAGATTCGAGAATGGCATGAGCTTGGTCGACCGCCGCGGTTGCGTCCGAGACAGCCTGCTGTAGCGACGCCAACGATCCGACCGCTTTGCGGTATTCGATCAATTGGTTCACCAAGCGATACAACTTGGTCAGTTCGGCAACCGGGTTGGTCATCACGACATCGGCATCACCAAAGTGCTTGTAGCCGTAGATGATGATTCCGAACTGGGTGCCCCAATCACCGAGGTGATTGTCGGTGATGACTTGGTGGCCGATAAACTGCAATGTTCGCGACAAAGCATCACCAATCACGGTGCTGCGAATGTGGCCAACGTGCATTGGCTTGGCAACATTAGGGGACGAGAAATCGATGATAATCGTTTGCTCGGATTCGACCCTGGGAACTGACAATCGTACATCGCCAAGCATGTCACGAAGCGTTTTGAGCAGAAAGTCGTCGGTCAACTTGAGATTGATGAATCCCGGACCTGCGATTTCTGGCTTCTCAAACAGATCGTCTACTTTCAACGCATCAACAATGCGTTGGGCGACTTCGCGCGGATTGCTGCCCAATTTCTTGGACAATGGCATTGCGCAATTTGCTTGGTAATCACCATGTTTGGGATCCGCCGTGGGTCGGATCATGGAGGCGAACGCGTCGCCACCCTCGGTGATTCCCGATAAAGCCTCGGCGAACCGCTGCTGTAACAGATTCGGTACGTGCATGATGTCAGCCGCGATCGAGGGGGATCAGGCGTCAGAGGAGGAGAGACCAAGATCAGCTAACGGTACCAATTTGGCGTCGGCCCACAGCGATTCCAGGTCGTAATACTCGCGAGTCTCGTCGTCGAACAAATGGATCACAACACTGCCGTAATCCAAAACGATCCAACGGCTCTCGTCGTAGCCTTCGATTCCCATCCGATGATCGCCGAGAACCTTCTCCAATTCGTCGTCGATCTGCTCGCTAACGGCGTGCAACTGACGGCGACTGGTCCCAGTTCCCAGTACAAAAAAATCAAACTCGGCGCTCTGTGCCGAAACATCCAACACCGCCACATCGGAGGCTTTGTTGTCCAACGCTACCCGTGCAGCCGCCGTGGCAAGCTTGAGCGCATCCTCCAGACCATGCGGGCGAATACTCCGCGAGCCCGTGACCATCGGATTATCCTCTGGGGGGCTGGACGGCGCGGGTTCAGCCACAGATTCCACCGGTTGCTGCTCCACTGTCGGGGAATCAGCTGTCGGGGAGTCAGCTGTGGGGGAGTTAGGTGCAGGGTCGTCCGGTGCAGGGGAGTCCGGTGCGGGGGAGTCAGGTTCGTTCATAACGCAGAGTCTAGTAAATTTTGTCTTCGGCGCCTCACACGCATATTCCAGCATGGTGGAGGGCCTCATTTTCACAATGTTATCGGTGCTGCCCGAAAGTCAAACTTTTCAGTCACGCACCTAGATGTTGCCTTCGGCTACCCCGCGAAACTCCGTCTCAAGCTAAAAAAGTCGCTCAAGTTCGGCTCAGGCGTCCCGATCTCATCCACCTCATCCCCCGGCAACGGTGCGAGGGCGATCTCGAAGGAGGACACGCTATTTCTTCTTTTTGTTCGGTCGTTTTCGCTTGTTCGGCGGTTCAACCGGGGCTTCCGGCTTAGCCACCTGGTTTCGAAGTCGCTCAGCCAAGGTCGCTGATTTAGTCTTACTTGGGCCAGCATCTCCCTCGAGGACAGCAGCATCAAAGTGACTGCCCTGTGGCAAGGTTTTCTTGACCAGAATCCGCTCACCGATTCCCCACATACTGCTGGTGATGAAGTAGATGCACAAACCAGCGGGGACCCGGAAAAAGAACAGCCCCATCGCCAGCGTCATGATGTTCATCATCTTTTGGGTCATCCGTGTTTGATCGTCGGTTGCCGGCGGCATGAACAGTTTCTGCTGCAACAGGAAGAGCACAACGACCAAAACGGGCAAGATATTGAAATAGGGGCCCAGCCACCCTGTCCCACGTCCGGAAAAGTATGGCCACAACCAATCGCCCCAAAAATAAAGCATGTCGGGACCGGCGAGATTAGAAGCCCAATCAAGGCGACTCAAGAATGCTTCTTGACGCAATTCGATGTCGACCGAAAGTGCTCGGTACAAACCGATAAAGATCGGCAATTGCAGAAACATCGGCAAACATCCCGCCAAGGGATTGAAACCGACACGTTGCTGCAACTCACGTTGGGCCTTTAGCTTGCCCTCCATATCCTCTTTGTATTGCTCGTTGATCTTCTTCATCTCAGGCGCCAACTCTTGCATCTTCTGTGCGTTGATGGCAGCCTTCCGACTAAGCGGGAACATGCAAGCCCGCACAGTCAAAGTCAACAAAATGATCGCCAGGGCATAGTTGCCGATGCCAGAGAGCACATGCAGCAAGGCACCCAACAATTTGGCAAACGTCGCAAACCAGCCGTAATAAATACAGCGTTCCAATCCATACTCGGTCAACAACTCCGGTTGCTTTGGCCCCGCGAACAATCGCAAATCCTGCCTCATCGACCCACCGGCGGGTACTTCCGCCACCACGCTGTCCAAGTAAAAGCTGGTGTTTACCGCTCGCTCTTGATGCCTTGGGACCGCATCGAAATCAGCGACGACTCCTCCCGCCCCACGCCGAAACGTTGTGAAGGATTCCTTACCCTCTGACGGGATATAGCCAACGGTGAAGTACTGGGCATCAACACAGATGTAACGGAGATTGCGTGAGTCACTGCTGCCATCGGGAGCGAAGATGGCAGAAAGAGGATCTTCAGGCTGTTTCTTGGAGTGTTTCAGCAGTGTGTAGCCGCTGACCAATTCATGACCTTCCGCCGCTGTGTTGTAGACCAAGTCCCGCGCGGCGGAGCCGGAGAAATTCGGACTAATTTTGGTGCTGTACCACCATCCTTCAAGCGTGATGCCATTCGGTCCATCCAACCGATAAGCGAGTTCTTGTGGCTTGTCGTCGCGATTCTCTAATTCGATCGACATATCGATTACATAGCTACCCGCTTCCAAGCCGTATCGGCGATGCATCGTGATTGCACCACCCCCAGCCGCTTTCATCTCTTGTGCACTCATCTCGAGATGAAACGAGGCAGATTGTTTTGAATCGGTCGCTGTTGATTCAGCATCCCAAATCAGCTCAGCCGGATTGGGCGCGGTCGAAATGCTTGGCTCATCGGGCAGGATCGATTTGCGATTGATCTGGCTGAGCGAAACAAGGCAGGACAACTGGGACAAGTTTCCGGCGACCTGGTCAGCCCCCCCATCCCGAGCCAATCGAATCAAATCCAAAGGGTGATGGGTAAGTGTCGCTGAAAGCACCGTCGATGCCCCGTCCTCGCCCCGCGCCACTTCCACCGAGATCTCGTCCCCAGGCTTCGTGCTGAGGAGAGCTTGGGACATCTCGTCGGGCGTCGCGACCGTTTGGCCAGCAACCGCGATAATCACATCCCCAACTTGAACACCCGCCAACTCGGCGGGCGTGCCTGGCCCAACGACGTTGACTTTCACGCCACTGATCGAGCCAGAAGACTCACCAGCAAAGTACCCCAGGTAGCCGCTACGAACATCGACTCGGGCGTACTTCAAGCCGCCGCTCTCTTTTCGTTCCGTGAGTTCGACACGCTCGATCCCGCCGCCACGGCTGTTCAGCGTGACCAGCATCATGTAGCCAGCGGACGGATCCATCGACCCGAGTGTCATCCACGAAGGCTGCTGAGACCGCTCGGCGATCAACTCACTCTCGGTCGGCTCGCTCACGTTTGACGGATCGGGATCAATCGGTTCGATCTCACCGTCACCCGTTGGTTCCACGTCACCTTCGTTGACAACGATATCGCCAGTCCCGTTCTCGTCCACCAATTCCTCGACCACCGGAGGCGGAGGGGGCGGCAGGAACTTCGCACGCAACGCCGCGTAGAACAGGAAGAATGCCGTGGAAGCGATAATAAACGTAAGCAGACGGCGTTCCACGGCGAATCCCGATCGATCGAAAGGAGGCAAGCAAGAGATAGCGCCTACTATTCTGCCCACCAAGTTAAATCTTGGGAAGCAGCCATTCGCGACTTGATCAGAAGGTGCCGGCAATCAGATGGCGATCGGATGGGGCCAGAGCAGGGCGATTGGATGGGGCCAGAGCAGGGCATCAGAGTCCAGAGCAGGACATCAGGGGCCTAAGCCAAGATATCGATGGGCAGAAAAGCCAAGACATCAGGGACTAGAGCAGGCCCTGGAATGAGGGGGCCAGGAGACCGTGCAGATGGAGGAGGCCGTGCAGATGGAGGAGGCCATACAGATGGAGGAGACCGTGCAGATTCTCGAGCCGGGTCTGCTCGCCGCGCCAGACGCCACCAAAATGGCGTAAAACGCCACCGCAGGTGGAATCATCGCTCGCCAGAGCAGGATTCCGAAGCTCGGAGCTGCAAAGCTCAGCAGCCGACTTTAGACGCCGACTTAAGGGCGGGTCGCAATCTCCAGTGGCGGCAAAACGCCCATGTAAGCCATCAAATCGCTGATTTCCTGCAGCGTCAAATTATCGAGCAATCCACTCGGCATGATGCTGCTATTGCTGGGCAGGATCTGATCAACGTCCGACTCCGCAATCACCGTCATCGTGTTATTAGCGTCACGAATCTCGATGGAGCGATCGGTTCTTTGAATGACCATGCCGCGAATCACGCGACCGTCAAGCGTCAAAACCTTCTTGCTGGCGTACTGATCGCTCACCATATGAGCTGGATACAGAATCGACTCGAGGATTTCACGTTTGCTGAAGCGGCGGGAAAGCCCTGACAGCGAAGGGCCAATCGCATCGCCGTAGTTACCAAACTGGTGACAAGTCGCACATTTGGCTTTGGTGTAGGCAGTCCGACCATGCACCGGATCCCCAAACTTGCCCTGATCACTGTCAAGGTATTCAACGAGTTGGTCAAAGTCCCATTTCGAATCGTTTTCTTGAGGCAGTTCGGCAGTCGGTCGATCCGGATAGGTTTTGGCATACCAAGATTGCCAAGGCTTCATCGACTTGTCGACCTCCTCAGCATCGCCCTCAGAATCGCCCTCAGAATCCTCCGAAGCAGGTCGTTCCATTCCGGTCCAATGCTCCAACAGCGACTCGGCGTCTTCGAACGAGGTACCTTTTTCTTGAGCACGCAGGCCAAGCAAAATCAGATGTCGGATTGCCATTGGATCATCGGTGGCCACTGATACCCCGCGGAGCGCCCGCAGGACCTCAATCGCGACCTGATCTTCAACAACATTTAAACTACGAACCAAATAGTCCCAGTTCTCACCCTCGGGTGCCTGAGCTAAAGCCATTGCGACGACCGGTCGGCGTTCTGGCTCGTTGCGCCACAACGATCTCAAGTAAGTCCCCGAGTCGTCATCCTTGGCGGTCGCTAACATCGCAACAATTCCAGTCCGAAGCCGCCGCTCCAAATCGCCGGGCTGGGGATTTTCGACTAATTGCTTATCGAGTTCACGCAGTAGTTCTGCGGTTGGAGCGTCGATCGGCCGCGGTAATTTGTAAATCGCTGCCAAGGCTGCATTTCGCCACACAGCACCTTGTTCAAGGATCGCTTGAACATCTTCTTCTGACAATCCGGAAGCGAAGTCCCGCGTTGCCGCCATGATGTACATCGACAACGAGTTTGAAGGCGTATTACGTGCCACATTCTCGTAGTACTTCAGTAGTTCGTAGCGTTGCTCGGCATCCCAATCCTCGGCCAAGAATTGCATACACATTGCGACCAACGTGCGATCGACTTCGGGATTATCACTTTCCAAGAATTCGATTGCTCTTTCGGCAACGTCATCGGCCTGCAAGTAGGCGATCAACCGAATCAACTCGTGATTCATGCGATTGTCACCGGCGGGAAATTCTTCGGACAATTGATCTCGCAGAGCGGTGACTTTCTCAGGATCGATTTCACCTCGGTGCAATGCCACCTGGCACAACCGCAGGGTGTCGACGAAGTCAGCGTCACTGAGAAAATCGGTCATCAAATTACTGACACTTGACAAGACTTCCATGCAGGTCGATTCGCTCGGATCGGCCGTAACGAGTGCCAAGCCGCCAACGATTCGAACGCGTGTTTCGGTACTTTCCAGAACCTTGTTACGCCAATTCCCAACAGGCATCCGCTCCAAGACGCGGCGGGCAGCGAAGGCCAAGGTGCGATCCTCTTCGGCGAGCAGATTGATGACTGGATCCACGTCTTCGGGTAACTTACCACTACGCAAGATGCCCTCACAGGCTGCCCGTCGAACGCGTGCGTCCTGGTCTTCGAGCAGGGCGATCAAGCGTTTTGCTGTCCGACGTTCGGGATGCAAACCCATCAAGTAAGCAGCCTTCGCCCGCACTGACTCGTTTGGCGTTTCGCTCAATTCGAGCATCAAATCTTCACTTGGCACAGGTCCAAACAACTGCATCAAATCGAGCGCTCGCGTTCGATAATGAGCGGGATTATCGTTGCTGTAGGCGACGCCCGCGACCAACGCGCCCCACTTATCACCCAACTCGCGTTTGATGGATGCAATCTCTTGACGAGCCCAAGCGGACTCCAGTTGTGGTTGGCGAATCGCTGCGGCGATTCCACTGCCCAAGTTCTTCATACGCTCGGGAATCGTGCCTTTGTAAACCACTCGGTAAACACCACCACCGGTACCGCGACCACCGGTGCAAAAGTAGATCGATCCATCCGGACCAACATCTAGATCGGTGACATTGAGTGGCTGACCTCTGAGGAATACTTCACTGTCAGCAATGTAGCCCGCACCGCGTGGCTTCAGTCGAACATTCAGAATGCGTCCTTCCGACCAATCGGCCAAGAACAATGAATTGTGGTATCGCGTTGGATACATGTAGTGCTCGTAGCAAACCGCTCCGGTGGGACTGCCGCGGCCGGTGTCCAACAAATTAGGCAGGCGGTCAAAGTAATGCTCAGGCCATTTTGCCCACCCGGTTCGCCAACCGAACTCACCAGCCTCGGTCACATCAAACAGGGTTGTCGGCCGATACCAGGCCGTATCCACATCGGCTTCCATATCGGCATCGTGTACAAACATGCCGCCGGCTGGGTGGAAGACGAGGTCGTAAGCATTTCGCAATCCACCGGCCATTCGCTCGACGACCGAACCATCGATGTTCGTTCGAATGATGGTTCCGCCGGGTGCTTTGATGCCACGGCCATGCCCGGCGGGGTCTTCGTAGCGGGGCAGCAGATCACCCTCGTAAACATCTCGCAAGGTTTCGCCATCGCCACCCTCACCAATCGCTTGGGAGTGACTGCCAACCGCGACGTAAATCATTCCGTCGGGGCCAAGCCTTAGCCCGTGTGGACCATGCTCGCCCGCTGGGCCTTTGAATTTGACAATTGGACGAACCTGCTCCAACGTTCCGTTACGGTCCGCATCGGTCAAACGATAGAGAGCCGTGCCATCAGGGCCATCACCCGTCACAAACACTTCACCGTTGAGGGCCAGGATGCCGTGGCAAGATTCGACCTGGTCACAGTAAGTCCGAACATGCTCGGGCACGCCATCTTTGTCTTTGTCAAACACCAACAGCAGCGGGCCACCTTCTTGCGAGAGAATAATGTGTCCGAATTCGTTGAACGTCATCGCAATCACTGACCCGACTTTCTCGTCGTCAAGCACGCGTTGGACGCCAAAACCTTTTTGAATCTGAAATCGCTCCCGTTGCTCTGTCTGCTGCTCGGCAACCACATCGACGTCCCGGTCCCAGGGAACAGTATCGCCGAGCTTGCCGAAGGTCGCCGCCGAACCCCACAGACGGTCATTGAATACCGTGGTTTCGAACATTGGGTTGTCTTCGGTGCTGGTCCGCCAAGAAGCATCAGTGCTGAAATTGAACCACTTCTCGCCCTGCATCGGTCGCACCGAAACACGAGCCGCGAGAGCCGCTGTCGATCCGTGCGTATTGAGCACGCGAACCGCAACGACATTACGCCCGACTTCAAGGTAATCGGTGATGTCAAATTGCTTAAACTGTCGAGCCGAGTTGCCCGTCCCAAGCAGTTGTCCATTGACAAACAGTTCGAAGCGATCGTCGGCGGCAATCTCGATCCGACCCTCCGCTTTGACCCGCATATTGATCGGCTTGCGAAATAGACAGATTTCGCCCTCAGCGACCGGCTGCTCGAGCGAGCTACCGTTCGCCCAGATCCATTCAGCCTCCTCGGCATGAAGGGACGACGCAGAGGCGACGGTCAAAAGCAGCAAAAAGCTGAGTAATTTGCGGAATGGAAAGCCTTCCATGGCACTTCATCGATTTATGGGAACGTATTGGGTCCACAGCTGGTCTGGGAGACTAGGCGGACCAGGCGATTCAATGCAAGATCAACCCGAAAGCCGGTTTCCGGTGTTCCCAATCGAGTGCTCCCGATCGGACCGCGTGCTCACCGCCCGGTCCCTAAGTAATCCCACCACAACCGGCGAACACACGCGAGACGAAAAGGAACACTGCGCCCCCCAACAGCACCACCCCCTCCCCCAACACCCCCCAGCTTCTTCACTAGCACCCCCAGCTTCTCCCCCAACAGCCCTGCCGGGCCTATCGGCGGGTTGTTATCATTTTTTCTTTTGGTTGCAGCGCGGAGAATCGGTATGAAGTGGCGTGGTAGAAGGCAAAGCGACAATGTGGTCGATCGCCGCGGCAGCGGTGGCGGTGGCGGCAAAAAGATGGTTGGTGGCGGACTGGGGATGATCGTGGTCGTGATCCTCTACATGTTGCTCGGCGGCGATCCTCAAGCACTGCTGCAACAAGTCCAGCCGAATCCGAACGCAGTGGCCCCTGGTGGTCAAGAAATCGAACTGTCGGCCACGGACCGAGAGCGGGGCGAATTTGTTGCCACGATTCTGGCCGATTCCGAAGATGTTTGGAATCAAATATTCCGCCAAAGCGGACTCCGCTATGTGGAGCCGAAACTCGAGCTATTCTCCCAACAGACCCGCTCGGGCTGCGGGTTGGCAAGCGCTGCTTCGGGACCATTTTATTGCCCGGCCGATCAAACGGTTTACCTCGACACCGCTTTCTTTGACCAATTGGAACAACAGTTAGGGGCGCCGGGTGACTTCGCCCAGGCTTACGTGATCGCTCACGAGGTCGGCCATCATGTTCAAAAAATGCTTGGTAAAACCGATGAGGTCAATCGTCTTCGCGGACAACTCCCACCAGCGGAGTACAACCGCTATTCGGTGATGCTGGAATTGCAGGCCGACTTTTACGCCGGGGTCATGTTTCACCATTCCGAGCGACAAAAGAAAATCCTCGAAGCGGGTGACATTGAAGAAGGTATTCGGGCCGCATCCGCGATCGGCGACGACACCTTGCAGAAACGAAGCCAGGGCTATGCGAACCAAGAGACGTTCACCCACGGATCAAGTGAACAGCGAGTTCGCTGGTTCATGAAGGGTTTGAAAACAGGCGACCCAGCCGAAGGGGACACTTTCAACGCCAAACAACTGTAACCAACACTGGTCCGTTTCGACCGGCAGTGATCGGTACCGCCCAAACGCCGCGTCAGTTTTCTCTTACCGGTAAGTTTTTTGCTGTGCCGTTGCAACGCCGCACCGGCACGGCGTTGGTCACCTTAGCCGCACCGCGAAACAAACTTCCACGCGGTTTCTCGCCAATTGTCGTACATCGATCGAGACAGGATTCCATCGCTCGATCCGTGAACGCCATTGCTCGATCAGATCGCTTGCATCGTAATCTCCGATCTTCATGGTGAGTAACAGACCGCGAAAATCAGTTCTCGCGTTGGCCACGATGTTCTCGACCGTGACGAGCGTTTTTTCTGGCCGGACGTTGGAATCGACCAACATCCACTTGGCCCCTCGAAACGTTTTACGTGGCAGATCGCCTGCGCGAGCTCGCAGGTGACGAAACTTAGGATGCTTGGCGACACGCGGATCCATCTCGGCTGGATCGACCCCGATTACTTGCATCCCTAGTTCCAGCAGTCTGCCGCAGGCTCCGCCTGGTGCACTACCGATCTCAACCACCAAGTCGCCAGGCTGCATTGAAAAACCGCTCCAAGCAATCGCTTCAGCTGCCTTGTAATAGGCTCGCGAGATCGGCTCGTAACGGGGTGAGATCGGCTGCACTGCCCCCGGCCAGCGTGTCGGCCACGTCTGAGCCTGATGGGTTCCAAAAAACCAGTGGGACGGATCGACTAAGACGATATCCAACACACGGCTTCCCGGCTCGGCGATGCGGTTGGGAGCGTCACAACGCAGCCAATCATCACCGATTGCGGCAAACACTTCATCAGCGACGACCCTCGAAATTTCATCCACCCCGGGCTCGAAGTCAAATCTGCCAATTGGCGCTCGGTCCTTTGACCAGACATGCAATTCATCGAACACCTTCCCCCGCGACCGCACATTCGCCGCTGAGGAAGTTGCCGTTTGGGAAGCTGCCAGCGATTCTCGCAACGCATCGAGATGGCTGATCGCTAGTTGGTTGCGTGATTGCCCGAGGGAATGCGCTGCCGTGCGGATAAAAATCCCCTCCGGCAATGGGCTATTGGGTTGGTCGTTCTTGGCGGTGACAAATCCCGGCCGCGAGAAGGCTAACCGCCAACCACTTTCCGCCATCGAAGATTTGACCGCATGTTCTGCACCACAGGCACAAGTCAGGATCGCAAAACTGGCATCGGTCATGGCCGCTTCCTATCATCAGCACGGTGGGAGGGTTCAGCTCGTTGCTGAAATTGAAGGACCCGTTCACGGACCCCTGGAATCAGCCGCATCGCATTCTCGTGATACAGCTTTCGAAGTGAATCGTCCGGCAACTTGATGCCGTGTATTTGCCAAAATCCCTGCGGAGGCGGAATCTTCTCGCTGTAATCGAACGATTCGTCATGGGTTTCAAAAAATCGCCAATAGGTGCGCACTCGTTTTTCTGGAAACGGACCATCGGTGCCAAACAAAATCCGGTCCGAGTACTTGATCAGGAAGTCGCGAGCGGTGAAGGGTTGACGACCAAGCTCGGCAATGCGTGAAGCGGGTTCAATCCACAAATTAGGATACTTGTCCAACCACTCACTGACACGCTGCAAGTCCTCCGATTGGTTCGCCACATGGGCACCAATGAACTGGGTTTCGGGATGCCGCCCGATCACACGATTCCGCGCTTCTAGCAACTCGATTTGTGTCGGATACCCGTCGCCGTAGAAACTCCAATCGGGGTGGCGACTGAGCTCTTCCCAACGCTCGTTGGTTTCGTCAATTGGTTCAAAGAAGGCGGCGGGATCAGCAGTGTGAATAATCACCGGGATCCCTAGCTCACCGCAAGCTTGCCAAATCGGATCAAATCGCCGATCGTCAACCGTGATCAAGGACCCGTCAGGATTGCGATAGCGAAGGCCGAACTGCTTGAAAACCTTTAATCCACTTACACCGCCGCGAACCGCCAAGACCAACTGTCGCGCCGTTCTGACGCCAAAACCAGGTTGATTGCAAGCCCACGTCGATGGTTCATCCTCGGCACCGTCGCCACGCCAATCGATATTGGCAAAAATCACAAACCGCTCACGGTACCGAGACCACAAGTAAGTCTGGTGATGCTCCAACTGCGGACCTAGCTTGCCATCCAACGATGCACAGACAGCAATCTGATTACGATTCATCAATTCCACGTAATCGTCTAACGCCTCTTCACTATCGTGCAAGCGATGGTGAAAGTGGGTGTGCACGTCAACGGCAACAAACTTGGCACTTGTCTTTAAGTGACGCTTCACCCGTAATTGACTCTGCGGGCGAAAATTACGCAGCAACAGATCACGCCCATCACGACCGTTGAGCGGCTCTGGGTTTTCGGACTGTTGATTTCCCGACACCTCGTTCGTGGACCCCCGGTTTGTGGGTGTCTGGTTTGCAGGTGTCTGGTTTGTGGGTGTCTGGTTTGCAGGTGGTCGGATCTCGACGGGTGCCTGACCGAACGAGGGGGCTGGTCCAACCGACAAAGCGATGACTCCGGCGACCCAAGTGGTCACAGCGAACAATCGCAATTCGGCTACAATCAGTCGGGGTACAGAAAATCGTTGTTTACACATCGGGCAAATTCACTCGAGGACGAAACGATTCGTTCGTGGCAAGTTGATTAATGGAGGATTCAAACAACGGCGTGGATAACGAAAAAACCGAATTTCAAACCGCGGGTGGCCAGTCGACCAGCAAGAAGCTGTCGATGCAAGCGACCACACCGCCAGCCGAGGTCCCTGGCTACCGATTGAATCAGTTTCTAGGATCTGGTGCATTCGGCCAAGTTTGGGTGGGCCGCGACTTGAATACCGGTCGGCAGGTAGCCGTCAAGTTCTACCTTCATCGCGGTGGCGTCAATTGGTCGTTACTCAGCCGCGAGGTAAAAAACCTGGTCCAGCTCTCTGCGGACCGGTACGTGGTCCAAGTTTTGGAAGTGGGCTGGGACGCCGATCCACCCTACTACGTGATGGAACTGATCGAAGGTGGGTCGCTGGAAGACTTGCTGCGGAGCCGACCTCGGCTGCCCGTCCCGGAGGCAGTGGAAATGTTCCGAAAAATCTGCACAGGTTTGAATCGCTGCCACGCCAAAGGTGTTCTGCACTGTGATATCAAGCCCGCCAACATCCTGCTGGGCGACGATCGCGAGCCCCGACTGGCCGATTTTGGGCAGAGTCGTTTCTCTGACGATCAGTCACCAGCTCTAGGGACCATGTTCTACATGGCCCCAGAGCAAGCCGAATTGAAAGCCACACCCGATGCGAGTTGGGACGTCTATTCCGCCGGCGTCATCATGTACCGCATGGTGACAGGCAGCTTGCCTTACCGTGACCGGCAACTGCTGGAAGATCTGGACTCCGCCGGATCACTAAAAGAAAAACTGCAACAGTATCGATCGACGATTCGATCCAGCCCAAGCCCCGATGAACATCTTCGAAACGGCGATATCGACCGCCCCTTAGCGAGGATCATCTCAAAATGCATCGCTGCCAATCCTGAGCAGCGGTACGCCAACGTACAACAAATCCAGCAGGATCTGCTGCGGCGTGATGCGACGCGTTCACGCCGCCCGCTGATGTTGCTGGGGATCGTTGGCCCACTGTTAGTCCTGCTGGCTACAACCGTGTTCGGTTCGCGAAGTATTCAATACGCAAGCGAGCAAGCTCTCGACGCCCTTCGCAAAGAGGCAACGGGCAGCAACCAATTAGCTGCTGCCTTCGCCGGGCAAACACTCGAAGCTGAAATCGAACGCTATTTTCAGTTATCACGGGACGAAGCGAGCTATCCGCCGTTCATCTCTCAATTGAAAACCACTCTGCAATCGGAACAGGTCAGCCAAGCATTGGACGAGATTGTGGCGATGGAGACTCCAGCCAAAACACTCGGCGACACCATTGCACGCCAACGGCTACTTGCCGTTGAAGAACGCCAACAGCTTGACGTCATTCTGGCGGATCGACTGAGCCGCTATTCTCAGTCGAACAATTCACGGCAGCCGCGTCTGGCCACTATGTTCGTCACCGATGCCAAGGGAACGATTCTCAGCATCGCCTACAACGAACCAATCAACAAAGCGGAAAACAGCGCGGGAAAAAACTTCTGCTACCGCACCTACTTTCACGGTGGAAGTGTTGACCTGCCAAGAGAGAAGACCGAAATCGGCGAGGTGGATCCGTTGACTTGGACCCACTTGTCAGCGGCCTTTCAAAGCACGGCGACACGTCTCTGGAAAGTTGCAGTCAGCACGCCAATCTACTTCTCGGATGCCAGCGAAACACCCGATGCGTTGTTTGTCATGACCATCAACCTAGGCGACTTCCGACTGCTTCAAAGCAAGCAAGGTGGGAACCAGTTGGCCGTTCTGGTGGAAGCCCGCGAGGGACTTGCACAAGGCACGATTTTGCAACACCCACTGATGGACCAGCGGCGTTCGGGAGACAAAAAACGCGGAAGCGAAAAATACCAAATCGAGCCGCAAGTCATGCAACGCCTGCTGCAAGGTGGTGATGTTGAGTACGAAGATCCGCTGTCTGAGGCAAACGATGGCGATTCGTTTTCTGGCACCTGGATCGCCACGATGCAGCCCGTCGCAGTCCCACAACGCCCAGCAGAAACAGAGATCGGGCCAAACCGTGGCCACACCAACTCCGGTGGTGAAACTGACTTGCTGGTGATGGTCCAATATCGCTTAGCAAAAGTCCTGAAACCAGTCGATCAGATGCGTCAAGCGTTACTGTGGGAAGGGGCTGCCGCCATCGGTTCCATCCTGGCAGTCACGATGACCTTGTGGTTCCTGGTTCGCCGCACCGGAAACAACAGATCCA
Organism: Rubripirellula sp.; assembly: GCA_029245125.1. Classification (GTDB taxonomy): domain Bacteria; phylum Planctomycetota; class Planctomycetia; order Pirellulales; family Pirellulaceae; genus Rubripirellula. The sequence continues at coordinate 27,992 of JAQWPZ010000087.1, forward strand.
GAAATCGACCGAAACGTTTGCCGAAGTCCGTGACCGAAATTGAAACGCTGACGCTGAAGTAATCACAGCTCATCGGAAAAATCCAGAACGGAAAAATCCAGAACGGGAAAACAGTCACTGAACGCTGACGTACCGACCGGCACGTCAGACGCACCACTGATCTAACCATTGATGCAACCGCTGCTGCCACTCATCCCATTCCCACTTCTCGATTCGCACCGTCGTCGTTTGGGGAGGTAATTCTGTCTCCGGCACCTTTCCTGAACCAGCAGAAACCAGCATGGCCTGGCAAAAGCTGGTTCGCCCGAGTTCCTCGACACGTTCTTGCCACTGGTCGATTCCGAGCGTTCGCTGGGAGACGGTCCCCAGCCTGATCTGCTCACGGAAAATCGCCTCGATCAATTGCCGCTCCGACTCCGGTGAGCCTGCCTGCTGCTCCTCCTCCTCGCTGCACCAGATAAATTCAAAATAGAGCGAATCCTTACCTAACCAGTCTGTCAGTTGTTGCACCACGACAGACAAACACGCCAACAGCAGAACGATACGCTGGAAGGGTAATTGCTCGTCTTTGACTCGGGCGATTTTCAAGTCTGGATTCAACACAAAGGCGAACGCCATCCGTCGCCTGAGAAGCAAGCTTTCGTCACGTGAGTAATACAACAACTCGTGACGAGCATATTTAATGTCGAACAGATCTGGCCGCTCAGAATCGTCCATATACGCCAGTTCAGAACGAACCAGACTCTCGAACGTGCCGTGATTCGTGATCGAATTAAAACCACCGATCGGATACTGATCTTCTTGCTGCAATTGTGTCGCTACTGAATACTGACGCCCACTCACCCGCGGACGTTGCGGTGGGATCTCGCTCCGCAGCAAATCAGCGGCCTGCAAGATCTGCCTCAGCGCAATTCGTTGCCCCAAAGGCATGATTGCGGTGCCCGATTCCAACTCAAATAAGTCCTCTGGTCCAACAGCGTCACCAACCCGCTGGATCGCGTTGACGAGTTGATCTAACTGGCCGACGACCAGGCTGGAAATCCCCGTCTGCTCGACCGAGTCCCAGGCATCCCGCAACACTTCGACGGTGGGCGTTTTCAGCAAACCGTCAATGACCGCCGGGCTCAACTGGGTTCCTACGAACTGGGTTTCTGCAGATTGGGTTTCTGCAGATTGGATCCGTTCTAACAGTCGCCCGATGAAATAAGCGACCGCACGATCCCGTTGGCGTCCTCGGTAACGAAGCAGCGAATCGGCGGCACGCTGACAAGATTGATCAGCCGCGAATTTCCCCAACACATAATCCTCGTACCGACGAGTCAATGTGTGCTCAAGGCCAGCAACGACGGGCAACCCGGCGGCAAAGGCACCACCACGATGCGAGGTCATCATGCCACCGACGTCAGCGATGAATCCGAGCGGTGGAACTGCCTCGCCTTGGCTGGCCACCTCCTTTGCCCATTGCAAGGTTTGAGTCAATCGGGCACCTGTCATCGGTGCAATGCGAGAGACCAACAACCCGTGCAACAGGTGTGAACGTGCCAACTCAGGATCGCGAATTTCGAACATCCGATCTCAGACTGAAGCCGCAAGGGGTTGTGGTTTGTTCCGTAATGGGACCATATCCGCCCAGAACCGTTACAAACTACTCTCCTATCCACTGGACCAAAGTTCAACCATTCAATTCCAAAAACACCAGCTCTCAGTCATAAAACCACTGGCTCACCGGGTTGACCGCTCACAGGGTTGGACCGACTGTCCAAGGCACAAATTCGTGGTCACCCAATCCTAGCTTTTCACTGCAAGTGAGCTGACCACTGGCGACGGCAAGCAAGAAGTCAAAGAAGCGGTCACCAACAAGCTGCAAGTCTTCACCTTCCACGATCACACCGGCATCCAGATCCATGTCTTCATTCATTGATTCAAAGAGTGGAGTGTTCGTTGCGATTTTGATGACGGGACTTGGTTTGCAACCAAAACAACTTCCGCGTCCGGTAGTGAACATGACCAGATTTGCACCGCCCGCAACTTTGCCGGTCACGCTGGCCGGATCGAACCCAGGGGAATCCATCACGACTAATCCTTTTGCCGTGATGGGTTCGGCATATTCGTAGACCGCCTCGAGGGCAGTCGACCCACTCTTGGAAACCGCCCCCAGCGATTTTTCGGTAATCGTGCTCAAGCCTCCCGCTTTGTTGCCAACCGAGGGATTGT
>JAQWPZ010000091.1 GCA_029245125.1 Rubripirellula sp.
GCCGGGTGAAGCCCCTGCGACTCACGCCCAAGCCTGAGCGACGACGGCTTTGCACTTTTGCAATCCTTCAACCGCGACTTCCGCCGCATCTCGTTCCCAATATTGAGGATTGAACAACTCCAGCGAAAACGTTCCCCGGAAGCCATTTCCAACTAACTGCCGAATCAAGTCGGGCAGCGGGCAAACGCCATCGCCGGGGAAAACACGATCTTTATCAGCAATCGAATCACGCGACGGTTCGGCAGGATAGTCATTGATGTGGAAGCAGTGCATCCGAGAAGCTTCGATCATTCCTAACGACGCAAAGTCATTGCCTCCTTTATAGATGTGATAAAAGTCGGGCAGCACGCATGCTTTGGGGTGCGCCGCACCGGCAGCGACGTAAGCTAACTCGCTTAACTTGCTGAGCGTTGGCGAGAACCCCCACAACTCCAACTGTGGCACCACACCAACCTCATCTCCCACTTCCAACAAGGCTCGGTAACGCTGGGCGATCACGGGCAGAGGCGGTGGTGTGCTGTTATTTCGGTGTGCTCCAACCGGCGGCGCCGCCACCTTGTCCCCACCGATCGCTGTGACCAGCAACATTTCGCGTCGAGCATCTTCCAGGCCTTTCGCTCGGGCCGCATCATCATCCACGATCCAATTCGCAAACCCGATTGCACTATCGACCGTCAAGCCAAGGTCAGCGATTTTCTTTTTCAGGTCTGGCAGGCTCCCACCACCTTCCTGATATTTTTGAATATCACGAATCCATGGCTCAATTCCGTCGTACCCGGCCGATGCGGCGACATCGACCTGCTTGTCCAGAGGCAGCTTTTGGCCTCGAATTGTGCTCGTATTGAGGGCAAAACGAATCGGCTTGGAAACGGCCGATTCAGCAGCGCTACTTGGGGTGGCAGACGTCGAAGCGGCGGCAGTCATGGCGGAAGCTGCAATCAGGAGGTCACGGCGTGGAATCATCTTGGCTGTCTAGCAAACGGGAGCGAAATAACTTCCCAATTGTAGCAACCTGCGACATCGGTTGTGCCTGTCTTGGTCGAACCACACGCTCTGCAACCAACAGGCGTCCGCTTCCGCACGCGGCCGGACCTTACCGCCGGGCCCTACCGCTGGGCCTTACCGCTGGGCCTTACCGCCGCAATGATGCGGTGCGAAGAGACTGGTCAGCCGCGGTTCCGAACACCCGACGGAACTCGACCTTCGCCAATTCTTGCAACCGCGTGCTCCGCAACACACCGATCGCCATCCGGTAGGTATCGAACGCACCTGTCTCGTCACCCCGCTGGTACAACTTGCGGGCATGCCGAACCAGAGCCTTGCCTTCGTCATCTCGGTTGGTCGTCCGCTCGAGCGTGACCGCATTCCGTTGCCGCCTGAGAAACTCTTCCGGCGTGCCCCCGAGAAGCTGTCGATCCATTTCGTTCAAATCAATGATCTGAACATGAGCGGTCGCTTGGCTGAGGCCTTGGGATTGCCCAAAGCTACGATTCAGGGGCCGGCGGGAGGACCCAATCGCGGACGTTTTGTTGCCGCCTAGATATGTCCCACCACCATCCGGGACGAGCACACTCCCGGAGAAGGTGAAGAACTGAAAAGTGGGAAGCTGGACAACGGTGGGCAGAGGATCCTGGGCCGAGCACTGATGGAGCCCGGCCACTCCGGCAGCCGAGAGCAGAAATAGCAATGCGATCCTTCGACCCCGGAATATCACTTGTTCCGCTCCTTTTTAATTTTGTCGCCGAACTCGCGATTGAACTTTCGAACTTTGTTTTTCACGACCGCTTGGCAGTACGGTGCATACGGATTCAACCGGAAGTAATCTTGGTGATACTCCTCGGCGGGATAAAACTTGGTCGCCTTTTCAAGAGTCGTCACGACTGGGCGACTGTACTCGCGCGACTTGTTCAATTTTTCGATGAACTTTTTGGACTGCTCTTTTTGCTCGTCACCGTGATAGAAGATCGCACTGCGGTACTGCGGACCTACGTCGGCACCTTGGCGATTTTGAGTCGTGGGGTCGTGCGTCTTGAAGAAGACTTTCAGCAATTCTTCGTAGGAAGTTTTGCTGGGATCGAACACGATCTCCACAGCTTCCGCATGGCCGGTTTTTTTCCCGCACACCTGTTCGTAGGTCGGATTGGGAACATGGCCGCCGATGTAGCCAGAAACGACGTCTTTGACACCCTCCATCCGCTCGAAAACAGCCTCGGTGCACCAAAAACAGCCACCAGCAAAGGTGGCAACTGCTTCGTCTGATTTGTTTGCAGAATCGCCGCTTGTCTCAGACGCTGGTTTGTCTCCCAGAACGCAGCTTGCCATCATCGCACAGAGAATAAAGGGGCTCACTGTCGGGACAAAAACGGCACGGCAGCGGTGAATCAATCGGTACATCTTGGCTGTCCTAGTCTTCGATTAGGCGGGCAACCCCCGCAAGGGGACTCATTGGATCAGGTAGGGTCACTTCCGAACTCCCACGCGACCTCTATCATACGCAATCATACGCAGAACGGAGACGAATCCGCCAAGATCGGACGGCGAAAAAACGGGGAACCCATGACTGACTACTTTGATTTTACGCATACGGTTCAATCCGAGGAGATCGACGCCCAAGGTCACGTCCATAATCTGCGTTATTTGCAGTGGACGCTGTGGGCCGCAGGCGCCGATACGCGAACAAAAGGCTGGGACGCGGAAAAAGCCCTCCGAGAGGGCTTTGGCTGGGTTGTACGCAGCCACGACGTGACCTACCGGGCCGCCGCGCTGGCCGGCGACTACATCACCGTGCGAACCTGGGTTTCCGAGATTGCCAAGTTTGCCTCGCGGCGTAAATATTTGGTCTGCCGGACCGAAGACAAGACTGTTTTGGCCCGCGTCGAAACCCGCTGGGTTTACGTTGACCTGAGCGTCAGGAAAGTCGTCAAAATCCCCGAATCGGCCGGTTCTTTGCTCACTGTCAGCGAGCAAACACCACCTCTGCCATGGGAGTGAACGGATGAACGTAAACCGCAAAGATTGGTACCTCATTCGCGTTCTGCAGGCTGTCGGCTCGGTCTCACTGCTGGCCTTCGCCGCCGCTGTGATGCCAATGCAGTGGATCGTCGAAGCAGGCCAATGGCTCGGATTTGACCCTTTCCCCGACTCACCACTCACCTTTTACTTGGCCCGCAATCTTTCGCTGCTGTACGGCTACATCGGTGCGTTGCTGCTACTTGTCTCGTGGGATTTAGATCGCTATCGCCCTCTCGTCTGGTACATCGCCGTCGGAACGATGAGCTTCGGGCTGCTGCAAATAGTCGTTGATTCAATGAGCGGGATGCCCTCTTGGTGGACGGTCGGCGAATCCGTGTCGACGTTTCTCGGCGGTGTGCTGCTCTATTTTCTCGGGGTCATGAAAAACCAGGCCGACCAACAGCAGGCAGGCAACTGACAGCAAGCGTTCCAGTTGGTAAGTCGAGAAATCTGCAGCCCGACAGATCACCGCGCGGAACGCTGAGAAATCACGCGCGAATATCCGGGCCCTCGTTTGTCGGTGGCCGGGCCGGTTGGATGCGGTTAGTTCGCCAAGCTTTTTTGAGCCTTCAAGCTCATTTAATCCAGGGCGGGATCTGTTCCAAAAAATCAGCAGGCAGACCTTTTTGCATCAAGTACCGCGTGAGTTCCTTCGGCCCACGGTCTCGAAACGCCTCTGCTTTTTGATAACTGGGGGCCCCCAGAATCAGGTCAGCCAATTGAGTTATGCGTGTCCGCCATATGGGTGCATCGAACTCAGCCACGAAGTCATCTTCCAGTCCTAATATGGACAGCACCAACTCTCGCCACCAAGTCATCCCGACTTCGCATTCCTGTTCGAGCTGCGTTAAAACTTCCAAAAAAATGACATCGATCGTTGCCTCCCACATCGCTGCTGGGCGAGGCGGTACTTGGTCGGACAACAACGCCTCACGCACCTGCTGTAACAACCACCGCTTTTGCTGGTCCTCCCACTGATCGAACCAATCGATGCCGTAACGAAACGGGGAATCAACATCGTGATGCTGCGCTAGGCGATCTGCGACCACTTGGCATCCCGATCGCACCAATTCAGCTTCGGGGCCGGTCAGTTTGCGAATACCGTCAACGGTCGACCACATCACCGACCTCCAACGTCTTGGGTTTGATTGCCGCAGAGGCCAAGATGGCTAGCGCAGGAATCGCGGGTGCTCGCATGCGAATATTGCTCCAGTAAACAGCGTGAACTGCGGTCAGGGTGAACAACAAGGCAGCAATTGGCCACCAAACCTGCCAATGAACCCGAGTGCCTCGATAAATTCGCACCACCCCAATCACAACCATCACATATAGGACGAGATACCAGCCTCCAACAGCGGCGATGACCAGTCGTGAACGCTGCTGTGTGGCGTGGGGAAACGGCGACCACAATCGCGTCGCCCGAACCAGGCACGACCAGACGAACATGCGTGGCTGCCGATAGATGGTTGCCTTAGCCGCCTCATAGGCGAGTCGATCGTCGTCGTGCTCGGTTATCCCCACGACCTCGCCACGATCGATCGCCGACGGACCGCTCCAATCTTGCTGCCAAAACGTGTCTGTCCTGGGGTCACCGTCAAACCGGTGCAGATAGGCGAGTTGAAAAGAAGACGAGTCCCAAGCCTCGCCCCAATTCCCTTCGCTCAAATATTCGTAGAACGAGGGATTGTTCGCCAACAACAATGTGTAGCCGCCATGCGTTGTCGCCCAAACGGGATGCCCGATTGTCCGCACGTTTCGCGCGGTCCACGCCGCAACGGATGCTGAAAACAAACCCGCCATCAAGCCGAACCGCAACCAAGCTCGACGCTCTGAAGAAGCGACTTTTGCCACCAACCAGCCCGCACATAGCAGGATTCCCCAAACCAGGAAGGTCGGCCGGCACAGATAGGCCAACGCCATTGCAAGCCCGAGAAGTACCGCTTTGATCACCGAACTTGAACGGATCGAATCCCCCCACAACCACAATAAACAAGCCGTCAATGCAGTCGCGAGCGTCTCGGTCATGACTTCGGTCGATTGATGTAACAGAATCGGATCGACGAGCACTAACAGTGATGCAAGAATACTGCTCCGATCAGCCACCGGACCAAAAATACGACGACTGGCCAAAAAAGTCATGACGACGGTCAATGCACCAAGCAGTCCATGGAAGACCGCGACCGACAGAGCCGACAACACACCATCTCTGACCAGCCAAGACAAGCTGAACGGATACAGTGGGGGACGAAAGGCGGTCGGTGTCACTTCGCCGTTTGCAGCAATGAGTCCATAAACACCCGAAACAGCGAAGTCTTCCGCAATCGCCCGATACGCGTCAGGATCGGGCTCGAAAGATTCGAGACTGACAAAACCGACTGCCCCACGGACGAGCAAGGCCAGCGCCGCCAGCAACCATACCGCACGTGATGTTCCCGATCGCAGACTTTCGTCGATTTCAGTTTTATCGCTCACGCCCATCCAATTTCTTTGCTACGTTCTGCCATGGGAAACCGTGCCTACTTCATCCGACCCGCCTGCCCCACCTGGTAATATGATGATAAATCATCGGCCTGGGATGGCGCGATCTCTGTCGGCAACTTTCATCGGAATTCGTTGGCCGCTGCTGCTCGTTGGCTGCGTGGCGCTGCTGGTAGCCTATCCCATTTCGCGTCGGCTCGATTTCGACCGCGGCATCGAATCGATGTTTGATCCGCTCGATCCGACGGTGGTTTCCTATCGCGAGCTGCAAGATACGTTCGGTGGAAACACCGTTGTGATGCTGGTTTATCAGGATCTAGCCCTGACGACATCGGCGGGTATCCAGCGGAATCAAGCCATTGGCAAGGATGTCGAGGCCATTGCAGGTGTTCGGGGCGTGCTGTCTCCGGCGATCCTCAATGAGACGGTGAAAAAATTCAGCCCCCGCAATCTGTTCGCTGAATCGCTCAACAAATTAAGTGGGAATGGCTCAGAAAAACCGGCTCAGTTACCAGCTCTGTTTCGCACCGAAGACCCCATTGCTGCCGGCTTCGACGAATTGTTTGCCGGCTATACGCATTCCAAGGATCATCGGCGAGCTGCAGTGGTGGCAATGCTCGAACCCGATCACGGTCCGGAGACGATCGAAGCGATGCGTCAAATCGCTGCTGAACTGCCAACACGGCATTCACAGCAAGTGAGCGAACCAGTTCTCGTTGGCGAACCAGTTCTGGTGCATGACGGATTCGGGTTGATTGAGCGGGATGGAGCCAAACTTGCGGTTTGGACAATCGGGCTTTTGTCGATCGTGGTTCTGGTATCGTTGGCCGACGCGAGGTTTGTCTTCTTCGCAGCTTTGGTCATCGGATGGTCCGTGACGATCACCAAAGCCATCCTGGTAGCGAATGGAATCCAGCTCTCACTGGTCTCGACCGTTTTGACCGCGATTGTGACCGTGATCACGGTGACCGCCGTTCTTCATCTTGGCGTTCGCTTTCGATTGCTTCGCAATCGAGGCCATCAACGCTGGCATGCGGCAATCCGGACGTGGTCCTTGCTGTTACTACCGATTTTTTGGACTTGCGCTACCGACGCGGCCGGCTTTGCTGCGCTTGGCGCCTCGGGCATCCTTCCGATCCGTCAATTTGGGATAATGATCGCCACAGCCGCAGTTGCGGTATTCGTCGCAGCCATCTTGTTTGGCCCGGCAATGATGACGCTACCCGGCTATCCGATCTCGCCACGCATCTTCCACTGGCAACAAGGATTTGCCCGAAGATTGCACCGCGTTTGTTTGCATGTAGCTCGCTTTGCGATCGACCGCAAATTTGCTGTCGTTCTGTTCGCCGTTGTGTTGGCGGGTGTTTCCTGGCTTGGCATTCGGGGAACAGAAACGGAAACCAGTTTTCTAAACAACTTCCGCCCCAGCAGTCCCGTCGTTCAAGCTTATGAACAAGTCGAATCAGAATTCGGAGGCGCTGGAGTCTGGGATGTTGTGCTTGACGCTCCTGCCACGATCGAAGCAGATTACCTAAACGAAGTTCGGCAACTGGAAGCAGAACTCAGAGCAATCAATCTCTCCGGAGCAAGACTCAACAAAGTCATTAGTCTCGCCGACGCAGAAGCAATCGCGGCAACAGCCCCGCTCAGCAAAATGCTGTCACCAGCCTCTCGGCTGGCTGGCATGTATGTCGTGATGCCAGTTTTTTTTGATGCATTGATGTCGAACCAAAACTCCGGCCAACGCAAACTTCGCATCATGCTACGCAGCAACGAACAACTTCCCTCCGCAGCAAAGCTGGCGTTGATCGCCGAAGTCAATGCAGTGGTACAACGTGCGACGTCAACCGACAGTTGGATCAAATCGCTTAAGACCGAATCGAGCGACCGGCCGGTTCAACGCGGCAACGTGACCGGCTATTACGTATTGATGGCACAGCTAATTGGTCAGTTGTTGCGTGACCAGTGGTGGTGTTTTCTGGCATCCGGAATTTTGGTCTGGGGCCTGCTGCTGATGGCGACACGCTCGATTTCACTGGCGACTGTTTCGCTACTTCCCAATCTGTTGCCAGTCGCAATCGTATTGGCGGTGGTTGGTGTGCTAGGTGGAAAGATCAACATGGGGGCAACGATGATCGCAGCTGTTTCAGTTGGACTCTCGATCGATGGGTCCGTCCATTTCTTGGCAGGCTATCAGCGAAACCGACGGCGTGGCCATGGCGAGCGAACCTCGGCCTTGCACGCAGCGGGAACGATTGGGGTCCCGGTGTTTCTGGCCACGCTGGCCCTGGTGATCGGGTTTGGAGTGCTGGGCACAAGCGAATTCATCCCAACCGCCACCTTCGGAACACTGGTCGCAGCGACACTCGTGATCGGCACGGTCGTCAACCTGACGGTCTTGCCCGCAGCAGTCGTGATGGCCGGGAAGACGAGACGCGGAAACTAGGAAGATCGTGACACCAGATCACCAGATCACTCAGACAGTTCTGCCCAGCGAACAAGTTGAGAGTGCCCGCACTTACTGCACTTCACTTTCTTGCCCAATGACATCGGCTTGATGCGGACCTTGCGTTCACATCCTCCACAGCGATACCGCAACGGACGATCCTGCAATGCAGACGACGCCAGCTCGCTTTGCAAAATCCCCGGCATGCAGATGTCTTCAACCGTCAGTGTGGTTAGCAGCGATTCAGATAATTGACTGGTCTCTGCCAGGCGATCAGCCAAACGCCGCACGCTGTCTTCAAATGCATTGCGAACGAGTCGCCCATTACCAAAGTGACGGTCCCGTTGCTCATACAATTGTTGAAAACCAACCAGGATGCGATACCGCGCGTCGGAGGGCAAGTTGTACTGATTCTGCTCACACATGCTTTCGAAAATCATTGCCAGCTGCACGGCACCATAATCTTCGAATTCAATGGTCGTGTTAATCCGCGAGGACAAACCGGGATTCGACCGAATCATCTGATCCATTTCTTCGCTGTAGCCTGCCAAGACAACCGCCATCGAGTCACGGTTATCTTCCATACGCTTCAACAATGACTGGATCGCTTCACGCCCGTAAGCGTCATCGCCGGAACTATCGACCAAGCTGTACGCTTCATCGATAAACAAAACACCACCCTGAGCAGAATCGCAAAGCTTATTCGTTTTGGTCGCCGTTTGCCCGGCATATTCGGCGACCAGCCCACTGCGATCCGTTTCCACGACATGTCCACTAGGAAGGGTTCCCAAAGCACCAAGAATCTGTCCAACAATCCGAGCGACCGTGGTTTTTCCCGTACCCGGGTTACCAACAAACGTCATGTGCAAACTGATTGGCATCGTGCTCAATCCAGCATCTCGACGAGTTTGCTGCAGTTTCAAAAAATTGGTGTAACTACGGACTCGCTCCTTAACACCATCTAAGCCAATCAATTGCTCCAATTCATTCATCGCCGCGACCAACCGTCGCTGTCGCTCCTCGGCAGAGGTTTCCTGCGTGGAAGCATCGACTCGTTGATGCGATTGCTTCGGTTGCTGCTGTTGGGCAACCGAACCGCCTGTGTTGGGTTGTGTAGTCGCACCGGGCAACGGGGCAGCACCAGGTAACGGGGCAGCGTTAGGCAACGGGGCGGCGTTAGGCAACGGGGGCAGCACCTCATCGGGACGCGCGGGATGAAGCGACATGTCAATATCACGCTGCAAGGTGTGCAGTGCGACCGCCTCTTCGGGCATTGTCTGGCCGTCACATTTAGCGACCAAATTCGCCAACCGCATCACGATGGTTTCCACTTGAGCCTTGCTCTCAGCCAGCGGCGGGTAACGCACAAAGGGTGCGACCAAAGCTTGCCAAGACAAGCGATCCGCTTGCTGGAACAAATCGGTCGCTGCGGCACGCAACTCGTCTCCACGCAACCGCTCACCCCACAAGTATTCGATCATCTCGCGGGCGACCCGTTTCTCGGGTCCTGTCCAACGGTCGTCTGCCCGCACGATGGTGACATAGACCTTGATCAACAAACCGCGGTGCAAGTCATCCATCAGTTCAACGAACTGACCTTCGCGCCCCTCCAGCAGCGTCGGATTGCGACGCACCATCCAGGTACCACAATTTTGATACAGCTTGCCGCAATCACGAAGGACACGACGCAGCATCCCAATTAATCTTGATTCTTCGTCGTCGTTCATGCGGGTCAAGTCAGCGGAAAATCGGAACCGGTATCGTCTCCCTGAGTATAACGAATTCCGTCGTTCTGAGCGGAGCGGCCCGAACCGCCGAGCTCACCAAGTACATGCTAGGACAGCCCTGATCGACACCAAGCGGCGGTCCTTGCGTTACCCAACCGGGATGGGCGAAACGGAGCGAGCGGCTGGTCCCATCAAAACACAACGGGACTGCCCGCAACGACCCCGGCCATAGAGTCACGCAAAACGCAACACCATTGGCTCCACCGGATCAGCGGCGCACGCCGATCCATTCACGCTTCGCGAGCGTTCTATTTCACCCCGTGCATCAGCCGTTTCAAGATTGGTGTAATCGCAAAAAGTACGACTCCTGCCACAACCGGCAGCAACGCGAGCAACAAAAAGAAGCCTGGGAGTCCTTCAAGGAAGAATGACAATTCAGGCGGTTCGCCACCCTCGCCAGGCTTGAACTTCGTGGAAAACCTTGCCATCGCTGCCCCCAGGTAATTCGCGAAGGAGAACGACAAAAACCAAACCCCCATCATCAGCGATTGTGTTTTGAGGGGGGCGAGCTTAGTCACCGCTGAAAGCCCGACCGGCGACAGGCACAATTCCGCCCAAGTGCAGCCGATGTAAGTAATAAACAACCAGTGAGGCCCCGCAAGATTACCTCCTTCAGACTCCATCGATCCAAACACCATGGCAATGAAAGACAGCCCAAGTAACCACAAACCAAGGGCAAACTTCACAGGCGTCGATGGATTGGTGTTATTCCTATCCAACCACACCCATAGCATCGCAAAAAACGGGGCACAGATGACAATCGTCAACGCGTTGACCGACTGATACCACGTCGCCGGGAACTCGTACCCCGCGATGACTCGATTCGTGTTCTCCTTGGCAAACACGTTCAGCGAACTACCTGCTTGCTCAAAGACAGCCCAGAAGAAAATATTGCCGATACAGGCCAGAACTAAAATGACGGCCAATCGCTGCCAGTCCACCGAGTTGAGTGGGCGTTTTAACTCTACTTCGTCAACCCTCGAGACTGCGCCATCTACTGGCTGGTTCTCCTCGTCATGCGGTGAACGACCGATATCCCCCAAGTACTTCGGACGCAAAAATTGATAACAAATCAAGCCCAAGATCATTCCCACGGCGGCCGACCCAAACCCCCAGTGCCAGCCAACTTTTTCTCCCAAAGTTCCTGCAATCAGAGGTGCTAAAAACGCTCCGAGGTTGATCCCCATATAGAAAATGGTGAATCCTGAATCACGGCGTGAATCCTTTTCACCATACAACTGCCCCACCATGACGCTAACACACGGCTTGAAGAAACCGGTGCCAATCACAATCAATGCCAAGCCTGTCACAAAAGTGAGGAGAGCTCCCGGGCTGGTCTGCATTGTCACCGCTTGGCCGGCCGTGATGCCGAAGTACTCGGTAAACGCCAACGTGATGTGCCCGGCAGCAATGATCCATCCGCCCAACAACATCGACCGGTGAGTCCCAAGCAACTTATCGGCTAGCCATCCGCCAAAGAGCGGAGTCAAATAGACAGCTGACGTGTAGATCCCGTACAGCCAATATGCATCATCTTCGCTCCAGCCAAACCCAGGATTGAAATTGGTGACCATTTCACCAGTTTTTTCATCCAAGATCATGTCCTTGGTGGAGGCCATCAAGTACAGGACTAGCAACGCTCGCATCCCGTAATAACTGAATCGCTCCCACATCTCAGTGATGAACAGCACCCAAAGTCCGGCGGGGTGGCCCGTCTCTAAATCCCCGGGAGGAACTCCACCCCCGGGCTCACGATCGAATTCAACATCCGAAAAGTGCAGAGGATTCGATTCGGGGTGCATACCATCACCACCGTTTTGATTCGGGTCACGCATCGTCAGCTCTGTTCAGGTAAGGATCATTCGGGCAGGGTTAGTCGTTTTAATCTCATTCCGAACGCGGATTTTAACCCGCGTTTACTCACCAAGTTTCCCTGGAACGAAAATGTAGGGAAGTTTACGGCAAGTAAAAATTCATCGCTAGCGTTTACCAGGGGCCAGTTCGGGGGCCCCCACCAGCGTTGAATCCCTCCCATCGTGAAAATAAACACGGTTACGGCCAGTATTTTTCGCCGAATAGAGTGCTTCATCGGCTCTTCGCAAAATCGGCCCTACTGCTAAATCTTGTTGGGGCTCAGCGACTCCGACGCTGATCGTGACTTTCATCGACTTTTGTTCCACCTGAAAGGTTTCGCGTTCCAATACCCTGCGAATCTCGTTCATACGATTGGCGGAAACTCGAAGTGGACCGTCCAAGATCACCGCAAATTCTTCCCCTCCAAATCGCGACACCATAATCGCCTGATCGAGGTGGATTCTTAGAAATGCAGAGAGAGACTTTAAAACCTCGTCGCCTACTTGATGACCACGAGTATCGTTGATCGTTTTGAATCGATCGATATCGATCAACGCAACAACAAACCCCCGCCCACCTTTTTTGTAGCCGAGAAACATCTCTTCCAGCCGATGATCAAAAGCTCGCCGATTAAATAGCCCCGTCAACGTATCGGTACGAGCCTCAGTGAGATAACACTGAATCTGCAGGGTCTGCTTTTCCAATTGACGCTCTGCGACGTCCAAGCGTGTTTTCAACGTCTCATTGCTCTGCATGATTTGCTGCAACAACAGAAAGACACGATTTTCTGTTTGTGCCGCGGACGAACTATTCCGAACCTCCGCACTCAACTCGCCCAACTTGTGTTGGTATTGAGACACATTGCCGGAGTACTCGTTCGTCCAGTTACCGAGTTCTTTCAGCAACTGCACCATCCGCTCTTGATCGCCCTGCGGAATCGTGTTTCCCAAACTGGCAGGGCTGCCAAAAATCTGCTTTCCCAACAGATAGCCGATCAGCACCAGCAACAACGCGATAACGAGGCCGGCCAGCAGCGTGAGCGTGAATCCGTCCAGCATGAGTTAGTTCCGACAAGACACAACAAAGCGACGCAGATAGCCAGTATGTGATGGATAACAGTACTCAGCCGGCGGAGTCCACTCCAACGCGATTCTCCACCAACTCCTCCTCGCGAGCGATGACCACCAAGCCGCTATCGGTGACGGTGAATCCACGCTCTGCGTCTTCCACGGGATCATAACCGATTTGAGTTTCGGGTGGGATGCGAACTCCCTTGTCGATGATCGCGCGACGGATGCGGCAACGGCGTCCCACCTCAACCCCATCGAACAAAATGCTGTCTTCGACTTGGGCGTAACTATTGATGCGGACTCCTGGTCCAATCACACTCCGCGCGACGCTACCACCACTGACGATCGCCCCTTGGCATACGATCGAATCGAGCGATTCGCCACGACGCGGTGACTGCCCCTCACTGCCAAACACGAATTTCGGCGGCGGCAACATCGGCTGATAAGCTCGAATCGGCCATTGCTGGTCATACAGATTTAACTGGGGATCGACCCCAATCAGATCCATCGACGCCTCGTAATAAGCGTCCAAAGTTCCCACGTCACGCCAATAAGCGTCCCGCTTGCGATTCTCGTCCGAGAATGGAAAAGCACAGACGGTGTAATCATCAATCGCACCGGGGATGATGTTTTTACCGAAGTCATGAGCACTGTCGACTAGCGTGGCATCATTACAAAGTTGCTCGAAAAGGAACCGCGCGTTGAAGACGTAAATCCCCATCGAAGCGAGACAGGTATCTGGGTCATCGGGAGTCGGAATGGGATCTTCTGGCTTTTCCTGGAAACCCGTCACGCGATGATTTGAATCGGTTTGCATGACGCCAAATTCACGAGCCTCATCGCGACTCACTCGCAACGCACCAATGGTAATGTCAGCGTTCATCTTGCGATGGAAATCGACCATCGGCCCATAATTCATTTTGTAAATATGGTCTCCCGCCAACACAACGACGTACTCAGGTTTCTCGCGTTCAATCGCGTAGATGTTTTGGTAGACCGCGTCCGCGGTCCCCTCGTACCAACTGTCGTCGAATCGCTGCTGGGGTGGCACAACATCGATGAACTCGCCCAATTCCCGGCAAAAATACTCTCGCCACGCCAGATTGATATGCCGGTCGAGCGACTGAGCTTTGTACTGCGTTAGCAACAGCAGGCGTCGCATCCCACTGTTCAGGCAGTTGCTAAGCACGAAATCAATGATTCGATACAGACCTCCAAACGGAACCGCCGGTTTAGCTCGGTCACGCGTCAATGGCTCCAACCGCGAGCCTCGGCCTCCTGCCAAAATCACCGTCACTGTGTCTCGCATCGTCTATCCTTGCGATCTGGGGCTTCCTGAGATTTCCCATAACGTAGCAGATGACGCTTTCCAGCACAAAAAGTGTTTTTTGCCAATAGAAACCGCTCACTCCCCCGCCCGGTCAATAATCATCGCAACCAATTGGCCTAGATTTTGCTGCCCTGCGGATCACCACGGGTAGGGAGCAAATTTGGCGGACACAACCTTCCATGCGTGCCGAATTTATTGACTTTTGGCCTGTCGACGCCATCCTTTCCTTGCCTTGCAACGTCAAAGTTGCAACCAGCGAGTCGTAGCACCTGAATCAAGGGAATTTGAGATGCCAAATATTTGGAAGAACGTTAGTTTCGCATTGAGCGCGATGATCGTGGGGTCCCTGGTCACGACCGTCGTCCTGTCACTACCCAATGGCCTGCAACCGGGCGCAATCGCCCAAAACAATGCAGTTGCCCAAAACAATGCAGTTGCCCAAAACAAGTCTGGCCCTCAGGGGTCTGCCATCGGAGCGACCGCGCCACTAGCCGTCGATCAACACGATTTGACTCAAGCGGAAAGCCTTTCCAACGCATTCCGAAATGTCTCCGAAGTCATTCGT
>JAQWPZ010000095.1 GCA_029245125.1 Rubripirellula sp.
CGAGTTTTCTCGAATACCGGTTTGATGCAAGTCTTCTGGAGTAAGGTCTAGCGTCGTAAAACGCCTCACGCGATCTTGATAAAACTGTCGGCCACGTGGCAAAGACGCAGCGCCGATCTGTCCTCGACAGGCTGGTAAATATTCCTTTTTCAAGAACTCAGCGAAGCGACCGTAGGCGGGAATCACGCTACTTTCAATTGCCTCGATGATTTCTTTCTCAATCGCCGGCCACTGATCCCCCAGTCCGCGACGTGATTCTTCAGACACATTGGTCAACAACAAAGAATCGCTTGGGTTCTTCACCACATGCGCTTCGGCTTGGCCGGGTGAATCTCGCATGATAATTGCCGGTTGGGTAAGTCCGGCGCGAATGCCGCCACGCAGCAGCTCGATTTGCTGGTCGGTATAGCGTGAAAAATCTCGAAGTCGTGAAAGGTAGTTCGCAAAATCCTGTTCAGATTTCGGATTCATCTCGCGCGGTAGTTCCGGAAAGCTGATGTGAAAGCCTTCGCGATTGTTAATCGGCATTAGATGCGTTTGGAAATCATCATCGGCTAATTGGCGTTCCAGACGCAGCCGCAACATCTCAAAATCAATCTGCTTAATCGCGGACAGAGAATCAAAATCGATTTCCTTGAGCTGCTTTAAAAAGTCAGCCCGTTGCTCAGTTCGTCGCTGAATCGCCTCCAAACTGACATCGGCCAATCTGTCTTGTCCCCGGGGATCGCCGATATTGGTCGCCAACATGGGAGACTCCGTTAGTTCGAAGTCCCATACCTGATCGAGCAATTCAGATAATTTTGCCTCGTTAGCTGGCGGAGCCGCAGTCAGGTTGCCAACCACCATTGATAGGATGACAAACGCTGCAAAAAACCGGGTCGCTGAAAGTCTTGAAGTACTGAACATGCGATCAAAAGGGCAAAGGTGGGGAAGGACAAAAGCACGTGACTGAGACATTTTAACCGGAGCAGGCGGTGGGTCGGACCGCGCGAATCGTAGCAAGAAACTGTAAGCTACTTAGATGCACGCACTGATCCTAATCGATATCCAAAATGATTTTCTGCCCAACGGCCCGCTGGCGGTGCCGGAGGGGGACCAAGTGATCGCCGTTGCGAACCTGGAAATGCAGCGGGCTGACTATGTGGTCGCGACTCAGGATTGGCACCCAGCGAACCACGGAAGCTTTGCGAGCCAACAAGCGGATGTCGAAATCGGTGACCAGTTTCAGCTGGACGGGCTGACGCAAGTTGCCTGGCCGGATCATTGCATCCAAGGAACCCGCGGTGCTGAATTGGCGACAGAACTCAATCTAGATCGCATTGACCACATCGTGCAGAAAGGGACCTGCCCGACAATCGACAGTTACAGCGGTTTTTTCGACAACGGTCAACGCCAGGTCACCGGTTTAGATGACCACCTGCGGAGTATTGGGGTTCGCCATCTGAGTGTCATGGGTTTAGCAACCGATTATTGTGTCAAATTCAGCGTTCTCGATGCATTGCAATTAGAGTATCCGACACGCGTCTTGTTGGATGGCTGCCGTGGCATCAACCTATCTCCAAACGATATCGACGACGCCGTCGCAGCTATGCGATTAGCCGGCGCCGAGATCATAGAACCCTACGATTTCTCTATCTAAGCATGAAACAAGTAATTCGAACCCGAATCTTTTTCGGTTTGGCATTCCTATTCATTGGCACCAATCTGGCCTCCGGCCAAACAGCCGATCAGTTAGACGAATCGTTTTTGGATTCCTATCGTGAAGCTGCAGTCGAGCGTTGGGAAAAAGAGATCCAGCGACTCGAGAAGTTAAACGAATCAGAAACTCATCCCGAAGATGCCATCCTGTTCCTGGGCAGCAGCAGCATCCGCCGATGGGACAAGATCGCCACCGACATGGCCCCCTACCATCCAATTCAACGGGGCTATGGTGGTTCAAAATACAGCAACGTGGCAATCTTTTCGAAGCGGCTAATCCGTCCTCACGCTTATCGAGCCGTCGTGATCTTTGTTGGCAATGACATTTCAGGAAAAACCACCGACAACACGCCCGATCAAGTTGAACAATTCATTCGCCACGTCATCGCAGTGTCCAAGGCTCACCAACCCGACGCCCCCGTGCTACTGATCGAAGTGACTCCTACCGCCAAGCGTTGGGCGGTCTGGCCAAAAATCCGCGAGCTGAACGCTCGTATTCGAGAGATTGCCCTCTCTACGCCACACACTTACTTCATCGCCACAGCAGAGCAATACTTAGGTCCCGACTCGCAACCTCGGACAGATTTATTCGTATCCGATGAATTGCACTTAAATGACGAGGGTTATCAGCTGTGGTCATCGATCATTCGTCGTCGGCTAGACGAAGTACTGCAAATGGAAACTGAGTATCAGGCTCGACAAGCGGTCGAAGATAACGCTGGTGATTCTTCAGATCAAAAATAATTTTGCGGATGACAGCACTCGTTTGCTGAACGCACAAATAGACTTGGCTGATCCATTCAAGTCAGCTGCCTATCGCAGCTGCAGGTGCAATGAGTACCCCCAGACCCATTCAGGACAGCTGGTGTTTCAGCGCTGGGAATCCACATGCCGGGTCCGATCCTCCGTATTACGCGGCGTGAATCACATCCATCGGGCCCTTTGATTGGTCTGGTTTGATCGACTCGAAAGCCACTGAAGGCGTCTCTGCAGCAAGTCTCCGCTTCTCTTCGGGGAGTCCCTGCTTTTGCTCTGGCTCGTCCTCCATTTTGCTCAGCTCGATTTCCAAGATCAGTTTCACGGCATAAATCCTCCGTTCCACGCGATTTTCCGGCCTCTGAAGCCCCGATTCGCGGTTGTGATCTGCGGATTTCTCTTCGTAGACTCCGGCCGCTGCTCCAATTCGGACCAGCGACTCTAAGTGGAGGGATTCGACACCTTTGGTCGGCAAACAAGCCACCTCGAAACGCATCGTGAGCAGAGATCGCCACGGCTATCGATCTTTGCCGTTTGCCGCTGCGCTCGTCGCGTCACTTGTTCTGTCACTCATTTGCACTTGGTTGTCAGCTCAATCACCGGCTTCCCCCGCACCTGTCTTAAATGCGTCTGCTAGCCCCGAGATCCAATTCAGCGGGAACGCCATCAATCGCTGGCAGCTAGGAGATGCGGAAGCATCCTTGCTGCAAGGTGACGCGGTGATCCAACAGGGTGATCGCCAAATCCGAGGTGACTCGATCCTGGTGGTCGTCGATGGACCGCCGGGCAAGGTTCGATCGCGAGTCGTCATCGAACGCGGATCCAATCCGCCCCAGGCGTTCACATTGGTCAGCCCAGCTGATCCGAGCTTTCAAGCTCCGCAATTTCGCGGCCCACCGAAACAATCACCCCGACTGCTGCAGCATCTGCCGACGGAGCAAAATGCAGCGATGGTACAAACGGTTCAGTTCAGTGAAACGGTTCCACCGCCCGTTCCAGATAGTGCAACCAACGCGATCCCCAGCCTGAACACGCTGCCGAGTCCTACCGGCCCCAGCAACACAACTACCTCACCGGCGATCACACTTTCGGATGGTGCCACAACAGGCGGTTTTCAATTTTTCACTGGCGGTGGTTCCAGGAGCGTCGAAATTTTGGCTCGTGGCGCTTCGATGCCTCCGACCATCGAAACGATTAACCGTCCTGAACTTGGCGAAACAGTCGTACTAGCGCGTGGCGGTGTTACCGTCTTGGTTCGAGATGTGACCGCACAGCTGCCCGGCGGCGGTTTGATGGAGCTGGGCACCATTTCGCTATCTGCCGATCGCGTTGTTGGATGGCTACCATTGGTCACAGATCTATTCAACGGAACAGGTGACTTATCGCAAGCTGATGGCGAACTGTATCTCGAAGGCGACATTGTTTTTCGCCAAGGCGAGCGGATCATCTATGCGGAGTCGATGTATTACAACATCACGTCACAACAAGGCATGGTGCTCAATGCCGAAGCGATCACGACGATACCCGAGTACCAAGGAGTCGTCCGATTGAAAGCGGACGTCTTGCAGCAAGTTTCCAATGGCAACTTCATCGCCTTCGACGCGGCGGTGACCAGCAGCCGAATGGGAGTTCCGAGATATTGGTTACAAAGTGAGCGTCTACGCCTGACCGACCGGCAGCGAACCAGCTTGGATCCTGTGACCGGCCAACCTCGGATCGATCGCGAGCCGTTTGTCGAGAGCAACGATAACTTCGTCTACATTTCCGGCGTTCCCCTGCTGTACTGGCCGACGTTCTCGACCAGCTTGGAGCGGCCCGGATATTACGTCTCGGGAATCAAAGTCAAGAATGATGACACCTTTGGGACGCAATTCTTTCTTGACCTCGATCTGTTGCAATTGCTTGGGATCGACGATGCGCCCCCGGGTCTCGACTGGGATCTCTCACTTGATTATCTCAGCGATCGGGGACCAGCTGCTGGCACGACGCTCCAGTATTCGGTGCCTGGTTTCTGTGGCTTAGCGGGACCAACCAAGGGACTCTTCGATACTTGGATTATCAAGGACGACGGTTTGGATCGCTTAGGTCGGGACCGAATGTTCTTGAAACCGGAAACAACAACGCGAGGTCGATCGCTGCTGCAGCATCGGCAAAAATTCTGGAGCGGATATGAACTGATTGCTGAAATCGGCTGGATCAGTGATCGCAACTTCATGGAACAGTACCTCGAAAATGAATGGGATCAGCAAGTTGACGCGAGAACGGCGCTGCAGTTGCGTCGCTACTACCGCAATCAACTGTTTGATTTATCAGCGAATGTCCAGGTCAACGATTTTTTCATGGAAACGGAACACCTGCCGCAACTGGACCACTACTTGCTTGGCGGATCATTGCTGAACGACTGGTTGACGTGGAATACCCATAGCAAAGCTGGCTACCAGAGATTGAATGTCGCCACTCTGCCGACCGACCCCGCCGAGGCCGCTGAATACTCACCCTTGCCTGGTGAAATTCAGAGCGAGGGCGTGGTCGCCTCGACGCGACAAGAATTGACCATGCCGATCCAACTTGGCCCAGTTAAAATTATCCCCAATGCATCCGGCGAGGTGGCTCATTACGGACAAGCCGCCGATGGCGAACCATTGACGCGTTTGCTTGGACAAGCAGGCGTGCAAGCGAGTTTGTCGGCGTGGCGAGTCGATCCAACTGTTCAAAGCAGCCTGTTGAATATCCGTGGACTGGCCCACAAAGTTGAATGGACAGCCGAGTATCTTTACGCCGACAGTGATGCCGGATTGGATGATCTGCCGTTGTATGACGCCCTGGATGATAATGCTCAAGAACAATTCCGCCGACGATTCATTCAAGACACCTTTGGCGGTGTGCTGCCGCCCCAGTTCGACCCTCGAACTTATGCCTTCCGGCAAGGCTTTCAGCGACTGGTCACCAACCCCAGTGACGTCATTGCTGATGACCTCGAACAGTTTCGTTTTGGATTGCATCAGCGATGGCAAACCAAACGAGGTCTTCCCGGACGGGAACGCATCGTCGATCTGCTACAACTCGATTTTGACTTATTGGTATTCCCGAACGCGATGCGAGACAATTTTGGCGAAACCTTGGGGCCCGCCACATTTGATGCTCGATATCACGTCGGCGACCGCGTCACCCTCCTCAGTGATGGCTACGTTGACTTCTTCCCCAACGGTTTAAAATCTGTCAGTGCTGGTGTTCGAAGTAGTCGCCCCGGTGTGGGTGACGTTTATGTAGGGGTCTTGGCATTGGATGGCCCAATCAGCAGCACGGTCCTACGAAGCACGCTCGACTACCGATTGAATGAGAAGTGGATCGCATCAGCAGGAACCACTTATGACTTTGGGAGCACCGGAAACATCGGTCAATCACTCGGATTGACGCGTGTCGGTGAATCAGCACTGCTTCGCTTCGGCGTCAATGTTGATCCGGGGCGAGACAATGTCAGCTTTGGGTTCGGTATCGAACCGCGATTCTGGCCGCGACCACGACTGGGTCGCGTCGGTGGCCAGCTGATCCCACCGCCCGGCGTGGAAGGCTTGGAATAGAAGTGAGTGATGCGAGGAAGCCCGCCGCTCCGGTCGTCCGAAAATTTGCCGTCGCGATGGCTGGCATCCTTCACGCGTTCAAACACCAGAACAGTTTTCTGGTTCACCTACCGATGGCGACCGTCGTTGTTATTCTGGGGCTCTGGTTACAGCTGGAAAGCTGGCGTTGGGTGGCAGTCACCTTTTGCGTCACTCTAGTGATCTCGGCCGAGCTGCTAAATACTGCGATTGAAGAACTGGTAGCAGTGCTCCACCCCCAGCATGACGTTCGAATCGGCCATGTCCTTGATATCGCTTCGGGTGCCGTGCTCGTCGCTGCCACTGGAGCCGTCGTTGCGGGTTTGCTCACGTTGGCGATGCCATTGTGGGAGGCAATTACAACGCATTTCTAGTTCGCTGCCTGTTTCGCAAATCACATTGTTTGCCCGAGCACCCAGGCCTGGTAACCCTGACTGGCTGATTCGACCGGCAACAGGATGATTTCGGGTTCATCGTAGGGATGCTGTTCGGAGAGTGCTGCACTCAGTTTCGGCCACTCCGAGGCGGCTACTTTGATCGTCATTCGATACTCATTCGCTCGCTGGAGCTTTCCTTCCCAACGATAATGGCTGACAATCGGGCCATCGATCTGAATACAGGCAGCCAAACGCTGCTCCAACAAATCCGCGGCGAGCCGATTGGCATCATCAATCGATTCAACCGTGGTCAGCACGATCGCGATGGAATCACTCATACAATTCAACCTGTTTTGAGAGCGAACAGCCCTCCCCCACGAGAACAACAACAGAGCAGAAAACAGAATGGCAACGATCTATATCCCGCGAGTCGCTGGGTAGAAATCGCCTATTCGTCGCCTGTTACCTTGGCCCACTTTCACTATCGTATCGAGTTCAGTCGAACGACCAACCTGGAGCATCACCAAGGCTCCGCGGTCGCTAACCGTTGCGTCACCGCTCGGGTTGACTTGCCCAACGATTTCGCACCGATACCACTAAACTGACTTTTTTCAATCATTGCGGTTCCGATGGCCCAATCCAATATTTCGCTCAGTCTCTCCCGCATGGTCGCCTCTACGATTCGGTATTGGTGGCGGGTGTCGTTGTCGGTGGCATTTGGGGTCGCAGTCGCGACCGCCGTGATCGTCGGCGCACTGCTGGTTGGTGATTCGATGCGTGGCAGCCTGCGGCAGCTGACCATCGAACGACTCGGAAACACAGAAGTCGTGATTTTGCCAGGTGGTTTCTTTTCGGCTGAGAACATTACTGCCGACGAAATCGACCCGGTCGCTCTGATCCTCTTTGACAGTGCTGTCGTCGAAACTCGCCGCGAAGATGGAACAATTCGACGGGCAGGTTCGGTCCAGGTGATTGGCAGCGACGCCAATTTCTGGGATCTCGATGTGAGTGACGTTCGACCGGAGCAGTTGCCGAGCGACGATGAAGTTGTTTTGAATTCTTCCGCGGCAAAAGAACTAGGAGTGAAAGTCGGCGACTTAGTAACCGTTCGTCTGCCCGTCGAACAAGCGGTTCCTGCCGACAGCCCTCTCGGTCGCCGTGATATTCAAACCGAGGGTTTGCCTCGGATGAAAGTCGTCGCCATCGTGCCCGATCGAGGCCTTGGTCGGTTCTCGCTGGCTGCGAACCAAGCCGCTCCAAAAAATGTGTACATGGACCGAAAGTTAATTGGCGAGGTACTCGAACGGGACAATCAAGCAAACGCACTCCTGGTGGCACAATCAATTTCGCAAGACGATCTTCGTGTTGATCTCGATGATCTCGGCTTGAACGTCGATCAAATCCGTCGTGAATACACACGCGAGGATGGCACGAAAGAGACGATTTACGACTATTTCTGGATAACCAGCGATCGCTTGCTGGTACCAGAGTTGGTGGCCCAAAAACTCGTCGATGCCTTCCCTGGCTCCGAAGTTTCCGTGACCAGCACCTACCTTGCCAACGCAATTGAAAAGCTTGATGAAGCAGGCGATGTCATCGCCACCGTTCCCTATAGCACCATCACTGCGATCGACTCGAGTGAGTACCTGCCACTCGGTTTTCGTCAACCAATCAGTGACGAAGAGAACCCCAAGATCCCGTTCGTACTGAACAGCTGGGCGGCCGAACGATTGGGAGCCCAAGTGGGAACGCCGCTACGTGTCGCCTACTACGAACCAGAAGTCGAAAATGGAAAAGAGATCGAACGGTATTTCGACGTGGTCGTGTCAGGCATTGTGCCCGTCACCAAGCCGGCCACACCCTATCGCCGGCGACGCGAGGCGACGTTTGATTCTCCTCCGACGATTTACAACGATCCAGATCTCACTCCCACAGTGCCAGGCGTTACCGATCAAGATTCGATCAGCGACTGGGATTTGCCCTTCAAGCTTGATCGTGAAATCAGCAAAGAGGATGACGAATATTGGAACGAGTACCGACTCACCCCCAAGGCATTCCTGCCATTGGAAGATGGCCAGGAATTGTTTGGAAGTCGATTTGGCAAAACGACCGGCGTCCGCTTATCTTCCCGGATCGCCGCAGATGAAGAGGAAGTGAAATCGGTCCTGCGGGATCTGTTAGCTGATGACTTGGCAGAGCTGGGATGGGTAATTCGGCCGCTGAAACAGCAGCAATTATCTGCATCGAAGGGCACCACACCTTTCGATGGATTGTTTCTGGCGCTCAGTTTTTTCGTAATCCTCGCAGCAGTGATTCTGATCGCAATGTTGTTTCGGCTTGGCCTGACGGAGCGCATGCAGCAATACGGAACCCTGTTGGCCGTCGGATGGCCGCCCCGCCGCGTCGCTTCGTTAGCACTGCGTGAAGGGTTGGTGATTGCGACGTTTGGTGTGCTGATCGGCCTGGGTGGCGGCTGGCTGTATGCCAAAGTCGTTTTGTGGGCCTTGCGATCTTGGTGGGTTGGCGCTGTGACAGTTCCGTTTCTTACGTTTCACTGGCAAACCCAAAGTTTAATCATCGGCGCCGTTTCCGGCTGGATCGTTGCCGCCCTCACACTCATGATCACGACTCGCTGGTTGACACGCGAGAACGCACAAACGCTGCTCTCTCGTCGCGATCTCGACACCGGCATTCCAGGTCGGGAACCAAAGACCCGTCTCAAATGGGTGGCTGTCCTGGTTGGAATAGCCGCCCTCGGATTAGCCGCTCTCGGTGCGGCGATGGGTGGGCAGGCAGCGGCGGGAGCATTCGTTGGCAGCGGCATGATGTTGTTGTTCGCTGCATTGATCATGATCTTCGTTCGTTTGCGACAACCAAGTCGTATCGCCAACAATCAACGGGGAGGCAGCTATTCGATTGGTATCTTGGCGGCACGCAACGCCTCCCGACATCCATTGCGAAGCACCCTGACAATCGGGCTAATGGCGACAGCCGCTTTTTTGATCATCGCAATCACAGCGTTTCGTCTGGAACCCACCGAAAGCGGAACCGGTGGATTCAACCTCATTGGCCAATCCGCGCAGCCAATTTATCGCGACCTCAGCGAACCCGAGGTTCAATCGGACCTGTTTGGACCTGACGCCCAGCAACTTGACCAAACTCTTATCTCATCCTTCCGTGTCAAAGCGGGCCAAGATGCGAGTTGCAACAACTTGTACCGAGCAACCCGACCGACTGTCTTGGGTGTCCCGGAATCATTCGGTCAAAGGTTTGCCACGGCGAATGGATTGGCTGGCTTTGATTGGGCCGCCACCATCGATATCGGCGATGCGAAATCACCTTGGGATGCCTTGAATCAGTCCGCCAGCGGCACAGAAGAAGATCCAATTCCCGTCGTGATCGACCAGAACACTGCCATGTGGAGCCTGCAGATGACGGGTGGAATTGGCGAGAAACAGACATTCGAATACGAGGAAGGCAAACCGATTACCTTTCAAGTCGTTGGCTTGTTGTCTAATTCCCTGCTGCAAGGAAAGCTGCTCATTGGAAACCGCAATTTCGAACAGACATTCGAAAACATCAGTGGCTACCAATTTTTCTTAATCGCTTGCGAAGCAGATCAGTCAGAGGCCGTTGCCACAATTTTGGAAAATCGCCTGGGTGATGTTGGCATGGACCTCTCGAGTGCCAGCGAAGTGCTCTCAAGTATGCTCGCGGTGCAGAACACGTACTTGCGAACCTTTCAAAGCCTTGGTGCCCTCGGGCTGTTGCTAGGGACGATTGGCTTAGCAGTCGCACAGCTACGTAGTGTCCTGGAACGCCGACAAGAACTCGCTGTGATGCGGGCGATCGGCTTTACTGGCAAACGATTGGCAACGGTAGTCCTCGCTGAAAATGCCTCCCTTCTGCTGATGGGGATCGGCTGCGGTGTCGCCTGTGCGATCCTGGCGGTGTTGCCACATGCGATCATCGGTGGATTGGCACCGCCAATCATCGAACCGTTGCTCATTGTGGCGGGAATCATTTTGTTCGGCATGTTGGCGGGCCTGATCGCTGTTCGCCGTGTTACCCGCATGCCCTTACTGGAATCACTACGAGCCGATTGAGGTTCAGCATTGGCAACTGCAGCAAACAGTTTGGGAAAATCGCCTTCCACAATTGTTGGGCACAAGCTTTCGGTGTGCTCGGATCACAGGCAACAACCTTCCGCTAACATCGTTCACTCGATCTCCGTTCCTACTCCTGTTTGCCGACTTACCGATCGATGCAACAAATCACCGACAACTTTATCGATCCTGCCGACCATTTAGCATTGGACGAAGCGTTGTTGTTGGCAGCGGACGAAGGTGAGATTGGAGAGAGCATTCGATTTTGGGAGTTTTCGGCTCCGGCAGTCGTTGCCGGTCGCTCCACGCGGATTGACGACGAAATCGATCTCCAATATTGCAAAAGGCACGCCATCCCGGTGCTGCGAAGATGTAGTGGCGGCGCCACTGTTGTTGGTGGACCGGGGTGCCTGATGTATAGCGTCGTTCTCTCCCTCGCTGGCGATGATTCATTGCGAAAGATCGACATCGCGCACAAATTTGTCATGAGTCGCATCTTGGCAGCGTTGCAATCTCAAGTCATCGAAACAGAATGGCAAGGGATCTGTGATCTGACGTGGCAAAATCGAAAATGCTCAGGGAACAGCCTGAAGATTTCGAGAAATCACTTGCTGTACCACGGCACCATCCTGTACGGGATGGAACTGGACACGATGGTCTGTGCTTTGCAGTTTGCACCTCGCCAGCCTGACTACCGTGCGGGTCGGGACCATCGTGATTTCGTCACCAACCTGCCGATTGATCCGAAGCAATTCAGTGAAGACGTCAAAACGGCATTTCAGGTAACGGGTTCTGCTAACTGCGAGTTTTTGAAAACCCGCATCGGTTTGCTCCGCCAGCAGCGATACGATGACCCACAATGGCATTTTCGACATTAACAAATCAACTCGCGATTGGCGAAGGGTTCGCTCGCCTTCCAACGCCACCAAACGTTTCAAGACAGGATTGAACAATGCCTGACCAAAATGAGAAGTTCGACGAACTTCACAACCGGCTGAAGGCTCACCAACAAGAGCATGTGCTTCGGTTTTGGGATGAGATTTCTGACTCGCAACGGAAACAACTTGCGACGCAGATCGAGGAGGTTGATCTTGTTCAGCTGGACGCGTTGATTGCTGGTCAGGATGCCGAGCAAGATTTTGCAGCGATGGCCAAAGCAGCGGCTCCACCTCCGTCGGTCAATGCCGAGGGAAGTGGTGCAAATTGGACGGTGGCCGAGGCTCGCCAGCGAGGCGAACAGGCCATTCGCGACGGGCAGGTAGGAGCCGTAATCGTCGCGGGCGGCCAAGGAACACGCCTGGGCTTTCCGCAACCCAAGGGAATGTTTCCGATTGGCCCAGTTTCGAACCGCACGTTGTTCCAGTTCTTTGCCGACCGCCTGATTGCAATCCAGCAAGCTTACTCAGTGAAAATCCCACTCTTCGTGATGACGAGTGAAGCGACTGATGACGAAACTCACGCTTATTTTAAAGAACACGATTACCTTGGCTTGTCACCGAATGATGTCGTCATTTTCAAACAGGGAACGATGCCAGCTGTCGATGCCGAAACCGGCAAGCTATTGCTGGCAGAAAAAGACTCGTTAGCTCTCAGCCCCGATGGGCATGGTGGCACCGTCGCAGCATTGCAACGGAGCGGCTGCTTACAGGAAGCCAAAGATCGCGGCGTTCGCCAACTAGCCTACATCCAGGTCGACAATCCCCTCGCCCATTTGTGTGATCCAACCCTCCTGGGACATCACTTGATGGCCGAAAGCGAGATGACCACCCAAGTCATCCGCAAGCGATACGCCACCGAACGGGTCGGCAACGTGGTCAGTATCGATGGGCAAGTTCAGATCATTGAGTACAGCGATTTGCCCGATTCGGCTGCCGAGGCGACGGATCAGGAGGGTCAATTGCGTCTTTGGGCAGGAAATATCGCGGTTCACATCATCGACGTCGATTTCCTGCAGCGGGCCAGCGATTCATCCGACGCCCTGCCCTTTCATCGAGCTCGTAAGAAAGTGCCGTATCTGGATGCAGCCGGTCTCGTGCACGATCCAGCACAACCCAACGCTACTAAATTTGAGCGATTCATCTTCGATCTCTTGCCTCAAGCTAAAAATGCTTTCGTGGCCGAAGTTCTGCCGTGTCAGGGATTTGCGCCGGTTAAGAACGCTGAGGGTGCAGCGACCGACACAGCCAGCCTTGCTCGTCAGGCAATTTCGGAGCTTCACCAAAGCTGGATCGAGTCTTCCGGCGGCGTGGTAGATTCGGGGGTTCAGGTCGAGATTAACCCCCTGTTCGCGATAAACCCGGAAGAGCTTTCCGGTAAGATCTCTCCGAAAATGCAGGTGCAAACCGATCGCTATTTTGACACGCTGAGTAGACTGTAGTGTCCATTCGCTTTCAGAATCCCCGTTTCCCCACCCTGATTCTGCGATTTGGAGTCGAAAAAGATTCCGAAACTCCAAAACCTGTCGAGGGTTCTTCAAATAGCTCTCTTCGCGTTCCCGCCAGCCCTCCATTTCACCCCAATTCCCAATGAAACACGAGTTGCTTTCTCGGACTCAGCGTCCCCATCGCCCAAATTTTGATCGCCACGGTGGTTTAGTTGGCGCTTTGCTGGCTTGCTTGATTCTGGTCGGCGTTGTTGGTGCCATCGGATACAAGGTCATTTACCGGGAAACTGGTTTTGCCGAAGGAGAGCTGATCACCGCAGTCGCCTCAAAAGGTGCATTCGATCACATCGTGCTCGAGCAGGGCGAGATCGAAAGCAGCAGCAATATCAACGTCACCTGTCAGGTGCAATCGCGGGGAATGGGCGGTGTCACCATCCTGTGGGTGATCGATGAGGGAGCGAAAGTCAAAGAGGGTGACAAGTTAGTTGAAATCGACTCATCCGAACTTGAGCTGCAGCTGAAGGAAAAGAGGATCCGCGTGATCTCTGCGGAGGCTGCCGTGACCACCGCGGAAGCGAACGTCGAGCAAGCGAAAATCGCACGACAAGAATATTTAGACGGCGTCTACCAAACTCAGCGCAAAGAAATTTTGGGCGATCAAGCGATCGCGGAGCAAGATCTGCGAAAGAATCAACTAGTTAGCGAAAGCAGTGAGCGACTCGTCGCCAAAGGACTGCTCAAGTCCTTGCAACTTGAGGCGGACCGATACGCGGTCGCCAACGCCCAGAACAGGCTCGATTCAACGACGCAAAAGTTGATGGTGCTAGAGACCTTAACGAAGAAGAAAATGCTCGTTGGGTTTGACAGTGATATTGAAGCCGCTGATGCAAACCTTTCCGCTGCCCGAGCAGAACTGGTCGAAGAAGAGACCGAACTAGCCGAGATTGAAGAGCAAGTCTCCAAATGCATCATGTACGCTCCAGCAGACGGAGTTGTCGTGCATGCGAACCGCTACAGCAGTCGTGGTGGGAGCGCGGAGTTCGTTGTGGAAGCTGGGTCACAAGTTCGAGACCGCCACGACATTATCAAGCGGCCAGATCCAACAGCGAGGCAGGTCAAGTGCAAAATCAACGAGTCGAGGATCACGGTGGTCCGCGAGGGCCTGGCCGCTCGCATCTCGGTAGATGCGATTCCCGGACTGACGTTGACTGGCCGAGTCAAAAAGGTAAACCGCTACGCGGAACCGAGCAGTTTCTTCAGTTCGTCCATCAAAGAGTACGCGACCATCGTCGAGATCATTAATCCACCGGAGAGCATTCGGACCGGAATGACAGCCGAGGTTCAAATCTTTGTTGAACAACTCGATAATGCGTTGCAGGTTCCAATCCAGGCCCTGTACGAGCACGGCGACGATATGTACGTGCTGAGCAAAGATGGCCCCGCAGAATTCGCAACGTTGAAAGTAAAAATCGGCGCCACCAACGACACGATGGCAAGTATTGAAGAGGGCATCGAAGAAAATGGCGTGGTCGTGCTGAACTTGCGTGACCACTTGTCCCTAATGGATCTTCCGGAAATCGTGCGGCAAGACAACAGTGACATGCGAGATGTCGCGTCGGAGGTCGCTGCCGCAGAAGGACGTAAGACACCGGCCGCCGGTGGACGACCAGGTGGCGGCGGTGGAAGACCCGGTGCCGGTGGTGGAAGACCAGGTGGCGGCGGTGGACGACCAGGTGCCGGTGGTGGACGACCGGGTGCCGGCGGTGGAGGTCCAGGTGCCGGCGGTGGAGGTCCAGGTGGTGGAAGTTTTGATATGGATTCGATCGTCACTCGGATCATGGAGGGCAGCGACACCGACGGAGATGGTGTAATCAGCGCAGAAGAGCTGAAAGCAATGGACCCCAACCGATCGTCAATGGTGAAGATGGCCGACAGCAACGGTGACGGCAATGTGAGCCGTGCTGAGATGAAAAAGGCGATGAGCTCCCGGATGGGCTCGGGTGGTCGGCCAGGAGGAGGAGGAGGAGGAGGATTCGGCGGGGGTGCTGGTGGTGGAGGGCCCCGATAATGAGCATGACTGACGCCTACGGATCGCCAACCGCAGATGCCACTTCCGAACCGAGTGGACCACGCCGCCTAGCATGTTCGATTCGAGATCTGACAAAAGACTATGTCCTCAAAAGTGAGACCGTTCACGCGCTTCGTGGCGTCTCGTTTGATGTCCCAGAGGGTGATTACGCTGCCATCATGGGACCTTCCGGGAGTGGGAAAAGTACGCTCCTCAACTTGCTGGGGTGTTTAGATCAACCGTCCGGTGGAAGCCTGTTTTTGGGAGAGGACGACATCTCAACCATGACGGACGACGAACTGGCCGAAATTCGAAGCCAAAGAATTGGATTCGTCTTTCAGTCATACAACCTGATTCAACAGTTGACGGTTGTGGAAAACATCCAAGTGCCACTTTACTACCAAGGTCGGCTCGGCTTGAAGGAACGCAAGCGTGTCATTGATTTGGCCGAACGAGTCGGTTTGGGAGATCGCCTGGATCACCGTCCACAACAACTTTCGGGTGGCCAGCAACAGCGAGTTGCCATCGCCCGCTCCTTGGTCAATGATCCGCTGTTTGTGCTGGCCGATGAGTCGACTGGAAACCTCGATTCCGCAACGACCGCCGAAATCTTGGCGATTTTTGATGAACTGAACGAAGAGGGCCGAACCATTATCTTGGTGACTCACGAAGATGATGTCGCCGAGCGGGCCAAACGGATCGTGAGACTGAAAGACGGCATGCTGCACACCGATGAAGTTGTGAGCGAAGAACGACGGACCGCCGCGAAAAACCTGCAACTGCAAGCGGTCGAAGAGTTGTTGGCAAGACAATAACCCACCCACGACAAATTTATGATCTGGCTCAGAACCTGGAAACTTGGAATCAAGAGCTTAGCTCTGCACCCGTTGCGCACCATCTTGACGATGTTGGGCATCATGATTGGCGTGTGGGCAGTCATCGTGTTGACCGCCATCAGCCAAGGGGCCAGCAACCAAGTCCAAAAGCAAATTGAATCACTCGGCTCGACGACAATCATCGTTCGCAGTCAAAAGCCACCAGAAGAAAAGTTGGCTGGATCTCGGGTTTCCGAATATGGATTGCTGCGGAGTGATTTAGACCGAATCTTATCGAACGTGCCGACCATCGAATCGGCGATACCGATCCGCGAAATCCGTCGCCAATTCACTTATCGTGACGAAACCGTAGACGGCCGCCTCGTTGGCTGTACGCCCGCTTACGCCGAAGTGAATCAACTCGTGATTCGATCCGGCGGCGGTCGATTCTTGTCAGATGCTGATGAACTGCAAGCTGACACGGTCTGCGTCATCTCGGCTGGCGTAGCCGAAAAACTGTTCCCCTACGAAGAACCCATCGGCAAACGCGTCACGATCCCGGAGCACACCGACAAGTACAAAGTGGTTGGGGTGTTGGAGCATCGCAACCCATCGGCAGCGATTGGCGGATCGCTCGACTCGCAAGATTTCAGCAAAGACATCTACATCCCGATGCGCACGTTGCGGAAACGCATCGGCGACATGATCGTGACCCGTCGCAGCGGTCAATTCCAAACCGAAATCATGGAATTGAATCAGATTACACTCCAGGCGAAAAACCAGGACGACGTGAAACCGGCGGCCGCTTTGATCGAATCTTTGCTGGCAGCGAATCATGCAGAAATGAGCGACACAGCAGTAGTCGTCCCGCTGGAACTGCTTGAGCAGGCTCGGAATATGAAATTGATGTTCCTCGGGATCGGGATCCTGATCGCGTGTATCTCGTTGGTGGTCGGTGGCATCGGCATCATGAACATCATGCTGGCGAGCGTCACGGAAAGGACCCGCGAAATTGGCGTCCGTCGTGCTCTCGGAGCGAAGCAAAAAGATATCACACGACAGTTTTTAGTCGAAACTATCGTTTTGAGCTTCGCTGGAGCAATCATGGGTATCGTCTTCGGATTGCTTAGCTTGCCAATTTATCGCCTGTTGAACTGGTTCGCCAAAAACACCATGGAAGACAAGTTTGCTGCCTTGCCCGAAGCAATTCGTGAAGCGGAACCTGCCATCGTGTTATGGACAATCCCCTTAGCAGTGATGATTGCTGTCGGTGTCGGTTTGCTCAGCGGGCTGTACCCGGCTATTCGAGCGGCCAAAATGAACCCGATTGAAGCACTCCGCCACGAGTAAACATTGGACGGCCGATCCGATCTACACTCGACATGCGGGCCGTTTACCGATCCCGATGTTCTCTTTCAAAGACCCGTGCCTTGGATAAGACAGTGCCTTGGATAAGACAGTGTCTTGGACAAGGCTGTGTCTCGCAAAAAGCCCGGACCCATTGAGAACGTGACCGGAGCAATGGCGTCGACTGAAACGCCCCCTCGCCGTGGCAGCTTGGCAATTGCTCGCGCCAGACGAAATCGGTCGGCGATTGACAGTACTTTACGGAAGAGCGATTTTCACCGACTGGCCGGAAAGAAGCTTTTCGGGTGGCAGACTAACGCCGATGGACAAAAATTATCATGCTTCGACTTTTGCTGTTACAAATTGTGTTCTTGTCGGCGGCATCTTCCTTTGCTGTCGAGCCATTGAAAATCGTCACTTACAACATTCGCTGCATGAATCGAAGTGACGGCGAGGACTATTGGCCCAAACGCATCGAAGCCGTCACCAACTTCCTTGACGACTATGACCTGATCGGATTGCAAGAGGTCACAAAACCACAGTTTGACCAACTAAGGAAAAGGTTGACCGATTTCGACTCGTACGGATTGGGCCGCAGCGACGGAAAAAGTGGCGGGGAACATGCTGCGATCTTCTTTCGACGCGATCTGCTGGAAATGTCGTCCCAGGGGACCTTCTGGTTGAGTGAGACTCCTGACCAAGTCGGGACAAAAGGCTGGGATGCTGACCTGCCCCGCACGTGCACCTGGATGGTTCTGAAACGGCGCGATAGCGAGGCACAGGTTTGGGTGGCCAATACACATTTTGACCACCGTGGAGTTCAAGCTCGAACCGAGAGTGCGAAGCTGATCCGGCGGATGGCTCACCAGCTTGGCGAAGGCCTCCCCACGATTGTGATGGGTGACTTCAATTGCCTCCCCGGTTCTGATCCCTATCAGGCGCTAACGACATTGGAGGTTACCGATTCAAATCCACTGACAGACGCGCGGAAAGCCAGTGAGCAAGAGCCGATTGGTCCAGGCAGTACTTGGAATGGGTTCTCTCAGATCATCCCTGATCGCATCATTGACCATCTATTCGTGGAAGGGCCGGTAACCGTTCGCACTGTTGAAGTGCTCGATCCGCGGACACAATCGGGGCGTTTCGCTAGCGATCATTTGCCGGTCACCGCATCAATTGAATTGAAATGAAAGGATTATCAAGTCGGGATCGATCACGATTGCTAGTCGTCGTCGCTTCGCTGCTGTGGAGCACGAGCGGATTTTACGCCAAAGCTCCCTGGTTCGACGATTGGCCAATCGAGACGCGGGGTGTCGCGCTGACTTTTTGGCGGGCGGTGTTCGCTGCCCTGACCGTCCTGCCGTTCGTCCGCCGACCGCAATTTCGGCTGGCGATGATTCCGATGTCACTTTCATTCACAGCGATGACCTACTCGTTTCTGGTGGCGATGGTGGGTGGATCAGAAACGACAACGATCTGGCTTCAGTACGTCGGCCCGTCTTGGGTGGCGGTGGCAGGATTGCTGGGACTGGGTGATCGCCCGCGACATCGAGACTGGGTGATGATTGCGTTATCGCTGATCGGGATCAGCGTGATCGTGACGATGGAATCCCGGGTCGCGACCGATTCACTGGCAACCGGACCAATCGGCTTAGCCTTATTCTCGGGGCTGATGTACGCCGGGGTGGTTTTATCGATTCGATCTCTACGCGGCGTGGACGTTGCCTGGATCGGATTGGTCAACCACGGTGTCTCAGTGCTCTGTTTGTGGCCACTCGTGATAGGTCAGACCCCGATGCCACACGGGATCCAATGGGTCGCTCTATTTGGATTGGGAGCGGTACAACTGGCGATTCCCTATATGATTTTTGCTTATGCGGTTCGCGAGGTGGAGAGTAACGAGGCAGGATTGATCACCCTGCTGGAGCCACTGGCGGTGCCGCTCTGGACGTTTCTCGCATGGCGGCACTTGGCCAGCTACGAACCTCCCAAATGGTGGACTCTCACCGGAGCAGCCTTCATTGCGACGGGATTTATTTGGAGGTATGGCCCGGCTGCCTGGCGGGGATGGCAGGACCGAAACGGGCGGAAAAAAGAAGGTTCTTGAGAGCCATCCGCCCGAAAATCTGGTCGCATCCACTTTGGCGACAAGGGCAAGTTTGCCGCCATCGAAATAAACTTGACCTTCCAGCGGCTTCGACAGTCACCGATTTTCTGCTATTCTCGACGGCAATTTGCACTCACTTGCCTCCCCCCGCTGGAATCGATAAACGTGCCTCGCCGCGATGACATTCACAAGATTTTGATTATCGGAAGCGGTCCAATCGTGATCGGTCAAGCCTGTGAGTTTGACTATTCCGGCACCCAAGCCTGCAAAGCGCTCCGAGAGGAGGGATATGAGGTCGTGCTGGTCAACAGCAATCCAGCGACCATCATGACTGATCCCGCCACAGCGGACCGCACATACATTGAACCGCTCAGCTGGCAAATGATCGAAAAGATCATTGACAAGGAACGGCCCGATGTCTTGTTGCCCACGCTCGGTGGCCAGACCGGACTGAATTGCGCCATGGACCTCGAAGCCAACGGTGTACTGGAAAAGTACGGCGTGGAGATGATCGGCGCGAATGCGGCCGTCATCGCGAAGGCGGAAGAACGCGATCAGTTCAAGGTCGCCATGGAAAAAATCGGACTGGACGTCTGCACAGGCTTCACCGTCCACACGCTCGAGGAGGCTCGAAAAGCCCTCAGTGAAGTCGGTTTGCCTGCAGTCGTGCGTCCCAGCTTTACCATGGGCGGAAGCGGCAGTGCCATCGCGTACAACAAAGACGAGTTCGACTCGCTGGTCCAGAATGGACTCGACCAATCACCCGTGACCGAAGTCCTGATCGAAGAATCGATCATCGGATGGAAGGAATACGAGATGGAGGTGATGCGCGACAAAGATGACAACGTCGTCATCATTTGCAGCATCGAGAACTTCGACGCAATGGGCGTGCATACCGGTGACTCCATTACCGTCGCCCCGGCTCAAACCCTGACGGACAAAGAATATCAGCGGATGCGAGATGCCTCGCTCGCCGTGATTCGTGAAATCGGTGTCGAAACGGGTGGCAGTAACATCCAATTTGCGATCGAGCCCAACAGCGGTCGCATGATTGTGATCGAGATGAATCCACGGGTCAGTCGCTCCAGCGCGCTGGCCAGCAAAGCAACCGGTTTCCCAATCGCCAAAATCGCAGCCAAATTGGCCGTTGGTTATCGGCTGTGGGAATTGCCCAATGACATCACCAAAAAAACCAAGGCCTGCTTCGAACCAACCATCGATTACGTGGTCACGAAGATGCCAAGGTTTGCTTTCGAGAAGTTTCCGGAAGCCGACGCCACACTAACGACCCAAATGAAAAGCGTCGGCGAAACGATGGCCATCGGTCGGACTTTCCGAGAATCGCTACAAAAGGCCATGCGGGGACTGGAAGTCGGCGCCTTTGGTTTGGGAAGTGACAATCGGGACGCATGGGGAACTGAATCCCAACCCGATATGGACGAAATCAAAGCCAAGTTGGGCACCCCCGGAGCCGAACGCATCTTCTACATCCGTTATGCCATGAAGGCGGGGATGTCGATTGATGAGATCTTCGATCTGACCAATATTGACGTCTGGTTCCTCGATCACATGTCGCAAATTGTGGAGGAGGAAAATCGCTTAACAAAACTTGAATCCCTCGACGAAATGACGCGAGAGGAAATGTGGCATGCCAAACGCAACGGCTTCTCGGACCGCCAACTGGCACACATCGTCGGCAGCGTTGAATCTTCCGTTCGAGCGAAACGCTTGGAAATGGGAATCCGACCCGTTTACAAGAGCGTCGATACCTGTGCCGCCGAATTTGAAGCCTACACGCCCTATTACTACAGCACCTACGAACAAGAAGACGAATTACCGCCGAAAGGAGATCGAAAACGCATCATGATCCTCGGCGGCGGACCCAATCGGATTGGCCAGGGAATCGAATTTGATTACTGCTGCTGCCATGCCAGTTTTGCGCTCCGCGAAATTGGCATCGAAAGTGTCATGGTGAACAGTAACCCAGAAACGGTCAGCACCGATTACGACACCTCTGACATCCTGTTTTTTGAACCGCTGACAATCGAAGATGTGCTGAATATCTGTGACGCCATCCAACCCGATGGAGTGATCGTTCAGTTCGGTGGACAGACACCGCTGAATCTTGCCCGCGGGCTAAAAGAATCGGGTGTGCCGATCATTGGAACGAGCGTCGAAACCATCGAAATGGCAGAAGATCGCGAACTGTTCCAGCAGCTGATTAACGAACTCGAACTGCGGCAACCACCCAGCGGTACGGCCTGCAACATGGCGGAAGCCCGCTTGGAGGCCAAGAAAATTGGCTACCCAGCATTGGTTCGTCCCAGCTTTGTTTTGGGTGGTCGCGCCATGGAAATTTGCTACGACCAATCCCAGTTCGAACGATATGTCGCGGAAGCCTTTGTGGTCGCCGATGGTAAACCTGTCTTGATCGACCGCTTCCTAGAAGATGCGACCGAAGTCGATGTTGATGCGATCGCCGACGGGCAGGAATGCGTCGTGATGGGCATCATGGAACACATCGAAGAAGCGGGCGTCCACTCAGGTGACTCGGCCTGTGCGATTCCTACGTTCAGTCTGACCCCAGAAATCCTGGATGAGATTCGCGAAGCGACAAAGAAATTGGCGAAACGGTTGAACGTGATCGGTTTGATGAATATCCAATTCGCCATCAAACAAGACGAGCAAGGTCCACTGGTCTACGTACTGGAGGTCAATCCTCGGGCGAGCCGAACTGCACCGTTTGTCTCCAAAGCAACTGGCGTCCCCGTTGCCAACATCGCCACGAAAGTCATGGCAGGCATTACGCTTCGAGAACTCGGAATCGTCGACGAACCGATTCCACGACATGTTTCGATCAAAGAAAGTGTCTTCCCTTTCCGAAAATTTGCCGGCGTCGACATCGTATTGGGCCCAGAAATGCGAAGCACCGGCGAAGTGATGGGAATCAGCGAGGAGTTTCCACTAGCCTTCGCCAAGAGTCAGATCGCTGCTGGAAGCGTGTTGCCCGAATCAGGAAAAATCTTCATCAGCTTGACCTCCCGACATAAGGATGCAGCAGTCGCAATCGGGCAGCGTTTAGCTGCCATGGGATTCGATCTGCTAGCCACGTCGGGCACCGCGGCGCGGCTCGAAGAAGGGGGCGTCAAAGTCACGCGGGTGAAGAAGATCGCCGAAGGTCATCCCAACCTGATTGACTATCTCAAAAACGATGATGTTCAGTTGATTCTCAATACTCCCAACGGCAAGGGAGCAAGGACTGATGAAGGACGCATCCGGGCAGCCGCTGTCCAGCATGGGGTTCCTTGCATTACGACCTTGGCTGCCGCCGAAGCAGCGGTGGGGGCTATGCAAGCCAGTCGCGAGGCACCGATGGAGGTTGAATCGCTCCAAGTTCGTTATGCAGAATCGGTGACTTAATTTCGCCAGTTGAACTAGCAGAGTCGTGATGCCTTTATTCCCAATCGTATTCAATGCTTGCCCAGCCGCTGACAGCGGAGGTACGTCAGGCACCAGCTTGAAGTCGCTCGATTTCGACCTCTCGCAATTGAAACTTCTGGTCGTCGATAACGAAGCCGCTCATGCGCGAGCGATGACCGAGAGTCTCGAGAAAGTTGGATACACCTGCGAGGTTGCAACCAGCGGCCCCGAGGCGGCAAAGCTAATCGAGCAAGATACCTTCGATATCATCGTCACCGATATGGTGATGAATGATGTTGATGGAATGAAAATTCTGAACCTCGCCAAGCAACGGCTTCCCGATTGCGAAGTGGTGATGGTCACCGGCCACGCCACGGTGCCGATTGCTGTCGAAGCGATGCAGAAAGGCGCCTTTAACTTTCTCGAAAAACCGATCACCCCCAATCGATTGCGGGCGATTACCGAAAAGGCCGCCGAAGCAGTCGCGTTGAAGCGACGGAATACGGAACTCCTGCAACGGCTGGACGAAAAGTTTGGATTCGAAGGCATCATCTACGCCAGTAAGAAGATGCAAAATGTGATCGATCGCATCCGTCGTATCGCCGCCACAGATGCCACGGTATTGATCACTGGTGAAAATGGAACGGGCAAGGAAGTGATTGCGCAAGCGATTCACCAAAACAGCCCACGACGGAACAAACGAATTGTTGCGATCAATACTGGCGCAATCGCTGAAAACCTAGTCGAGAGTGAGCTCTTCGGCCATGTAAAAGGCTCCTTCACTGATGCAGTCTCTGATCGCGAGGGAGCGTTTCAATACGCCAACGGGGGTACGTTATTCCTCGATGAAATTGGTGACATGCCAGCCAACACGCAAATTAAATTGCTGCGAGTGCTGGAAGACAACCAAATCACTCGTGTTGGTGACAACAAGACGATCAAGGTCAACGTACGGCTGATTTCGGCGACGAATCGCCCCTTGGAAGAACTCATCGCAGCAGGACAATTCCGCAGCGATTTGTACCACCGGCTGAAAGTCGTCACCGTCGAATTGCCCCCCTTGCGCGACCGATTGGAAGATGTCGTTCCGCTGATGGACCATTTCCGAAAACACTTTCTTCGACGACACGATAAACCGGCGGCCCATTTTACCCCCGCTGTGACCAAGCGATTCTTTAGTTATGACTGGCCCGGAAACGTTCGGGAGTTACGCAACTTCGTCGAAACAATGGTCGTCTTGGACACCGACAGCAAGCTGGACATTGATGACTTGCCACCGGAACTCGCTGATGGTGACGAAACAATCGACATGGAACCGGTCTTGGCACTAGAAGGACAGTCCGATTTGGTTGGGCAACCATTAGCAGTGGTCGAGCGTTGGGCCATCGAAGAAACGCTGAAACTGACCAACGACAATCGCGAAGAAGCAGCCAAGATCCTTCAGATAGGCGCGAGAACACTGTACCGCCGCCTGGACCAATACAAAAAAGAAGACGAGTCGTAGGCTATCCCTGTTCAAGGAAGTCCAACGCCGCGAGACCAAATCGCTTGTCCCCTGCGAATCGCTGACAGTTCGAATCAGCACTCTGTTTGGACGCCATGAATCTCACTGGGAACATAGCGACCAGGTGCATCTTGTTGATAGAACTGCGCGAGCACTGCTTCCAGTTCTGCTTTCGTCTTCAGCCGAACAATGGCGGCGCGGACCGTTTCATATTGAGGATGGCTGTGTGAGTACTTAATGCAAAACTTACGCATTAAACGGGGCGCACGGTCCGGCCCATAGGTTTTCTGACA
Organism: Rubripirellula sp.; assembly: GCA_029245125.1. Lineage (GTDB taxonomy): Bacteria > Planctomycetota > Planctomycetia > Pirellulales > Pirellulaceae > Rubripirellula. Next base: position 24,474 of record JAQWPZ010000095.1, read on the forward strand.
AAGCTCAAAGTGCTCACGAATCACTGCCGCTTGCCGGTGTAGTGTCGGCGGCAATGGCAACGGTTCCCCGGCACCCAAAGCGCGAGCCTGCTCGAAAATCCATGGGTTGCCAATCGCTCCGCGAGCAACTGTGACGCCGTCGACTCCCGTCTGTTCCATCATCGCGAAACAATCCTGAGCGGTGAACAAGTCTCCGCTTCCTAACAGGGTGAGCGAATCACCAACATGCTCTTTCACCTCACGCAAGAATTGCCATCGACTGGGGCCGATATATCGCTGTTGGACGGTGCGTCCGTGAACAGTCGCGGCGGCCAGTCCTGCATCAATGGCGCCGTCAAGAATCTGAAAAAAGCGGTCGCGTGATTCCTCGCTGTCATCGATACCGCGGCGCATTTTAACCGTCACAGGAATATGCGCTGGGACGACATCCCGGGTTCGCCGCAGGATCTCAATGGCGACCTCCGGCTGTGACAAATGGAATCCACCCCGACATCGACCCAGCACTTTCTTCACCGGACAGCCGAAATTGACATCGATCACATCGAATCCAGCCTCTGCTAACTTCTTTGCGCCGGCGGAAAATTGTTCCGGCTCCGCTCCCATCAACTGACCACCAACCGGCGGTTCATCAGGATGGATCTCCAGAAAATGCTTGGTTTTTTGACGCTTGGTTAGTGCCACCAAGAACTGATCCAGCATCACCTCGCAAAGCGTATAACTGGCACCATGCCGCCGCGCCACCACGCGCATCGGTAAATCGCTGTAGCCGGACAACGCGGCTTGGACAATCGGAAATCCAATGGACAGATTCCCAATCCGTAACGGTTTGAACGCGGTGCTGGTGGTCACGAGTGATGGATCCACAAAAATTTTAGGGACAGGCAAACAATCGCGATCCGGTGGTTCTGTTCACCGAAAAGCCAAAGATCAGGTCGGTTAAGCTGTAGGAATGGTGGTACGCCGGGAGGATACAGGCGGCCAAGTCAGGACGCAGGCAGCTGACACCCGTCGATGTCCGGTACACGAACTTCGGAAAACCCGTCATGATGCTTCCCCGATGTGCTGTTACAAGTCTGATTTTGACCTGTATTGTTCCTTTTGCCAACGCGATTGCCCACTCGAACACGATGAAGATCGAAACCAAGTCACTCGGCGAGACTCCCGACGGACAGCCGGTTACGCAATATACGCTCACAAATTCCCACGGCCACAGCCTGTCAGTGATGAATTGGGGTGCCACGTTGATGGATGTCAACGTACCCGATCGAGATGGGAAACGAGCGAATGTCAATCTGGCCTTCGATTCGCTGCAGCCCTACCTGAAAGGGCATCCGTATTTCGGCAGCACGGTCGGCCGTTTCTGCAATCGCATCGGTGAAGGAAAATTCACCATCGATGGCAAGGAACACCAGGTCACGATCAACCACGGCAAGCACCACCTGCACGGCGGCAATACCAATTTCACCTACCAGTATTGGGCGGGTGAGAGCTACCAGGATAAAGATTGTGTTGGTGTTCGGTTTCATCTGACCAGCCCCGATGGCCAAGAAGGCTTTCCCGGAACGGTCGAGGCAACTGTTGACTACAGTTGGAACGACAACAACGAATTGACGATCGGATTCACGGCCACCACCGATGCTCCAACTCACATCAATTTGACCAATCACAGCTATTGGAATTTGGGTGGATTCGGCAGCGGTACCGTCCGTAATCACGTCGCTGTGATCGAAGCCGACCAATGGTTAGATGTCGATGAGGACCTGATTCCCACCGGCAAGTTAAACGATGTCGAAAGCACACCGCTTGATTTTCGACAGCCGATGAACTTGGGAGCTCGAATCGACCAATTAGAAGCAACCAAGGGCTACGACCACTGTTATGTCGTTCGCGGCGAGAGCGGAGACCAACGGTTGGCGGCCCGCGTGGTCGACCCCGACAGTGGGCGGGTGCTGGAAATCGAGACGACTCAGCCGGGTGTGCAGCTATACACGGCGAATCACTTGCCCGGCAACGAACATTCGGCGGGACACGGGCAACATGAAGCGTTTTGTCTGGAAACGCAGCACTATCCCAACGCGCCAAATCGGGAAACATTTCCGTCCACCCTACTACGGCCCGGGGCGAAACTGCACGAAGTGACCGTGCACCGTTTTTCAACGGAGTGAGCGGCACCCGGCCACCCTCGACAAACATTTCTGTAACTCTTTGTCGCCAGCCAGAGCGAACACTGCTCAGCTTTGGCAACCGATGCGTAAACCACCTTCGGCTACCTATGTTTGGACGCGCTAGCCGGTTCGACGCTGGCTAGCTTGGTACGGCACCAGCGAACTCAATCCGACTCGGCGAACAGAACCGCATCGACGTCTAATCTTGATCTGAAAACAACAAAATGTTAATCCTTTGTTAACATTGATGGTTTGAGGTTCGGGAGATTTGGATTTGTTTGTGGCGTCGTTTGCCGAGTTCTACGTCATTGGTCTGCTTGCCGTGCTGGCTCTCGCTGTTGGGAACTGGACCAGCCAGCGTCTAGATCGAGCGCGTCCCTACGCATTGGCAGCGTGCTTAATCTGCTCGCTCGGCTACGCCTGGATTTTCTCGGGCAGACTCGGTTGGTTTGCCACCTTGCCCGCTGCAACAGTCGTGTTGTGGTCGAATCTGATGCCCATTTTATTGTCGTTCACCGCTGGACTTGCCTGCCGGTCGCAACGATTGCCTGGCTGGCGTCGCCCGATCACGATCGGGCTATTCGCGATGCTAGCGGTGGCGTTCATCGTCACTCCGCTAATCCGCGTTACGCTGACACCATTGAAGCTCGACTCGCAATCAACCTGGCACGACGGGGTTTGTCTGCAAAGCCATCCGGCATCCTGTGGACCTGCTGCTGGTTCCACGTTGATGCAGCTGCATGGAATTCACTCCACCGAGCGGACCTTGGCGAAGCTTTGTTACACCAGTCAGCAGGGGACCGAACCGCTCAGACTATTCAGTGGATTGATGGCGGCATCCCGCAGCCAATCAGTCTTGCCCGCAGTCGCGTCGACCAACCCACATCACTGGGCTGTACTCAAGCAGCTTCCCAACATCGCACTAGTTCAATTTGAACCATTCCAATCGGCACGACCAAGCTCAAGTCAACCGATCTATCGACTGCTTGGTCCGCGAGGCGAGGGACACGCAGTCGTCGTTTTGGGCCGAACAAAAAGTGGCAACTGGCTGATTGCCGATCCGGCCTTTGGGAAAACAACGTGGACCAGCGAACAGTTTCGAAATCGGTTCACCGGCGATGCCATCTATCTGGCACCGCAGTAAATCTGCTGCTCGCTGAAGGCCCGGTTTGGTCTGAACACGTTTGGTAACCATCCAGCATGAACGTTGATCAGATTGGCAGCATCGGTCAAATGCCCGCATAGCGACAATATTCTCTTTATGCACTCTCGACGTATTGGGGCACTTCGAATCCTGCACGGTAGTCGCGCGTCAGATACGGATTGGCAGTCTCAGCTCCTGAGCCGACAAATCGTTGTGACTTGTCGTCCATTTCCAACACAGTACTGAGCCGGATCTGGCGATCATCCAACTGAAGGTCATGGGATTTGAGGTGTTGATCCATTTCGCCGACCAATGCCTGCCAATACTCGTTGTCGATTTCAGCGACTTGGCGACGCGAAAAATCGACTCCCGCACGAACAGCGACATTCGCCAAGTTGCACCAACCAGTACTATCGTTGCCAACTTCCACTTCTGCATTCAGAAGTGACCGGTCTTGTTGACGTACGGCATCAATGAAGTTCTCTTGGTGACGAACATTGCCACTTCCGCTGAATTTACGAATCACCTTCCCGTCATTGTCATAAGCGGTCGCCCTTCCCCGTTGGCCCTCGAATCGCCCCCCTTCGCAATAGACGACATACCCGCTGCTGGGGCCCGGATGCTTGGGGCTTTTCTTGCCGCCGGGCGAAGCAGGCAAATTGGACAGCCCAATCACAACAGGAATCGAACCGGTGTCAAAGTACGCGAAGTGAACGTTGGGCGTCTGACCGGCATCATTTAGCGCAACACGCCCGCCGCCTGCGATGATTCGCTTGGGAAGCGTGCACGAATCTTGTAAGACGTTGTTGCGAACATCATCCAACACATGGACTCCCCAGTTTCCCATTTCGCCTGATCCTGTGTTCCAATCCCAGTGCCAATCGTAATGCAACTTCTCGCGAAAGATCGGCAAATCCTGGGCGGGGCCAAGCCACATGTCGTAAGCAACATTTTTGTCAATTGGGAGCGGCGTGGATCGCTTCCCAATCGAAGGACGGATACCGTATCGATTGACACGGGCCGTGATGATTTCACCCAAGCCCTGTTCTTGATGCAAGAACTTCTTGATCTCCGCCTGCATCGGATCTGATCGCTGTTGGGTTCCGAGTTGACAAATTCGATTGTGCTTACGAGCCGCGGCGACAGTTTGCTGACCTTCCCATTGACTGTGGGAAAGTGGTTTTTCGACATACACATCTTTGCCCGCTTCGAGCGCCCAGATCGTTGCCAGGCAATGCCAGTGGTTGCAGGTTGAAACGACCACCACGTCAATGTTGTCGGATTCAATCAGTCCACGCAGATCAGTCCATGTTTCTGCCTCAGGGAACCGTTTTTTCGCCATCGCGAGACGATTTTCGTCGACATCACACAAGCCAGTCACGCGGACGCCGTCCACTTTTCCAAACTGCCCCATCAACTGCCCCGCTCGTCCTCCACAACTGACGAAACCAAGCCGGACCTCATCATTGGCGGCGGCGGCCCACAACGAGCGAGCTGGCAACGATGACATCACCCCAATAGTCGTTGCGGTGTTCAGGAACTGGCGACGGTTAAAACGATTCATAGCGGGAACCGGTGGAAAGGGTTTTTAGCGGGTGAAAGCGTTCATTGTCGTCTCAAGCGGTGAGCAAAGCGACCCAAGGAATCTTGGAAACAAAAAAGTGCGTCCTTGTCACACGCGATGGGGTAGAACGACACACCATCCGCAGCAAAAAGGAAAGCACTTCGCCAGATTTTTATTTCAGAAATCACGCGTTTTTCAGAGTCAAAGAGCAAGCAAGACAAGTTGCGAATCGCCTTCACCCGATTTGGCACGGACTATGCCCCATGAAGAGCTGTCGAATGATTGTTTGGTACGTGCAAGGACAATTCCATGAGCCAATTACGAAAACTACACGAACTGCATGAGAAACACGAAAACCTGTGGTGGATTCTACTCGCCGTGATCGCTGCAATCGGACTGCTTTTATTCTCGAGCAGCGTCATCGGTATCGTCTAAAGGGCGTCTCCTGCTTCGACCTTGGCGAACGGTATTTCTGATGAATGCGGTGACCTTGGAACGTTGTGCTCCATTGGCCAAGATGTAGCACCCGTTGGATTTGGTTGACCTTCCGAAATCGTCAACCGGAAAGGACGAGTTGTTGGTGCGGGTGCATGCCAGAGGAGGCTGACCTCGCGAATCCAACGAAACAGAGGGGCGGCTTCGACTGCCGATGTTGCTTGGCCACAAGACCACCGACGGAAAATATCGGGGATTACCCTAGCAGGACGAAAATTTCGCCAAAGCGGTCGAATGAAGCCTTGATAAACCTGGGAGCAGGAGGCATCGAATGCGCGAACCGCTTGATGATGTGATCGTTGTCTCACCCTGAATCGTTGACTCGTCCTGAACAGTCTCGATCGAGCTAAACCGGAAAGTATTCATCAAAATCGTCCTTCGCCGACTCACGAGATGATCAGAAGAATAGCGATCGATGGAATGCACCTCACCATCTGTTTATGATGGAGTTGATAACGCCACTCCTGTGACCCGAAAGGTACGATCCATGCAAAATCCTCGCCCATTCAACCGACGTCGTTTCATTCAGGGGGCGACTGCCGCAGGTGCTTGTGGGTTGTTTCATGGATCGACTCGAGTCGCTTTAGGCCAAGACTCGCCAAATGATCGCCCCACCTTCGCCACAATCGGTCTTCGCAATCAGGGTTGGGCAATCACTTCCAAGTCGTTCAAGTTTGCCGACTTTGCGGCGATGGCGGATGTGGACACCAACGTGCTAGGTGCGAATCTCGAAAAAGCCAAAGCGAGCCAGGGAAAGAAGCCGGACGGCTACGGAGACTATCGAAAAATCCTTGATCGTCAGGACATTGACGCCGTCATGATCGCGACACCCGATCATTGGCACACCAAGATTGCTTTAGAAGCGATGAGTGCTGGCAAGGATGTTTACTGTGAGAAACCGCTAACACTAACAATCGCCGAAGGCAAACTGATTGAACAAGCAGTGAAAGCAACCGGACGTGTCTTTCAAGTTGGCACGATGCAACGGAGCGAATCTGGTCAGCGATTTCTTCAAGCAGTCGCTCTAGTCAATCATGGACGAATTGGCACAGTGAAGCGGGTGACATGCGGGATCAATGGTATGGCAGCGTCACCTGTAATCCCGGTTGTCGATGTACCGCAGGGGTTGGACTGGGATACTTGGCTGGGACCAGCTCCCAAGGTTCCATACCGTGCATTGCCGGAAATGCGGAAAGGGTATGGTGGCGGAGTTCCGTTGTACAGCAATTGTCATTACGCGTTCCGAAACTGGCATGAATACTCCGGCGGCAAACTGACGGACTGGGGTGCACACCATGTCGACATCGCATGCTGGGCACTCGGTGCAAGCGATACGGGACCGAGCAAAGTAACACCGCTAGAGTTTTCGTTACCCGTTGAATACAAGGATGGGAACCCTGTCGTTCAAGATCAGTACAACGCGGCCACGCAATTCAAGATCCAAGTCGATATGCCGAACAACGTCGAACTGATCATCACCAGTGAGGGCGATAACGGAATCATGTTCGAGGGCACCAAAGGCCGCTTCTTTGTCAACCGTGGCAAGATTGCCGGCAAACCAGTGGAAGATCTTGCTGATAATCCACTGCCTGATGGAGCGATTGAGGAAGTCTATGGTGGCAAAGTCAGCGCGAACCACACCGCGAACTTCATCGAAGCAATGCAGGCCCGAAAACAACCCATCTCGGACGTTTGGACCCACAACCGAATGCTTGAGATCTGCCACCTTTCCAACATCGCAATGCGTTTGAACCGAGCCTTAAAATGGGATCCCACGAAACGGGAAATCATCGGCGACGCACAAGCGAACTCGTTCCTGGCACGCAAGAATCGCAAAGGCTTCGAAATCGATGCCTGACTTGGCCTGCGTTTCAGTCTGACGTTCGAGGGCCAGTATTCTCCAATTGTCTCGAGCGACGGTCGCCCATCATCGCGGCCTGTCGAGGGTGTTGCGTGCCCAGAGCAAGCCCGGCAATCGAGCAAGCCCGGCAATCGAGCAAGCCCGGCAATCGAGCAAGCCCGTCGGCAGAACTGCGTTGATGAATCGGTGCAGCTGCGATCAGGTTCATCGTGACAACCGAAAAAGAAGGCTAGGCGTTGCGAGGCAGCTCGCGAGGCACTCATCATTTCATGTCTCACTTGATCGATGTGTCACCGACCGTGGGGGAATTTGAACTTTGGTGTGGTGCCACCTCGTCGATTGAATCTCTGCTTCGCGTTTTCCGCTGACATCTCACTCCCGTTCCAAAAGCGTGCCCTGCCCTGCTCTCTGCTTTCCTCTTTGCTCGGCTCTCTGATCTGCTCAACTCTTTTTGATGCCCGGGGCACACGCGTAGCACACCAATCCGTGACAAAGCGGTCGAACTGTGCGATAACGCGCACTTGCTCGTGGTGATAGCCGATTCTGTTCGTGGAATCGACTCTGGCACTGCGATTGCATCAGAACACAACAGAATCATTTTGCACAGATTGAAATGGGGAGAGACTTAGCTATGAGACGCATCGTGATCGCATCGGATGGTTCGATAGGTGCCGAGGAAGCCGCTTGGTTGCTCTCCCACCTGCCGCATCGGGAACAGATCGAGGTGTTCGTACTGACAGTTCTGCAGATCCCCACGGTTTACGCTCACGGATCTCCCGGCTCGATGTCCGAATCGGTCGATCGCGAACGCCAAGCAGCCCAGCGAGCCTATGAGCATATCGCCGGGATGTTTGAGGGTGCCAACGCATCAATCGAACACATCATCCGCGAGGGGCATCGAGGTAAGGCTATTGTTGATGCTGCTCGCGAACACAACGCTGATCTGATTGTCTTGGGAGCACGTGGTCAATCGACCGTGCGGCGATTACTGCTGGGAAGCATCAGTGACTACGTTGCCACCCATGCGCACTGTAGTGTGTTGGTCGTGCGTCCCACCGGGATTCGCGAACAAAAGCGACCGATTCGAATCGCGATCGGCTACGAGAACGGTGGCCCTGCGGAGGCATCGTTACGAGAATTCTGTAACACACCATGGGGTGGTCAATCAGAAGTTCACACCGTTTCGGTTGTCTCTTATGTTTCCGCGTTTCTGAATGAAATCGTGGTCGAAACAGACGAGACCAAAGCCGCCGCAACATCCGCGTTAGAAGCTGCGACAGAACAGGTGCGAACCTCAGCACCTAACGTTCAATCGCACCTCGTAGAATGCGACCACATCGGCGAAGGCCTGATCGAATTCATTGAAGAGCACGGAATTGATTTGGTCGTCGTTGGAGAATCTCAGCATTCAGCATTAGGTCGAGTGCTGTTAGGTAGTGTCTCACAATTCGTCTTGCGGCATGCTGCTTGCAGTGTTTGGGTGACGCGGAACCAAGCGGTGAGTGAAACAGTCGATGACCCACCGCCAACAGGTGCTGATCAATGAAACGCTTCAAACACATCCTCATGTACGCGGGCACCGAGAGAACCGAGGCTGCTATCGCTCGAGCCGTAACATTGGCAATTGAGAACGATGCTCGATTGACATTAATGGATGTGGTGAAACGAGTTCCGCGGGCCTTGAGTGTGCTCAGTGATGCCACTGGGCCAGAAGAAATTGAACAGCTCTTGTGTCAGGATCACCAGCAAAAGCTGTTAAAAATTGCGAGCGAATATATCGACACGGATGTGTCGATCGATACCGTGGTGACTGTCGGCGACCCAGCGACAGAAATCGTCCAACGCGTCTTGTCAGACCAATATGACTTGGTGATCAAATGCGCTGATGGGATGTCCTCCGCCGGTCGTCTATTCGGAAGCGTCGCGCGGTCCCTGTTGAGGATATGTCCTTGTCCGCTGTGGATTCTCAAACCTGAGATTCATGGTGAATTTGACCGAGTGCTGGCCGCGGTCGACATGGAATCCCATGATCAGGCACATGCAAACCTGAATCGCGAGATCTTCGGCTTGGCAGCGTCGATCGCCACCCGAGAAAACGCACAATTGGATGTCGTGACCGCCTGGGATGTCTGGATGGAAAATGCCTTACGGCGACGCTCTGGGGATACAGAGATTGACACGTTGGTGCATCAACACGAACAACAAGTCCGCAATCGTCTTCATGAACTATTGCAGACTTCTGAGAATTCAGTTCCGGAATCTCAATGCCACGTTTATCGCGGACATGCAGCCGGTGTGGTCCGGTCGGTGGCTGATCGTCTGGAAGCAGACTTATTGGTCATGGGAACGGTTTGTCGAACCGGCGCCGCTGGATTCCTGATCGGCAACACAGCTGAAACTGTCTTGGCCGATATCACCTGTTCGATTCTTGCCTTGAAACCTGAGGGTTTCATCTCGCCGATCGAGATGGCCACTGACACCAACCCACCTAACTGAAAAGTTCATACCCCAGAAAGGCTACCCGATGAAACGATTCATTATCCCACTCGCCGCCTTGTTAACTGCCCTCGTTGCCGGCTCTGCACAAAGCGACCCACCACTGGTTGCGCAACAGGCAACCGTCGCTCAGAAAGCGGTCGAAAAGTCGGCTGAGAATTCAAAGCCCGCCAAAGTGCTGCCACTGATGCAGCTCAAATTAGAGAAATCGAAAAAGATCCTCGAGGGTTTGGCCTTGGAAGATTACGACATGATCGGCAAACATGCTCGATCCCTCAAACTGCTGAGCTTGGAGGCGGGTTGGAATGTAATCCAAACGGAAGAGTACGCGATCCAAAGCCGTGACTTTCGCCGCACGTGCGATCTGATCGCGAAAGCGGCGAAAGAAAAAGAGATCGGCCGAGCCGCTTTAGGATACGTGGCATTGACTGTCCGTTGCGTCGAATGCCATGCCTACATGCGAGAACACAAGGTCGATGTCGCTCGAGCACCCGCCCTTGAGACAAAGCCATCCCTCGATGTAACGCAAGCCAAATAATTCGCTTGCAAATCGACTGACAGATCGATTAACCAACCATGGGCTGAAGGACCACTTCCGTGGCTGCTCATCTGCAAACCAGTGTGAATCCGCTTTCCAGTTCTGAACTGATCGCGGACCTGCAGTCGGCCAAGGCTTATCCCCAGCAGTTCAATGACCCCATCGTGTTGCATGAGACACACGTCTCGTGGGTCCTGCTGGCAGGTGAGTTCGCTTACAAGATCAAGAAGCCTCTGAAAATCAGCTTTCTAGATTACTCGACACAGGCTCTGCGCGAACAATTCTGTCACGAAGAAATCCGTTTGGATCGTCGCTACACGTCTGATCTCTACCTCGGTGTCGTACCCATCACCATGATCAATGGGCACGCGAAAATCGAGGGAGCCGGTTCGCCAATCGAGTTTGCCGTCAAAATGAGGCGTTTCCCTGAAGATGCCTTGCTGAGCCATCGCATCGAACTTGGACTGTTATCTTCTGCTGATGTTAACCAGTTGGCCGGTTCAATTGCAGCGTTCCACCACACTGCCGATCGTTGGAAAGAATCCCGTTCATTTGCGACCACAACTCAAGTTGCCAAGGATTTTCACGACTGCTTGGATGATCTCGCCATCAGCGTGGTAGCGGACCAAACGACCAGCAGTCGCAACCGTCTGAAAGCTTGGGCGACCGAGTTCATGGCCGACCACGGCCACCAATTTGAAACTCGAATCAGTGACGGTTTCATCCGAGAATGCCATGGTGATCTCCACTTGGACAACGTTGTTCGAGTGGGTGATCGGTTGGTACCCTTCGATGGTATCGAATTCAACGACTCATTCCGGTGGATTGATGTCTTAAACGACGCCGCATTTCTAGTGATGGACTTCGCTGCCCATAACCAGCCGAATTTTGGTCTGCAATTCTTGAATGCGTACCTGGAACAAACTGGCGATTACGAATCGTTAATGTTGATGAGATGGTACTTGGTTTATCGTGCACTGGTACGCGCAAAAGTGGCCGCGATTCGTGCCGCACAAGAACCAGGCCATGACTCAATCGCACAGCGCGACTGCGCGGAGCATATTAGTCTCGCTGAGCAATTCGCGCATCCCAAACCTGTGACACTGTGGATCACGCATGGTCTGAGTGGCAGTGGTAAAACAACCATCAGCAGTATCTACACCACCCACCACGGTGCCATTCGGTTGCGGTCTGATCTAGAACGGAAGCGTCTGTTTCAGCTCGCCACAACAACGCGGACGAGTTACGACCAGCGTGACAAGATCTACAGCTCGGACGCGACTGAGCGGAACTACAAGCGACTGCTCGATTTGGCTGACAAGATCCTGAGAAGTGGATTCTCGGTAATCGTCGATGCGACATTCTTAAAGCAGACTCATCGTGCTGCGTTCCATGATTTGGCCAAACGACTCAACATCGCTTGGGGAATTTTGAATTGCGAGCAGAAGGTCGATGTCCTACGGAACCGAATTACCGCACGCTTGACCGCCGAACGCGACGCATCGGAGGCGGATCTCAGCGTCCTAGAGCATCAAATGGACACCCGGGAACCACTGACTCCGATCGAACGCCAGTCAATCGTGCCCCACCTGCCTGACACGTCAGATCGAATCAAACGCTAGGCTGGACCGGAATTGTGGCCCGGAACTCATCTCGTCTCCTTGATTGAGATGCAATGTCGACCCCATGAGAGCCAAGAATCAGCGTCAAGAGCGGTTCCTTGGATAACCCTTGCACATGACCCTACCAACGGGCCACAGTCATCAAGACTCCTTGTCTGGAATCCTGCACCAAACCTTTTCGAATGCGTTACCGGCCTAAACCAATCACAACGTGGGTGAAATCTCGGCCGTCTAGCTTGTTTGGTCAGGAATGTCAGCCAAAATGAAGAGCGGATGAACGAACCGATATCTCAAACTGAACCAAGCTGGCCATTTCCGCGCTGGTGGGCCGCATTCGTGATCGCCTTGATGGCCGTCACGTGGAAGTTGTGGTTCACTTGGTCTGTGGCAGCGTATCCAACTGTTGCTCTGTTGGGACCGGACACTCCGGTTCCGACAAAGGTGGGCATCGCTGCATCGATCGTTCTGGTCGGCAGCCTGATCGGGATCGTGATCAGCCCGCAAAAATGGCGGGCTCTCTGGTGGTTGGTCTCCACCGCGTTGCTCATCTCGTTTGTGACGGATCAACATCGATTGCAACCTTGGGCATATCAGACGGCGATTTATGCCATCGTATTTGCCACCCTGGAGAGACGATCTGCACAACGCTTTTTGGTTTTGATTGGGGCCAGTGTCTACATTTACAGCGCGATGGGAAAAATTGACTATCAATTTCTCCACACAGTGGGACAAGACTTCTTGGGTGTATTGGCGACCCCATTGGGCGGTTTGCCAGATGGTTGGGAACTCGCTGATCGGGCCAAAATTGCGATTCTGTTTCCAGCGACTGAGCTGTTGATTGGTTTTGGGCTGTTGGTTCCTTTCACCCGCCGCATCGCTGCGATTGCCGTGATGGGAATGCACATTGTGTTGCTTGTGATTCTGGGACCTTGGGGTTTAAACCACAGCACCGGTGTTCTGATGTGGAATTTGTGTTTGCTGGTCCAAGCTTATCTACTCTTTTTCCAACGCCCGAATGCCTCACCTTCAAGTCCCGTCACGGAGCCCCGCAAGAGCTTGCTGTGGCTGAATGCCACACTTACAGCGTGCGTGACGTTAGCACCTCTGCTGGAAAGGAGCGGCTATTGGGACCATTGGCTCTCCTGGTCGCTCTATTCGCCTCACACGAGCCGTTTGGAGCTTGATGTGCATGAATCTGCGATTGGCCAACTTGGGCCGGAGATCCAGCCACACGTCGAACCAGACACTGATGGTGATCGCTGGCACCGTTTGGCTTTGGACCGCTGGTCGCTAACGGATCGCGGTGTCCCGCTGTACCCACAAGCGCGTTACCAGCTTGGCTTGGCGGTGAAAATCGCATCCCGTCACGGGCTGCGTGATGACATTCGTGGCCGACTTCGGGGTGTGTCGAACCGATGGACAGGAAAACGCGACGAGCAGCGTCTACTTGGACTGCAGGAACTCCGTGCTCAGGCAAAATCCTATTGGCTTTCGTGGCCATGACATTGGCTTGGTCTCAGCACCGCTCGTCTGGTCTCAGCCGGAGCGAAGCGATACGGAACGCACCCGTATCATTTTCAGGCCGGTTACCCGCGTGCTCGGTCAACAATGATCTAACTGGCAAGTCTCCACGGTCCCGAACCGATATCGAATGCAAGCTGGATTCGCAGAGGACGCATTAGATCCCCATCTGCTGCAGAATATCGGCGATTCGCCCAAGCCGCGTGGTTAACACGGGATGCGATTCTTCAAACCGCTGTGCAGAATGGGCGACCCTTTCGCTCAGGCTCTCTCCATCTTCACTTTGTCGCTCCAACGCTGATTGAATCTCAGTCATCGTGTCGCGCAAATTTCCCACATCCGTCGGATCCAGGTGATCCGCATCGGCGAGTTGTTGATGCACTGCTTCAAGTGCATCGGCGAGTTCTCGGTCCGTCATCTTGGTGCCTCTGCTAACCTTTCTCAGACTTGCTTCCAACTGCCATCACGCCCGCTGGCGAGTACGGCCTCGCAAACCTTTTGCGTTTCTTGGGCATCCGCAAATGTTGGATGGCAAGGTTTATCTTCATCAACGCTTTTCAGAAAATCTGCGACTTGGTGAACGAATGTGTGTTCGTAACCAATTTGCAATCCAGGAACCCACCACTTGTCCATGTAGGGGTGTTCCCCACCGTGATCGGTGACGTGAATCGAACGCCAACCTCGCAGGCGACCCTCGTCATGGTGTTCGAAATACTCCAAGCGATGAAGATCGTGCAGATCCCATCGGATGGAAGCATTCTCACCATTAATCTCAAAAGTGTAGAGTGCCTTGTGACCGCGAGCGTAACGCGTCGATTCAAACAGGCCGAGCGAACCGTTGTCAAAGCGACACAGGAAAGCACAGGCATCGTCGATACCAACTTTTTCCATCTTGCCAGTCTCGGTGTGCATCCGCTCTTTCACGAACGTTTCGGTCACGGCGGTAACATTATCGATAGACCCGTTCAACCAGAGCGCGGTATCGATACAGTGTGCCAGCAGGTCGCCGGTCACGCCGGAACCAGCGGCGTTCACATCCAACCGCCAGAGCGCCGCGCCGCCTTGAGGCACGTCTTCAGAGATCGTCCAATCCTGCAGGAAGTTAGCGCGATAATGGAAAATCCGCCCCAGCTTTCCTTCGTCAATCAGTTGCTTGGCCAATGTCACGGCGGGAACCCGTCGATAGTTGTACCAAACTGTATTTCGAACACCGGCCTTCTCGACCGCTTCCACCATCGTCGCTCCTTCTTCAGGATTGAGAGCGAGTGGTTTTTCGCAGAGGATCATCTTTCCAGCTTCAGCAGCTGCGATGGCGATTTCAGCATGCGAATTATTGGGCGTGCAAATATCGATCGCATCGATGTCATCACGCTCGATGACTTTTCGCCAATCGGTTTCGATTGACTCGTATTGCCACTGATCAGCGAACGCTTGTGCGTTCTCTGCGTTCCGCCCACAGACGCACTTCAGCACTGGCCGATGTTGCAGCTCTGGGAAAAAATCATTCACTCGTTTGTACCCATTGCTGTGGGTACGGCCCATGAATCCGTAGCCGATCAATCCGATATTGAGGGGTTTCATGCTGTTGGACTGTTCTTCGGGAAGGTTGTAAAAACGGGAGAGAAGCAGATCGGCGTGAGGCCGACAGCGGGCCAAAAATTATTCGGACCAGCCATGAGCGTCTTGGACTGACAACATCGCTTCGAGAATACTGTTCCAGGTCTCGGGCTTGTGCATCACGTCATTCGGGAACATACATCCATCCCAGCAAATGTGACGGCAAGTTTGCAGCACATCGCCATGCTCATCGCGAAGCCAGAAACCGGCAT
Source organism: Rubripirellula sp. (assembly GCA_029245125.1). Lineage (GTDB taxonomy): Bacteria > Planctomycetota > Planctomycetia > Pirellulales > Pirellulaceae > Rubripirellula. The sequence goes on from JAQWPZ010000095.1 coordinate 39,709, forward strand.
CGTGCGAGATGTCGAGCTTGCCATTCGGATCTTGGGGTAAACAATGCCGACCCGTTTTATCATGACTGCCGGTACCGTGAACGGTCGCATCATTCTGGGCGACATGGAAATCGATGGTCCATGGTCGTAGTGCGTGAGTTAATTCCTTCAACGCTGCATTCTTTTTCTCGACATCGCTCCAATCGTAATCTTCTGGAAGCATTGCATCTTCAGGAGCGTTGTAGCCAAGCAAGTACAACAGCGTGTGTGCCATGTCGGCTTGGAATCCAAGTCTTTCGGGATGGCCGACTCGATCGAGAAGATCGACCATTTTGCGCCAGCTTTGCATGCCACCCCAACAGATCTCACCCTCGGCTGCCAACCGCTCGTCAAATTCCTCAGCGATGTCACAGGCAGCCTTGAACGTGTCGGCAATTTTGCTTTGATTGACTTCTGGGTCGCCAATCCAGTCTCCGACCGAACAAGCGCTGTCGATTCGCACCACGCCGTAAGGGCGAACACCAAGTTGGCGAAGCTTCTTGGCGATCGTGCAACCTTTGCGAACTTGTGTCAGAAACGCCTCGATCTGTTCAGTGCTTCCTGCGGCTGACCCACCACCGGTCGGCTCCCAAACTGGTGCGACAACACTGCCGATGACTAGATTGCGACTGCGTACATGTTCCGCCAACTTTTCCAGATCTTCGTCAGTTGCATCGATCGAAACGTGGGGATCGAACAAGAACAGGTCGACCCCATCAAATTTCCGCCCATCGACTTCTGCAGCCGCGGTCAGATCGAGCATCGTTTCCAAGGGGATTGGCGGATCATTGCCCTCGCCACCTTTACCAACCACACCTGGCCATGCTGCGTTATGAAGCTTGGGGAAATTATTGGGATGATCAGACATAGCATCGCAGAGGTAGGAGGAGGAGGATTAACTGTCCGCAGGACATTGAAGGGTTTAAATTCGTCAGGAATCAGCCGCCGACAAAAGGAAAGTCATGGTGAGTATTGTGTCCAAAGTATCGCAGCCCGAACAATAGCTCGGTACCCGTATTCTCGATTTCGACGCCCGAAGTCGCAGCCCGGTAAGAGATAAAGACCTCATCAGTCGTATTCTCATCAGCTCGAATCATCACACACGTTTGCAAATCCGTACTGCCCATCGGGTTCCGACCCTGAACGGTGATCCAGCTGCTCGCACCCAGACTCTTCAATTTTACACTTCACACTCGGTTGCAGGGTCAGCTCCGTGGCCTTCGACAGCTGCCGTCCATTAACCGCGTCATACACGATCCGTCAGTCTTCGTTACCCATCGCTGAATCCAATAATTGAGCTACGCTATCGGCCTTTATCAGCCCTTCGTCCAACGCGACGTTACGCATGCAGGATCGCAATACGTAGAAACTCGATCAGAAAAATGGCTGAAAAAATCCGCTCGGTAGTCAGCCCTGGCGGTAAATGTTTTATTAGCTGACCAGACGCGGTACAAGAACGGCCAACAAAACGCGGGATTTTACTGAGTCCCCCAGCGGCCATCAGCGGCCATCAGCGGCCATCAGCGTCCCAACACCCTGCATCAAAACCTGACGATTCAAGATGACGACGAAAACGGCTTCGCTCCGATCCATTGACGATTCTCAACCGAATATTGTTTGGGATTCGGCTGCCCCTTTGACCATGTCAGTCGAAACCCGCTCCGGTGTCATCCACACACGCTATGGCCGGTTCTCCGGCGGTGCCAGCGACCAAGTCGAGGTCGTGGAGGTCGATACCGGCGCGGTCCGCGTCCTGATTCTACCAACTCGGGGCATGTCCATTTGGGAGCTTGATTCCGCTGGACACCGGTTCGGCTGGCAATCTCCCGTCGCGGGCCCCGTCCACCCATCGCAAGTCCCCCTCTTTGAACCGAGTGGCCTGGGCTGGCTAGAAGGTTTTGACGAACTTCTGGTGCGATGTGGGCTGGAAAGTAATGGAGCGCCTGAGAATGACGCTCAGGGAAATCTTCTTCATCCACTTCACGGCCGGATTGGTAATCTTCCCGCCAGCTCGTTGTCAATCGAATTCGACGAAGCATCGGGGAGACTGGAACTGATTGGTGAAGTATTGGAATCGCGATTGTTCTTTAAACGTTTGCGACTTCGAAGCCGAATCCGATTTCAAGCTGGCAGCCCGGATATCGAGTTGCTGGATGATGTCACCAATGATCTTTCCAAGCCGACGACAATCCAAATGCTGTATCACATCAACCTGGGTGCACCAATTTTGGGTGAAGGCGCGGTGCTGGAAGCGCCGGTCGAAACGCTAGCGCCAAAAGATGCGCTGTCGGCCAGCGAAATCGATCAATGGAATCAATTTGGACCACCCGAAGAAGGCTACGCCGAACGAGTCTATTTTGCCAAACTTCGGGCCGACGAATCACAGTTGACCTCTGCCATGCTCCGGGCAGCAGAAGGCGACTTGGGGTTTGCCGTCAGCTTCCACACGGGCGGCCTGCCGCGGTTTGTCCTTTGGAAAAATACTGCCGCCGAGAGTGATGGCTACGTGACTGGGATTGAACCGGCGACAAATTATCCCAATCAACGAAGCTACGAAGAAAAACAGGGACGGGTGGTCGATTTGGAGGCAGGTCAAACCAAGTCATTTCGCGTGACTCTGCATCCACTGACCAATGCCAAAGCGGTTGCCGAAATGTCACAGCGAATCACCGATATCCAAGGCGAGCACCAACCCGATATTCATTCGACACCACGCCCCGGTTGGTCGCCCGGCGCCTGATCGAAATCGCATCGGATCGAAATCGCGCCGGATCGAATTCACCGAATCGGCTCTGTCATTCAAAATCGCGGCGCTAACAAAGTCTCTGTGCGGTTCGAGTCATTCAATGATGCCGCAGCAACTGGTTTCGTTGCACAAACCAAGGTCTCGCGCCAATTTCTGGCCGGGATCACCGACTTCGACTCTCGTGGGCAACTGCTCATATGACCTTCGTCGTGAATCGATCGACTTGCTGTCGAGGATCGATATGACGCAATCTTGTGATGCTTGAAATCACGCTTGGCCCAAATCAATGCATGGCCAACGGACCGTTCAACGCAAGGCCAACGGATCGTTCACTTGACCCGCAATCCAGCGATTTTGAAAATCGCAAAGTGGCTGGCACCTTTTGGTCCCGCACCGCCCGGATACTTGTAGGACTCGGTATCAATTTTGAATTGGCCTTCGACGGTGACCGGTCGCGTCACGAAATCGGTCGTTTGCCCTGGCACCATTTCAACAATCACACAATCGAACAAAGCAGCACCTGGCCCGAAGCAGCATTCCTGGTTGTCGCGAACCAAGACAAACTGGTCGATGCCAGTTTCTTTGTACAAAGTGCTGGGCAAGATGTATCCCCGCAGCTTGACCTTCTTACCGTTTAAGCTTTTCACCACGCTGTTTAAGCTGCCGTCACGGAAAGGCTGATCTTTTTCGATCTCGAATTGCAGATCATCAAAGTTGATCTCACCTTTGGCTCTGCGTGCGGAAGCCTCTTCCTTACTCTCCTTCGGCGCTGTCGCCGCCGAGTTTCGATTCGGCGTGTCCTGTGCTCCAGCAAACGAAGCGGTCGCGACCGAAAATAGAACGATCAACGCTGCGAGCTTGGATTCAAAACGCATAGTCGGTCATTCCTTGGTCAAAGCGCGGTAGGGTCAACGGATAATGTCGACCTGCATCTGATAGAAGACCGCATTATCAAAATCAGTCACGCTTTGTGGTGCCCGGTTCAAAACGAATGTACCGGCTAGCTTCTTCTTTGTCAGACCTGCTTTGGTCGTATCACCACCCACCAGCGTCACTTCAATCATATCACTACTCTTTGGTTGACCGCCAAAGCAACAGGTTCCCAAGTCCGGAACAAGAATGAATCGCTTCAGAAGCCCACTCCCAGAGGCAGGGTGGATGTAACCTTTCAGAAAAATCGCCTCGCCGTCAATTTCCAAAGCCTTGGGGGTCGGCTGATCCATCTCACCTTTCTGCTGTAGTTCGTAAAAACGGACACGCGTGTAGCCTTCGGGCACCTCTGTCAGATAGGTGTACGTGTGCATACCACCGCCGGCCAGCATGATCACCAGATTCAAGACCACGCCGGCGATTGCGAGCGTTTTTCCGTCGAATTCTTCGGGATATCGCGTCGTCTTGCGAATCCCGGCCAGCCCTAGCAGGATGCCGATGACACAGAGACCCAACATTGGCGGAAAGAACACGCCGGACAGCAATCCGATCACAGCAAGAATGATCGATGCGATCGCACTGGTACTCATTGCGCGATAAGGAAACTCGACGTCATCCCCCGCGGCGGTCAATTGAATCTCGGCAGACATCTTTCAAATTCTTATCGGGAAACTCGCTCGACCGCATTGCCGCAGGACTATCTCCGATTCGAGATAGCTCGCTCTGGGATCGGTTGAGTGCCCCCAGACAGCAGCAAAAACTGGCCGATCATGATGGTGATCAATGCGAGAGACAGTACGTACGCCATCCGCCATGGGTTCGCTGCCGCAAGGCTGGCGGGGGGTACCCCAATGGCTGGAACAGGAGCTAGACCTGCGGTCGGACCCTCCGGTAACCGACGATTGACGTCGGATCCGATCGCCGCCGCCACCTGGTGATCGGAATCAGCATCCGAATCGTTAGGCTCCCAGCTAGACGAGTCTGATTTGGTATCTCGAGCAGGAACAGGAATGGAGAAGAAAGTGTTGGCACGGCGAACGCTCTCCGCATCGATCTCCTCTAATTTTGTCAGTGCCTCTTTGGCTTCTGGCAGGGGACACGCTCGCAGATAATTGACGACCGGCACCCGCACCCAGTTATTTTCTGGATCGGCATCGGTGAACAACTTCACTAAACGATTGATCTGACTCCAATCACTCCACCGCGCAAGGTCGGGAATCACCAAATCGGCAAGATCCTTGCGGTCCAACACATGATGCAGCGATTCCACCAACGCTGTCCGAGGGATCACGTCACCTTCGGTGCCATGAAAGCGAACCGCCATGATAGCCGCATAAGTATCAGCGTAAGGTGCTTGTTTATTGGCCAAGAACAGCTCGTTGACGACTCCTAAACCATCTTCTCCGGACAAAGTCAGGTAACAGGCGATGAGGGCGTCGAGTCCACCCCGAGTACTTTTCTGGGTGCTTCGTAACATTTTCTCTAGCAGCGGCAGATCCTTCTCGTCGCCGCTGACACCAAGCATGGTCAAATACAGGCGTTTGCGGTCAGTCGCCATCTCGGGGTCGCTGAGCCACTCTACCAATTGATCATGATCCATTTCCGGCCCCAGCTTCTTGACCGCATCATAGGGAGCGATCGCGAATTCATCGTACGCATCGCGGGCTAGCATCGACTCTTTGTCTTGGAGATACGCATGATAAAAGCGAAGCCGCTCGAGTGGATCGTCCTCTAGCTGAGTGATCTTAGAGACGTACTTTTCTGCCCGCTCGCTGATCGGCAAGCAAGACCACTGCATTTCCGGTGGATCGACACCTGACAACATGAACCGTCGTCCAACGGTCACATCACCGTAGTAAACCGCGTTGACCTCCTGGCCAGCCCGGACCAACTCTCCGCCTTTGAGTACTTTTTCGACTTTCATCAGCACGGCGCCAGATTCTTTATCGCGATCGGAATCGCTTTGGATCGCAGTGGCGATCACAACCGCATCCATGGCGGCCATCTCTTGCCGCAGCGTTTGAGAAACAGCATTGCAGAATGGGCAAGCCATCACTCGATCGGGAACCAACATCACCGCAGCGACGAGCGTGAGGATCAAAACATTGAACGGTCGGCGACGGGAAATCCGCATCTGAACTACCGATGTCTGAAGGGTGAGTAAAAGTGTTCAGGGCGGATTCACGATTAAAATCGGAAGATATCCCCCCCTAGGTTCTACCGAGTCTACCCGGCGAGGCGGCTGACCACCAATGGTTAATCATAGGTGGCCCAAACCACCGGTGAGAAGTGATTGCTGGGAAGTCGTTTGGAGGCCTTTGTGATTTTCACGGCAAAATCCCACCCTGAACGACTCAACCGATGGTCTCGGATGTGCCGATAGTGACGGTAAGCAGGTTCTAGGCGGTCGATTGCTGCGCGCGGTTCAGCCGCGTGCAGGCAACCCCCGGAGCCAGCTACGACCCAGAATTTGGCATACCTTTACACGATTGGCTGCTCCCGTGGGCAGTCCATCGTTCGTCTCGAGGGGGGACGCTGTGATGCTTCGTCATCTTTTAGTTGCCGCCGTGCTGTCCTGCAGCTACGTCGCTATTTCCGACCAGGCTTCGGCGGACCAACGAGCCTATGGCCGCGCTTGGGGTGGGCAAGCCGATTCCCGTGATTGGAATCGGTTTTACCACTATCCGTACGTTTACTATCCCCAGAATTTCTGGGGGCAGGAATACTTTCGCAGCAGCGACAGTATGTATCACCGATATCCGTCAGAAATGCGGATTCCGGTCTACAACAAGCAGTGGCACAACTACTATCCAAGCCCGCGGCGATTTCACTCCGGCCACCACTTTAAGCTGGATGTCTTTTAGGCCGGCCCGAAGAGTGGATTGGTCGCTTCTGTGCTCGATCGCAACCCGCCCTGGCGTGATTTCTCCAGGGCCGGGTTAGAATCCGGTTGTGATTAACAGAAAATCGGCCAGGAAACCCGTTGATGGCAAGCGGCACCCAAACCCGACCGTTCCTGCGGCTACTCGAAGCATCGGGCAGCCCGCTGTACGTGATCGGACCGCAGGGAGACTTGGTCTACCTGTCGGCTGGGTGCGCGGATTGGCTGGGCGTCGATTTGAACCTGTTGTTGAATCGGCGTTGCATTGCCGGATCGCCGGTGTCGGATGAGCCGTACGATCGGCTTGCCGCTGCGCTGTCTCCGCCAACCGGGCTTTCCCAGCGCGGAACAGCGTCGCTGCGGATTCAGCCTCCGACGATTGGCGACATCCGTCCCGACGTGATCGAAGTTCGCTTCACGCGAGCCGGACATCACGACAAAGCAATCACTATCGCCGTTGGTGGTAAGTTTGATGATCGAGTCATCGATCAAGAACTACGCGACGCCGTTGCGATTCGGAGCCAACTCGATCGCTGGCGAAAAAAACATGCGGATTTCACGAACCTCGTGACCGCTGGGCAATCACCCGCCGTCCGAAGGCTTCGCCGAAGACTCCGTGTAGCAAGCTCCACTCGCACCGACCTTTGTCTTTGTGGACCACGCGGAAGCGGCAGCGAGTCTATTGCTAGAAGCGTCCACCAAGCGTCTTCAGCCAACGAGCCTTTCATGGCAGTGGATGGGTCGTTGATGGATCCAGAATTGCTCGACGCTGTCCTGGCGCCGATCATTCATCCACTCACCGAGTCACCGCAATCATTGGCGACCACCTTGGTGCGTGGCTTGGACGAGATGCCGCCTGAAGCACAACGAAGACTTGTCGAGATCTGGCAAACATTCGGCGGGCGATTGCGAATCATCGGACTCTGTGGCACACAGCCCGCGGTTCTGTCTGGAACTGACAAGGCCAAAAACGAGCTCGCTCCTTCACTTATCATCGATGAAATCTCCCCCGAGGGCATCAGCGTTGACCTATGGGAAATTCTGGCAGCCTTGACCGTGACGGTCGAGCCTTTGTCGGAACGAGTCGAGGACTTACCGTTATTAGCAGCAGCCATTCTGGATAAACGGCGGGCTCTCGGAGAAGGCACGGCAGAACGCTTCAGCCGTGCAGCCCTTGATGCGTTTGTGATTTATCCGTGGCCCGGAGACTACCAAGAACTCGATGAAGCGATCCGCCACGCGATCCGCACCTCGCGTAGTGAAACCATCGGAATTGAACAGTTGCCATTGGCAATCCGTTCCTACCGTCCTGGATCTGGCTCGGTCGCTGCCAAGCGGCTAAATATCTCGTTGGATGACGCCTTGAGTCGATTTGAACTGCGAATGATTCAGCAGGCACTGGAGGCGACGAACGGAAACCGCGCTGAAGCCGCTCGTCGACTCGGCATCAGTCGCGCTCGCTTGCTGAGACGAATTGACCCACCAAAAGCAGATTGAAGCCCGTAAGCACCAATTCCAAACGTCCAAGAAAGTCCTTGAAAGTGATGCAACATGCTGGATTCTGACATTCGGCGTTGGGCTATCTGCGAACGAGACCAACGCTGGCACCGCGCGATTCGAAGGTTCGGACCGGCCATGACCCCCCATCCACTCGTTTTGGACGTGGTCGAATCAGATACCTCCTCGATCGTCGATTTACTGATTCCAGGCCTGCCCGCAGTTGTGCTTTGGGAAGTCGAGCCTGGTTCGTTGCGAGAAGCTGCACATCAGTTCATCAAAACGAATGACAGGTTCCCGCTCGCCCTGCAGCTGGTGGCTGATCGCGGGCTGTCGGTCCGCGAGCGAATGCTGCTGGCCGAATTTCCGGTCGCTGTGTTGTTAAAGCAACCTGAGCAATTGCCGAAGATTAGGCCACTGATTGAGGGCCACTTCGCATCTGCCGCACAACCCGTAGACTGATTGCTTGCCGCGATTCGGGTTCGGATTCGTCAATTTTTTGCCCGCATTCCAGGCGTTCAATTCCAGGCATCCAGCCAAGCACTGATTTTAGAAAAAACGCTGATCCATGAGCACGCAGAACATCGAAACCATTGAAAAGATTGTCGGTGAATATCCTGACCCCGAAACCGGCCGTGCCCTTCGCTCGATGGGCCAAGTCAAGGAGGTTTCGGTAGATGGTTCCACCGTCATCGTCACGATCGCCCTGACTACTCATTCAATGCCGATTCGTGAAGACGTTGCCGAAGCAATCGAATCACGAATCGTCGCTGCCGTACCTGGCAGCCAAGTTCAACTGAAGTTCGTGACTCACGAACGACCGCCAGCAAGAATCGGTCAAATTGGCTTGCGAGCCAAAAGTGTCATCGCAGTGGGCAGCGGTAAAGGTGGCGTTGGGAAAAGCACCGTCGCCGCCTCGATCGCACTCACGCTGCGACGCTACGGTGCCAAAGTGGGATTGATGGATGCTGATGTTTACGGCCCCAGCATTCCTCACTTGCTGGGACTTTCCGGACGCCCAGCCATCTCCGCATCCAAACGGATTGAACCGATCAAGCTTGGCGATGATATGCCCGTGATGTCGATGGGTTTTTTGGTGGAACCCGACCAAGCCGTGATTTGGCGCGGACCGATGCTGCATGGATCGATCAACCAGTTCCTGGGTGAAACGGAATGGGGCGAACTTGATTACCTGATCATTGATATGCCACCAGGAACTGGTGATGTGGCACTAACGCTTTCGCAAGCCCTGCCGCTGGCTGGCGCAGTCGTCGTCTGTACGCCGCAAGAAGTTGCACTCCTGGATGCGATTAAAGCCATCAGCATGTTTCGAAAAGTGAATATTCCGGTACTCGGAATGGTCGAGAACATGAGTGGTTTCCGCTGTCCTGATTGCAACAAGACGTTCGACATTTTTGGACGTGGCGGAGCACGAGAAAAAGCCGAAGAACTAGCGGTGCCATTCCTGGGCGCACTGCCAATCGAGATCGCACTTCGTACCGCAGGCGATGAGGGACGGTTAGCCGAAGTCATCGAATCGGATGCCACCGCGCGGGCATCGATGGATGCAGTGACCCAAGCGTTGGTGAGAAATCTGGCTGCGAAGGCAACTGCCAGCCCACCCAAAGCATCCTTACCGACCCTCTAAACGACCGTCTTGATGTGACGAAAGTTTCGGTCGCGATAAAGCGAGCTCCGATAAAACGGCGATTTCGGAATCGCCGTTGCCAGGCACCGTGAAAAAGCTGGCTGTGCCTGTCTCCAGGTTTGGCTTTGCTTGTATTCAAGTAATGTTGGCTGCACTTGATCGTCCGACCCACGCCAAAACGTTCTCATTGCCCTTCTTGCCGTCACTCTGGTTTCAAGCCGATTTTGTAGCGAGATACAAGCGAGTGAGTGCACGGGCTGAATAGACCGACAAGTGCTTGCATTCGGCTGCTGCCGGCGTTTTTGAATCGCTGCTGCTGAACGTCGAGGGGATTACGAATCGGCTGAGCGAACCTTGCAGCGAGTTCTCCGGGCAAATTTCGTGGCAGAAGGACTGATTGGACAAAAAAAAAGCCGCACTGGAGACGAATCCCCAATACGGCTTTTTGTTTATTAATTCAGTCTCGAAAGACCAAACGGTTGGCAACCTAGCGACGCTTCTTAGCGGCTTTTTTCTTGGTCGAACGCTTCTTAGTAGCCTTCTTCTTGGTTGCTTTCTTCTTAACAGCCTTTTTCTTGGTTGCTTTCTTCTTGACGGCTTTCTTCTTAGTCGAACGCTTCTTAGTAGCTTTCTTCTTAGTCGAACGCTTCTTAGTAGCCTTCTTCTTAGTCGAACGCTTCTTAGTAGCCTTCTTCTTAGTCGCCTTCTTTTTTGCTTTCTTCTTGGCCACGTTTTTCCTCCGCTGAGAAAGGAAACGCTGGCGAGTCCTCGTGACTTTTAAAGCGCCGCTTTAGAAGCCATCGGCCACGGCTCACCAACCGTTGTTGTGGTTGAGTCTTGAAGCTTTGATGTCCAACATCTATCCGTACTTCGCCTCACAACCGTAAAAAACTGCGGGTAACTTTACGCGCTTCTACAGATTCCGCAACATCTTTTTCCAAAAAAAAGTGCTTGCGTGGAAAAAAATTTTTGATATGCGCTATCCAATATCACCTTGAATCTGCCCATTTACTCCGTAGATACACATTCAAATTGCGCGCGAAGCGATGCAATTTGAATGTGAACATCGCTTTACGAACGATGCGTTTTGAAGATCGTCACGAGAACAAACAGGTCAACTGTCGCTCTTCATTTTTGGCATGACCATAGCGCAGAAAGGTGATTGCATGATGACCTGCTATGTATCAAATCGTTATAGAAACAACGTTTTTTCCGGGGCTTATGCGACTTTTACAAAACGCTCCCCCATGCACGTCGCTATCCGTATCGTGATCCTTTGATCTGGTCGATCGCTTGGTAACTAGACACACCGAGCATCACGAACATGAAGCCTAAGAATTGCTGCCCGTTCGAGAATCCGTAGAACGCCATGAAGCCGGCGACGATCACACTGACCCACAAAGCTTGAACAACATTTCCACCATTCAATAAAATTGAAGATCTCATGATATGACCCCCATCAAGCGGCCAAACGGGAATTAAATTCAACAACGCCCATAAGACACTGGGGAACATGTAGAACGTCACCAACGCGAAGAGTCCCGGAGAATCTAGCGCAAGTTCTTTGCCTTCTAGAGTCCCAGGGATGCTTGCGAAGGGTCCAGGCATCCACTCGAGCACGGTCAACCGATAGCCCATCAAAACGACAACACCGCCAAGCACCGCCGCCGACAACAATTGGGCCAGTGGGCCAGCGAAGGAAACCCAAATATCTTGTTTGGGGTTCAATCCGCCTGATCCACGCGACGAATACGAGCCGGTCGGAATCGCCAAACCGCCAAGATAGTAAAGGACAATTGAGGCTCGGATCCCATTCTGGCGAAATGCCAGGGCGTGCCCGAGTTCATGAATCAGAATCGATACGAAAAGACAGGCTGTCCATAGCAACAACAGCGGAAGAACCCCCGGGCTGAGTACGGCGAGCAGGTTGTCGAGAGTTTGAACCAATCCGTATCCAAATACCAAAGAAGCGGCCCAAAATGTCCAAGCCACACGGACTGGAAAACCAAGCAGCTCAAAACGCAAATCGTACGGCGATTGCCCTGGTTCTTGAATCAACATACGGCACAAAGTCTCAAGGTATTTGTCAAGTTTCCACCAGAGCGAAAGCCCTGCTAGTTTAAGTTAGCGATCAGAAAAGCCCACAAATCGGCGTACTCATCGATCCTTTTGCTGACGGGCGTTCCCGCTCCATGACCGGCGCGAGTTTCGATCCGAATCAGCGTGGGATTTTCACATCCTTGCGCCGCCTGCAACGCAGCAGCAAATTTGAAACTGTGACCCGGCACCACCCGATCATCCCGATCCGCTGTGGTCACCAAAGTCGCTGGATAGCATGTCCCCGCTTTAAGATTGTGCAAAGGAGAGTAGGAGAGCAAGTTGTCGATCTGATCCTCTTCATCACTGCTGCCATACTCGGTCGCCCAGGCCCAACCAATCGTGAATTTATGATACCGCAGCATATCCATCACACCGACTGCGGGCAGACAGGCTCCGAACAAGTCGGGACGCTGTGTCATCACTGCACCGACCAGCAAGCCCCCATTACTTCGCCCTTGCAACGCTAATCGAGATGGTCGTGTGTAATCTTTCTCGATCAAATACTCTGCAGCGGCAATGCAATCATTAAAAACATTCTGCTTCTGCAATCGCATGCCGGCCTCATGCCACTCGCGACCATATTCGCCACCGCCTCGCAAATTGGCGACCGCATAGACACCACCATTGGCAACCCAAGCAGCGGTTGCAGGTGAAAATCCGGGAGTGATCGAAATATTGAAACCACCATACCCATACAACAGTGTCTGATTGGATCCATCCAACTTTGAATCTCGGCGACGAGTCACGATGATTGGAATTTTTGTTCCATCGGCACTTTCGCAAAACAGTTGCTCAGTAACGAATTGGTCAATGTCTAAATCAATTTCCGGTTGTCGCCACAAGGAGAACTCACCGTTGGTCAGGTCGATCCGATAAATCGATGTGGGGGTCACGTAATTGGAAAACGAAAAGAAGGTTTCGCTGGCGTCTTGTCGCCCACCAAATCCGCTGACGGTGCCAACGCCCGGAAGAACCAATTCGTCTCGCAATTCACCGTTGATCTCGTGGCGAGTGACTTTGGCTCGTGCATCTTTTAACCAACTGGCGTAAAACGTTTCGCCGAACAGACTGATGGACTCGAGGACATCCTGGGTCTCGGCAATGACCTCGCGCCACACATCGCGGGTTTCGTCTCCCGCCTTGACGGCGATCAGCCGACGTTTGGGGGCTTCATTGTCGGTCACGAAGTACAACGTTTCCCCCACCGACGCGACCCATTCATATTCGGCGTCGAAGCCGGTAATCAGCGGAACAACATCTGATTCGGGATCGCGTAGGTCTTTGATGAAAATTTGAGCCTTTGGCTCACTGCCCTTCCAGATTTGAACGACCAAGTAACGGCCATCGTCGGTCACGATCGGTGAGAAACCCCACTTGGGATGATCAGGACGCTCAAGAATCAATTCATCTTCGCTTTGTGGTGTTCCCACACGGTGAAAATACAGACGCTGATTTTCGTTTGTCCCGGTCAATTCCTCGCCTTCTTGTGGCTCGGCATAACGCCCGTAAAAAAATCCGCTGCCGTCTGGTTTCCAAGCAATCCCACTGAACTTGACCCACTCGACAACATCTGACAGGTCTTTTCCGGTACTCACATCACGGATTTTCCAGGTCCGCCAATCGCTACCCCCATCAGCGATTCCATAGGCAAGTAATCGGCCATCTTGACTGACTGCTGTTCCCGCCAAGGCGATCGTCCCGTCTTGGCTTAGTTGATTTGGGTCGAGCAAGACGGATCGTGGCGCGTCCAACGATTTTGCTTTGTAGAGCACACTTTGGTTCTGCAGTCCGTCGTTGTGTGTGTAAAAGTAATTCGCTCCTTTGTGGCTTGGCATTCCATAACGCTCATAATTCCACAAACGTTCCAATCGCTCGTGCATCGCTCGTCGTTCAGGAATCGATTCCAAGAATGCTTGCGTCACCTCATTCTGGGCTTCGATCCAAGCCGCTGTCTGTTCACTTTCGGTGTTTTCGAGCCAGCGATAGGGATCGGCAACCTTGCGTCCTTGGTAGTCATCGACGACAGCAACTTTTTCAGTGGTGGGGTACTTCATTACGACGGGCCGAGCGGTCGGCGAATTGTCCTGTGCTAGCAATTGATGGGGCATTCCAAAGCAGGCCAAAGCAGTCAGCAGTGACATCGGCAGGCGAAAACTTTGTAGATTCACTGATTCATCCTTCTGCAAGGGCGGTGGCATATCGATTGAGTCGCGTCGAGCACGACAACACTCAAGATACCCGAGTTGAGGAAAAAGAACGCGTTGTTAGGGGCACAAAATTCTCGCGTGACTGAGATCCACTGGATCACTCGGTCAATGGATTCGTTGTGGCTGCGTAGTCCGCTAGCTCCAGTCGCGGCGGCTTGCATCACGGGCGTATTCGCCGACGCGGTGGTCTGCCGTGGACTGCTGAGCCCGCAACTCTGGTTCATGGCGTGGACCAGCTTAGGGATTGGGCTTTGTATCGGCGTGGGACTTCGGCTGGGGCTCGTGAGGTCCGTTGGCCAACCGCAGGCAAGTGGGCTAACCCGTGTGATGATTGGGTTGCTATTCGTGGCGGTCGGCGGCACCGCACAGCGACTTTCTGACTTGCGGTATGACCGTGCTGCCATCATCTCACTGCTATCGGATGTCCCGCAACCAGTGGTAGTAGAGGGGATCATTGAACAACCGAACTCTCTTCGGCGGCACGCCTTTTCGCATCGTCGCGGTCAGGACCCTTGGCAAACACTCATCGGATTGAAATTGAGTCAAATTCGCGTTGGTCAAGACTTTCGGGCCTGTGATGGCCGACTGCGGGTGACGATCAACGGTCGCTGCGACCAGCTTACCCCTGGCGATTCCATCCGCCTGCTTGGAACGTTGAGTGGGCCGAGCGCTGCTTCGAATCCTGGCATGGTCGATCTACGAGAGGTGGATCGCCGACGCAACATTCATGCTCAACTCGAGGTTGCCTCGATCGATCATGTGGAGCTGCTGCATCGCGAGCGAGCGTTTTTCAGTCGAATGGTGGCGATGCTCGCTACCCATGGCCGAAATCAGTTGCTTCGCGCGACCGGTCCACAAACGGGTCCGCTGGCTGTCGCTTTGGTGGTCGGGCAGCGTGATCTCGTTGACAACACGACTCGCGATCTGCTTTTGGTCACCGGTACTGCTCATTTGCTTTCCGTCAGCGGTTTGCATTTGGCGATCGTCGTACTGCTCACTCATTGGATCACGATTTTGCTGCGGTTGCCGGCAGTACCAAAGCTGTTGACTGTGCTGGTTGTTTGTCTGCTGTATACCGCGATCACGGGGGCGCGACCGCCCGTACTCCGCGCTGCTGTACTGGTCGGATTCTTATTGCTGGCGAACTGGATGCGGCGTCCCATTCAACCACTTAACACTCTGTCACTGGCCGCGATCTTATTGACTCTATTGAATCCCGAACTGGTGTTCAGCATCGGTGTGCATTTGTCTTTTTTGGCGGTAGCAACGCTATTGATTTGCGGGCAGCGGGACTCTGGACAAACGACCGCCGTGCAAGAAACGCTCGATCGGGAACGGCAGTTAGCGGCACTGGTGAATGCCGAGCAACCAAGACTGCGACGTGTTACTGGTGCTTTACTCAGTCGATTTCTAAAACTGTTTTGGCTGAGCGGTTGCGTCGCAGTGATCACCTTGCCACTGGTCTGGTATCACTTTCACGTCATCCCGCTGATTAGCGTCGTCAGTAATGTTCTGCTGGCACCTTTGTTATTTGTCGCCCTGGCATCAGGAATTGCATTGATCATTACGGGATGGGTTTGGTGGCCCTTGGCAACTTGTTTTGGTTTGACTTGCCATGTCGCCCTATTGACCATTCGTTGGGTAATTGAGACCTCAGCACAAATCCCCTGCAGTCATTTTTGGCTGCCATCGCCACCGGGTTGGTGGGTGGCGGGATTCTACCTGATCATCGCGGGATCTTTCTTGCTGCGCAGAGGTTACCGTGCCTCGACGTTAAGGTATGTGTGGATCGCGTCTTGGATCACCTCCGCGATGCTGCTGGCGATGCAACCGACACCTCTGAACAAGGGAACGCTGGAAGCGACGTTTGTGGATGTGGGTCATGGCACAAGTGTGGTGATCCGTCTCTCCCCAACTGACGTTTGGCTGTACGACTGTGGTCGGTTGGGAAATGATCACCACAGTAGTCGAGGGATTGATTCAACCCTTTGGTCATTGGGGGTTACCCACCTGCGTGGGATCTTCTTGTCGCATGCGGATGCCGATCATTTCAATGCTTTACCGGGATTGCTCCGTCGGTTTACAGTTGACGAAATCATGACGCCGCCAGGCATGCTGCAAGAAGACGAATCGGCCCTGGAAGCCATTACTCGGGCGATTGACGTCGCAGAGGTGCCAGTTCGTGAATTGTCAGCAGGAATGACGGTGCGTTGCGGCGGCAAGCGCCTTGACATTCTGCATCCGCCAGCCAAGCGGATTGCGGGGAGTGACAATGCGAACAGCTTAGTGATCCGAATGGATGTAGCTGGACGGTCACTGATTCTGCCAGGCGATTTGGAGGAACCGGGAATCGCGTATCTGATCAACCAACCACGGCCGGCGGTTGGCGGATTGTTGATGGCCCCGCACCACGGCAGTTTGACGGTCGATGCCCGCATCGTTTTGCATTGGGCAAGACCACGAGAGACGGTGGTTAGTGGTGGCCGTCGGGCTCGTCGTCCAGAAGTCGTGGAAATGCTCCGGGCGACCGGGTCGAATGTCCACCTCACCACCACAAATGGCGCAATTCGAATCCGTGTTGATCACCGAGGGAAGATTGAAACAAGATGTTGGCTCAATTCGCCTTGGCAAACGGGACCGCTGCGCTGACATTTTTTGAAGAATGTGTAAGATTGAGGGTAGCGAGCGGGTCATTCATCTATGGTGTACAAGTCTCCGGGCAGATGTCCGAGTGCTTGGATCGGTTGGTCTCCCACACGGGACAGACCACATGGAACCAGATATGTGCCGGAACGGACACCCAAAACCCAAACGTCACAGCCTCCATGTGCGAATGGGGGGTGATGGATACTTAAGTTTGCAGCCTGCTCCCGAATGAGTTTCAAAACACTCTCCCCCACACGTTCATGCTAGCCATCCTTCGCGAAATCTCCATCGCCTGTTTTCTCAGCAGCTACTTGGTAGTTTTGGTGTTGGAATTGTTGCGGTTGGCCGGCCGCATCCCCGGTCGCGGTTTGCTGGTCATCGTCATGATGGTGATGGGACTTTTTACCCATGTTTGTTACCTCTTGTTGCAGGCCACCGCCGGCGGAATACAGGGCGACGGGAATGAAGTCGGACTCTGGGCAACGTGGTCAGACTGGTCGTTGCTGGTAGCGTTGGGATTAGCCGTATGTTTCTTCGTCGCGTACCTACGTCGGCCTGACACAATCGTCAGCTTTTTCTTCTTACCGGCCGTGCTGGCAATGATTGGATTCGCTATCGCGGTCTCGGATCTCGCACCCTTCTCACGCAACGAAGCGGTGGAGGTTTGGCGTCGTGTGCACGCCTTGGCAATGATGATTGGATCGGGTGCCGTTTTGACTGGTTTCATCGCAGGTGTGATGTATCTCGTTCAGTGTCGCCGGTTGAAACAGAAACGGGCCGGTTCAGCGTTTCGTCTGCCTACCTTGGAATCTCTGGGAAGGTTGAATCGGAGATGTTTGATTATCAGCACGTCGGCTGTTGGTCTTGGCTTGCTGGCAGGAGTCGTCATGAATCTGAACCAGTGGGGACAAGTCGGGCTGGCAGATCGCGGCGTTCTATTCTCGTTGCTGTTACTGTTGTGGCTCTGCGGTGCGACCTGCATGGACTACTTTTATGAACCAGCCAGCCACGGTCGAAAAGCGGTTTATTTAACACTCGCAAGTCTCGGGTTTTTAATTCTGGCGATGATTGGTGTGCTGACCACGCCACACGGTCAGAACCCGAATGAACAGTCAAAGCCCCCTGCCCCGTCAGCAACCGAAGCAGCCCCGTCAGCAACCGAAGCTGCGTTGCCGGCACATTATCCTGTCCTGGCGACAAATCTCTCTGGGCACTCCGTAATCGATTCGATGTTGGTCAATCGTCTGCCCAAGACAAAAGGGGCAAGCGAATGAAACTGCAAATGATCGGCTGCAGCCATCACGACGCGGCGGTCGAATTTCGTGAAAAGATCTCATTCTCTGCCGATGAGGTCAGCGCAGCCTTGGTTACCTTTCGCGAAAAGTATCCCTCAGCCGAACTGGTACTCCTGAGTACTTGCAACCGGATCGAGTTGTACGCGACCGGCGGAAATGATTTCCATGTGGACCAAGATGCGGTGGTTGGCTTCCTGGCAGACCAACAGCAACTGCGGCCTGATGAAGTCGTCGAGCAGATGATTTATCGGGTGGGTTCGGACGCCGTCGAGCATCTGTTCACCGTCGCGGCAAGTTTAGACAGCATGGTTGTGGGGGAAGCCCAGATTTTGTCGCAGGTCAAACAGGCTTACGACTTGGCTTGTAACAGTGGAGCAGCGGGCCCACTCACCCACAGCGTGTTCCAAGCTGCCAATCGGGCCGCCAAACGTGTCCAACATGAAACATCGATTCATCGACGTCGAGTGAGCGTTCCCAGTGTGGCGGTTGGAGAAGTTGCTGCGGAAGTATTTGACACGCTTAGCAACAAGCGGGTGGTACTCTGCGGCGCTGGGGAGATGGGAGAAGAAACGCTTCGATACCTGAAACAGGCGGGTGCGAGTGATCTTTGTGTATTGAATCGAACGTACGAACGAGCCGTCGCACTGGCGACTGCATTCGGTGCCGAATCCGCCCCGTGGGAAACACTCACCGAACAGATCGTCGACGCTGATTTAATCATTGGGACGACATCTGCGGCGGATCCTATCCTGACCGAGGCAACTTTCCGCCCCTTGCAACTCAAACGTCGAAACCGAGAGTTGTTGATCCTAGATCTGGCCGTGCCGCGTGATTTCGAGGCATCGATCGGCGATCTACCCAGCGTGTACTTGTACGGGATCGACGATTTGCAGACGGCCTGTGAACGAAACCGCCGCGAGCGGAAAAAAGAATGGCCAAAGGCAAAACAGATCATCACCGAGGAGACCGAGCGATTCATGCAGGCGATCAATCACCGAGCCACTGGGCCAGTGATCCGTCGCCTTCGTGATCAGGCTCAAGAGATCAAGAGTGATGAACTAGACCGTCTAATCAACAAGTTGCAGTTAACCAACGGCGATGACGTGGCCCGAAAAGAGATCGAAAAGTCTTTCGACCGATTGATCAACAAGCTCTTGCATCCGCCGCTGTCTTCACTTCGTGACGATGCCGCGGATGGACACAAACGTGGTTTGGTCGAAGCACTCCGGCAACTGTTTCAGTTGGGCGAGGATTGAACAGGACTCGTCAATCCCAAGCCTCGTCGTCATCGTCGTCGAGCTCATCATCGTCATCATCCCAGTCGTCGTCGTCGTCATCGTCGTCGAGCTTGTCATCGTCGTCATCCCAGTCGTCGTCTCCATCGTCGTCGACTTCTTTCCAATCTTCTTCGACTAGATTGTCGTCATCTTTGCTGTCGGTCTCGTCATCGTCATCGTCATCGTCGCCATCATCATCTTGTTCATCTGGGTCGTCGTCGTCGTCCCAATCATCGTCTTCCCAGTCATTTCCTTCTCCAGCGTCGTCGTCGCCGTCTTCATCCTCGTCGTAGAGGTCGTCATCATCGACGGCGGCTGGCTGACCAGCGTCAGCGGGCGCATCAGTGGGTGTTGCAATGCACTCGATGGCACTTTGCACTTGAAAATCAGTATCGGCGAGAACTGGCGCGATGGTCGTGCTCACGACAGGCTCCTTCGTGGATGTCGACAAATCATCAGGGGTTGTAACGGAATCTTCGGGAATCGGATCCTCGCGTAGCGTTTGCCACTGGATCGAAGGCAAAGCATCTACATTCGGCAATCCAAAGAGTTGTAAGAAACGTTTGGTGGTGCCGTAAAGATAGGGACGCCCCAACTCTTCGCCACGACCGACAATTCGAATCAATTCTCTTTCCATCAGCTGGCGTAACAGTTCGCCACAAGCCACGCCACGAATCGCCTCGGCATTGGCTCTGGAAACCGGTTGACGGTAAGCGATCACCGCCAATGTTTCCAGCATAGGTGTTGATAATCTCAGCGGCGCCGGGACGTGACCAAGTCTGGCAAGCCAGGGGGCCAATTCTGGGCGTGTCAGCAGCCGGAAACCACCGGCCACATGCTCGACTCGCAACGCCCGTCCGAGCGTGTCGTAAACGTGGTTAAGTTGGCGGACAAGTGTACGGGCCTCGGTGGCGTCCGCCAAGTGAGCCAATTGCGCAAGTTTCCGTGGGTTGAGCGGTGTTTTTGCCAGCAGCAGTACCGCTTCGACCCGCATCCGAGCGAGCCGTGGATCCTCCTCCGCCTCCGCTTGCGGTAAGGTCCGAATCGGATCGCTGAGACCGAGTCGCGTGACGCGGTAAGGGCGCAATGCCCGATTAAAACGGCCCAATGGTGGTGCACAACCAGTCCATCGGTCTCGATTCGATAACACCAACATCGAGCTACGTTGCCACGCGGCCCGACCAGGATTTCTCGCAGGGGACGAATTTTGCTTCATGCCTTAAACTACTTGGGGTATACACCGCTATCTTGATGATCCGAAACGGCGATTCAGCGTCACGACTCTCGATACCTTTTTAGTCGCCAGTGGGCAGCAGAAGGGTTACGATTGTTCCGGCAAGATCACTTAACCTTGTAGCTGTGTCCACCTCGGTTTCACTCCTCCACCCTCTGCGTCGATCAGTGACAAGAAAAAATCGTACGGTCAAACGCTGGTTCGTGGGGATCTCTTCTCTCGTTGTGATCGTAGTGGTCTTCTTCGTGATTCGCGGGCAGGGTTACGTCGAAGGGGTCGAATTTTCGCCGACTCACTTCCAAAAACGCAACTTCAGCTTCTATGAGATCCCACTCATACACAGCCAAATTACACCGATCATACGCACCAGTGCGACACCAAGAACAGCCACTTACGTGCGACAAACTGGCCTAATTCCAGCCGCCTACGGCCCCACTGATTGGCACTTGGTTTCGATCTCATGGGGACTCTCGGCTTCCAAGCCCGCTGATGCTCAACTTCTTGTCGACCAACTCGAACTTCAGGCTGGATCTTCCGATTACTGGCGGGACTGGAGCAAAGATCATCCCCAACAAGCGAAGATTTTTTGGCCTACTATCCAGAAACTGGCGATTCGAGAGCTTTATATGTTGATGCCGCCATTGTTCGAAATCGCACAAAACGATCAGTCGGCCGAAGACCTCGACAAAGCGATCAAGGAAAGGCTGCAAGAAGACTATTTCCAGCTGATTCAGGACATGCGTGGAGCAAACAAGCCGGAACTCGCCCGAGAACTGCTTTTAGAGGCACTCAGCGACTTCCCTGGTAACCAACCGCTTCAGAGTTTGCAGCAACCAGCAGACTGAACTGGGACGATCTGTGGCGATTTATCTCGATAATAACGCGACCACAGCGGTCGATCCCCGCGTCGCCAAAGCGATGATGGAGATTCTCTGCGAGGGTCCAGCAAATCCCGCCAGTCAACACTCGCTGGGACGGTCGGCGCGTGATCGGGTGGAAGATGCGTTAACCACCATCGGACGCTCCCTCGACACACAGTTCGATGAACCAGGTGGACCTCGGTTGATATTCACCAGTGGCGGCACCGAGTCCAATAACTTGGCGGTGACCGGGATTTGTCCCGATGGGCCACTTGTCCTTGGTCGGTTCGAACACGCAAGCTTGATCGAACCTGCCGAAGCGTTACAAAAAGCTGGTCGAACGGTTCGCTGGGTCGAAATTGATTCCAGCGGTGAGATCTGCCTTTCCTCTCTTGAGCAAGCGATCGATGCTGATGGGCAAACCGCTTCGTTGGTCACCGTCATGTCCGCCAACAATGAAACAGGAGTCCTGCAGCCCGTTGAGCAGGTTGCCCGAATTTGCCAACAGCGAGGTGTACCGTTACACGTTGATGCTACCCAATCGATTGGAAAAGTGCCCATCTCCTTGAAACAACTGGGAGCAGCGGCAGTGACCTTTACCGCCCACAAATTCCATGGCCCGGCGGGAATTGGCGGCTTGTGGCTCAACTCGGGTGTTCAGCTCAGACCACTGTTTCATGGGGGCCAGCAACAACTCGAATCGCGGCCTGGAACCGAGCCGACCGCTCTAATCGTTGCAATGGCGCGGGCGTTGCAGTTGGCAACTGAGGAAATGACCCAATCGGCCACACAGTGTCGAGATCTTCGTGATCGATTCGAATCCTCGCTCGTTGCCCAACACCCTGAATTAGTCATCCAGGGAGCTGCCAAAAATCGCTTGCCCACAACAAGTTGTCTTTCTTTTTGCGGCATTGACCGGCAAACCCTGCTAATGGCCCTCGATTTGGCAGGGATCGCCTGCAGCAGTGGCTCAGCGTGCAGCAGTGGCAGCAGTCCACCGAGCCACGTGTTGTTGGCCATGGGTTGCCCCGATGAACAGGTCCGGTCGGCCCTCCGATTTGGATTGTCCAAGTTTTCCACCGCTGATGAAATAGAATATTCAATCGAACTTATCTCCAATCACTTCAAGCGTTTACGGAAAATATCGGACGTGGATAACTGATACGTTTTTGTTCGCTTTTCCGCTCAGACGGGTTACAATGACGAGCGTTCTGAAAACGAGCCCCTAGCCCATTTTCGCTAGGCGATGTCCCCCGCTGAATTTGATCAACCCATTGTGCTTAGCCCTTCCGCTACAGCTGCTCCTCGCGAAGTCACCGATCCACCGGAGTTGATGTCGTTCCCGCTGGAACGTCCCCCACTTCGAGGGCGGAAGCGCGGTCTGCACGTTGGGCCGAGTGCCTTGCCCTATTTCCTTTGCGGTGAAGAGAACCGTCTTGCAGGATATCTAGCGACTGCCGATGTTCCGCTTTTTGAGCTCGGAAACCCACTCCTGTTAGTTGGACCGACTGGATCTGGAAAGACAGCGATCGCCATGCATTTAGCAGCCCGCTGGGTCGCTGCTGCAAATCGTCCGGACCCGCCCACCGTGCTGTATCAAACCTCGGTAGATTTTGCCCGACAATTTGCCGAGGCCGTTGCGTCGGATGATCTACCACACCTCCAACAGCAACTTTCCGAGCCGGAAGTGCTGATTCTAGATGACTTGCATCTGATTGCTGACAAACCAGCCGCCCAGGAAGAATTGGCGCTGCGTGTAGAAAATCGCTGCCAAGCGGCCCTTTCGACCATTTTGACCTGTCGCCGCTTGCCTTCAGAAGTGCGTGGGATGCGGCCCTTGTTGATCAGCCGGGTGTTGCCTGGTTTGACGGTTCCCTTGGACCTGCCGAGTGCGCAAACCCGCTGTCAACTTCTTCGCGAACTCGCTGACCATTATCAACTCCAGATGAGTGAAACGTTACTCTCGGAATTGAATGCTGGCCTCGAATCAGACTTGCCTTGCCGCGCCCTGGAAGCAGCGGTGAAACAGATATCACTATGGCGTCGAATGCGTGATTTACCCGTCAATTCTGAGGCCATTCGGAGTGCGATCGAAGTTATCGGGCAATCACAAGATCTAACACCCGCGATGATCGCTGGTGCGGTTGCAAAGCGTTTCCGACTGAAATTATCCGATCTGAGGAGTGGATCTCGGAAACAACACTTGGTGCGTGCCCGGTCATTGGCGATGACTTTATCGCGACAAATGACTCCCTTGAGCATGCATCAAATCGGTGATTATTTCGGCGGCCGCGACCATACAACGGTGTTGCACGCGATTCGAAAAACGGAATCTTTGCTTGAGCAAGACGCTGAATTACGCCGGATGGCCGATGATGTCAGAGAAAAACTCTCCACATCGTAGTTTTTTTTGACCTGAATAACCTGTCGCTGTCATGTCACTTGTTGGTGCATTCCGGCGACTAGTTTGTCTTCGGTCACTCGGTGACGTCAGAGTACGTCGCAAAAAGAAACGCTTTACAACACGCTTGAAACGCTGACTCGACAGGTATTCCACACCCATCAGGTTTACTTAACTCTTTGCGATACAGCACTTTAAGGCCATTGAAATCAAGTTATCGACGATTATTCCAATCGCATTACGATGACGACGGTAAATAAATATTACTATCTCTTAACAGATCCCCACCGAACGATCGAACTGTCACACTTAAGGGGCATGCAGTGCAGTTCATCAGACGGTAAAACATGCGACTCCCCTTCCATGCAATCTGGAATGGAAAGTTCATCCTTTGGATCTCGCTGAAGCAACCATGAAAATCACCTGCCAACGAGAATCACTCACCAACGCGTTTGCGTTGGCTGCCAGCATCGCTCCCGCACGGTCACCCAAAGAAATCCTGCAGAATGTCAAAGTGACGGCAGCAGGTGGAAAGATCACACTCACCGCGACTGACATGGAGGTCGGTATTCGCTTGGATGTCGAGGAGGGTGTAGAGATTGAGACTGAAGGGACTGCCCTGCTGCCCGTCCAGCGAACGATGGCAATCCTGAGGGAAAGTAACGATGAAAGTCTGTCGTTTGAGACGGACGATTCAGGCATCCGTGTACAGGGTTCTCACAGTCGTTTTAGGTTGCCAGGCAGCAATCCAGATGAATTTCCCAGTGTCGCTGGCTTCGAGGAAGACAAGTACCACGTCATCCCCACGCGGCTGTTTCGCGAAATGGTGAAACGAACTGTCTTTGCAACGGATGCGGAAAGTAGTCGGTTCGCATTGGGCGGGGTTTTGCTGGAAATGGAAGACGCACGTGTTAACGCGGTCGGCACTGATGGTCGACGATTGGCTCGAATGGAGGGAGCCGGAGAGGCGATCGGTGGCCATCAAACATCCGGGACCAGCACGATTGTTCCAACTCGGGCAATTCAGCTGATTGAGCGGGCCCTGAGTGACAAGGATGAATCGGTGGATGTGGCGGCTCGCAGCAATGATCTCCTCGTTCGCACGCCCCGGGCAATGATTTATTCAAGGTTAGTAGAAGGTCGCTATCCGAATTGGCGGCAGGTTTTCCCACAGCGTGAAAATGCTGTGCAGCTGGAGATGACGGTGGGACCGTTGTTTGCGGCACTGCGGCAAGCCGCGATCGTTACCGACCACGAAAGCCGCGGAATCGATTTCACCTTTGCCGATGGGACTTTGAAGCTAGAAGCCAGTACGGCGGAGATAGGAGAATCTCACATCGATTTACCGATCGCCTACGATGGAGAACCGATTGTCTTGACGATGGATCATCGTTACGTCGCTGACTTTTGCAAAGTGCTCGACAACGAAGCCAGTTTTGTGCTGGAAATAGAGTCGGGGGCTTCACCAGCCTTGTTGACGACCGATGACGGTTACGGATACGTGATCATGCCGATGGCACGGGATCGCTAGTCGCGGCCGATTGTGGCTGAAAACATCCACCCTACGTCCACCAAAACAAAAAGCCACCGAAGACCTCGCGTCTTCGGTGGCTTTTAACGTTCAGATGTGTGAACCGTTATTTATTTTCGCCGCTGGGCTCGTCGCCGTCGCTGGCCCCAACGCTAACGGGTTCTTCAGGCTCAGGTAAGCCTCTTGTTTCACCTTTGAAATCCAGACGTACGATTTTGACTTTCTTGCCATCGGCATCGGTCATCTTTCCGTCTTCGGCGGTTTGGACATCTTTATCATCGATGCGTTGACCGTCTTCGTTTTCCAGAATCCCGGAAACGACGATGGTGTCCTTGCCCTCGAAAGCACCGCGGAGCAACTCTTCGCTCAATGGATCTTCGATCCGCTGCTCTAGGGCTCGACGAAGTGGGCGAGCACCGTAATCGAGATTGCTCCCTCGTTTGACCAGGAACTCTTTGGCGACGTCGGTCAATTCCAGGTTTAAACCCCGTTCGACAAGCCGCTCGCGAACCTTTGACAGTTCGAAGTCGATAACGCTTTTAAGATCGTTATTGGTAAGGTGACGGAAGATAATCGTATCATCCAGGCGATTCAGGAATTCAGGACGGAACACACGTTCAATCTGATCCATGACCCGTTGTTTCATCGAATCGTAGCTGGCATCGCCATCTGGTTTCTGGAACCCGAAAGCGGATTCATTCTTGATCGCTTCGGCACCAGCATTGGTCGTCATGATCAAGATCGTATTCCGGAAATCGACGTTACGGCCGAAGGAGTCGGTAAGACGACCTTCTTCCATCACCTGCAACATCATGTTGAAGACGTCTGGATGGGCCTTTTCAATTTCGTCAAACAGGACGACGGCGTACGGACGACGGCGAATTTTTTCCGTCAGTTGTCCACCCTCTTCGTAACCAACGAATCCGGGAGGCGCTCCGATCAATCGGCTGACGTTGTGCTTCTCCATGTACTCGCTCATGTCGATGTGGACGAGCGCGTCGGAGTCACCGAACATGTATTCCGCCAAGGCTTTGGCCAGTAAGGTTTTACCGACACCTGTGGGACCAGCGAAGATAAAGGAACCGGTCGGTCGGCGTGGATCCTTCAATCCGCTTCGGCTGCGGCGAACCGCTTTGCTGACAGCGGTGACGGCAGCATCCTGACTGACAACTCGTTTATGGAGTTCGGCTTCCATCTGCATCAGTCGCAGGCTGTCTTCAGTCGACAGTCGGGTGAGCGGAATTCCGGTCATTTTGCTGACCACTTCAGCGATGATCTCTTCATCGACGACGCCATCAGTTTGCTGACTGCGATCTCGCCAATCTTGGGTGATCTGATCCTTCTTTTTGCGAAGCTTCTCAGCTTGGTCCCGGAGATTGGCTGCCTTCTCAAAATCTTGATTGGCGACCGCGTCCTCTTTTTCCTTATTGAGCTTTTCGACTTCCTCGTCGATTTCTTTGAGATCTGGTGGCCGAGTCATCGTGCGAAGTCGGACACGAGCGCCCGCTTCGTCGATTACATCGATCGCCTTGTCTGGCAAGCAGCGAGCAGTAATGTATCGCTCACTCATCTCAACAGCAGCAACCACCGCATCATCGGTGAATTGAACACGGTGATGCTCTTCGTAGCGGCCACGCAATCCCTTCAAGATTTCGATGGTTTCGGTCTTGCCGGTTGGCTCAACGATGATCTCTTGGAAACGTCTGGCGAGGGCGTTGTCCTTTTCGATGTACTTTCGATACTCATCCAGAGTTGTTGCCCCAATGCACTGGATTTCACCCCGTGCCAGTGCGGGTTTCAGCACATTCGCGGCATCGATTGCCCCTTCGGCACCACCGGCACCAACCAGGGTGTGGAGTTCGTCGATAAACAAGATCGTGTTTTTGACGCGACGGACTTCCGTCATGACCGCCTTGATCCGCTCTTCGAATTGGCCGCGATACTTTGTGCCAGCGACCATCATCGCCAAATCGAGTACCACGATCCGCTTCTCGGACAGGATCTCAGGGACCTCACTCTCGATCACCCGCTGAGCGAATCCTTCGACGATGGCGGTCTTTCCGACACCAGCTTCGCCCAACAGGACGGGATTGTTTTTTGTGCGGCGGCAAAGAATCTGGATGGCTCGCTCGATCTCTCGTTCGCGGCCGATGACTGGGTCGAGTTCTCCCTTTTTCGCCAGTTCAGTCAGATCGCGACCGAAGCTATCGAGGGCGGGTGTCTTGCTTTTGCTGCTTTTCCCAGAGGGAGCACTGCTCTCGCTTTCGCGGCCACCACGCTCGCTGACCTCGGCTCCTTCTAAGCCATGGCCAAGCAGGTTGAGGACCTCCTCACGGACATCCTCGAGCTTTAGGCCCAGATTCATGAGCACTTGGGCCGCAACGCCCTCCTGCTCTCGCAGCAACCCTAGCAAAATATGCTCTGTCCCCACGTAGCTGTGGTTCAGGTTGCGAGCCTCTTCCATCGAGTATTCGATGACTTTCTTCGCTCGAGGGGTTTGTGGCAATTTGCCAACGGTCACCATTTCCGGTCCGCTTTGAACCAATTTCTCGACTTCCAGCCGGATCTTGCGAAGATCGACTTCGAGATTCTTCAAAACGTTCGCGGCTACACCACTGCCCTCTTTAACCAAGCCCAGCAGGATGTGTTCGGTGCCGATGTACTCATGGTTGAATCGCTGGGCCTCTTGGTTGGCCAGCTGCATGACTTTGCGAGCTCGGTCTGTAAATCGTTCGTACATTTGGTATCTCTTATGCCCAGTAACAAGGCTCAGTTGTTGAGTTCTCGCGTGCTGACGCAAACGGATTGAGGCAACGTCGGGACGTGAACAGGTTGTCAATCTGGCGAAACATCTCGCATAACAACGCTATATGCAAACCGTACGCCACAAACGCCGATTCACGCCATCTCGATCAATTCGCGACCCCCGAACCACTTATCCAAGTGGCCCGCTCCCGTCTGTCCTACGAATTCTATCGGTTAGTAGAAATCGCGGGGATAGGAGCTTTGTAAGGGGAAGGCGTGAAAACCCACAAATTGGATCAGAATCTTGACGATTCGATTTATTCAATTCGGCCCCAATTTGCGCGAATTTTTCCAGGTTTACGCCGCTTGTTTGCCAGCATCTGTCAGATCGGCAGAATCTTTGTCGATTTTTTCTTGTTCAGCGCGACGGTTTTGCTCTCGAGCCTCAATCGCTGCTTGCAAACGGCTCTGCTCCGTGGTGACTTCCAACCGCCAAGGGTCGGCGACTTCTAGACGACTGATCTCCTCAAGCAAGATTTCAGCCGCATCAAGTCGCCGGGTATGTCGATAAACAGCGGTCAGCAGCAATAAAGCTGGCGGATCCCGAGGTTCAATTGCTAGCACATCGGTTAGGAGAGCCTCCGCCTCCGCCCATCGCCCTGCCAAGAAAGCATTTCGAGCCTCCGGGAATTGGTCGGGTTGCTCGCTTACCGCGCGAGGAGCGATCAAACTCGGGAGTTCGCGAACACTGCGAACAACATAGAAAAACCAAGCGATGAATCCGGTCCAAAACGCCATCGACACGAGCCCGCCGGCCATCCATTGGGGATAGATGTAGCGAGTGATCAGCAGCAAATTGAGCGCTAATCCGAATCCGATCGCCGAGGGCAACGAATTAAGTCGTCCTCGCCACCACAGTTCGGGCAAACCTGGCCAAAGACAGGTTGCATAGTACTTCGCCTCCATTGCTTTTCTTTACGAGCATTCGCGCATTGAGTGCAAGAGGACCGTGAATCGAGAGACCGCGGATCGATGGTATTTCTCCAGTTAGTCCCAGAATACCCCGCCAGACGCTATTCCCCGCCAGACGCTGATGCAGCCAGACGCTGCGCCGGTCAATCGTTGCTCCGTCTGTGCAGGAGTTCATGTTTGATTTGCTATCAATCATGATTATCAGAACTCGTTGGAAAATTCCCACACAGAACGATAAGCATCCTGCTGTTCAAAATGTTCCAATAACGAGGCGTAAAAAGCATTGCCGCCGAGCGTCGCGCTGTCGCCGACCATAATCAAGCACCGACGAGCACGTGTCATGGCGACATTGGTGCGTCGAGTGTCTGCAAGAAAACCGATTTCCTGGCGGTCGTTGCTGCGTACCATCGTCAATAAGATTGCCTCTTTCTCACGGCCCTGAAATCCGTCGACGGTGTCGATTTCGAGACCTGGATAATCGAGCTGATGGCGTAACAGTCTGACTTGTGCGGCATAGGGAGCGATCACTCCGATATCATTTGGCTGCACGCCGGAAGCGATCATTTGAGCAACGATTTGGATGATCAAATCAGCTTCTTTTCGATTCAGCTTACTTTCGCCGTCTGGCTCAATTTCTTCCCGGTATTCGGCTCCCGCGGTATCGATGAAATGAAGTGGCGAATTCGTCCACTGGTCATTGGACACTTGCGGAAGATCATGCAACAAATGGCTTTTGACCGAGTCGTCGGCGATCAATGAATTGTCGTAAAACGTGTCAGACGAAAATCCCATGATTGTCTCGTGCATCCGATACTGGACCGTCAAACGACGAAAAATAGAAT
Organism: Rubripirellula sp.; assembly: GCA_029245125.1. Classification (GTDB taxonomy): domain Bacteria; phylum Planctomycetota; class Planctomycetia; order Pirellulales; family Pirellulaceae; genus Rubripirellula. The sequence goes on from JAQWPZ010000095.1 coordinate 69,539, forward strand.
CGCCTTCACGCTCCACCAGATGTTGCATCATTGATTCTCGCATTCCCTCTGCTGCGGCTTGATCGCTAAGTACCGTGGGAGGAAGTTGACAATGATCGCCAGCGAAGACGATTCGATCAGCTCGCAGCACGGCTTGCCAAATCCCTGGTAACGTACACTGACATGCTTCATCGATGACGACCAAATCAAATTCTCGATCTGCCAACAGATCGTCATCGATGGTCGTCGTCGTGCAGATGACATCGGCTCCATCGAGTACGTTCCGTAAGACGGCTCTTTCGAGGGACCGAATTTGCCCTCTCAGTTTGCCTGCTTCGGCAAATAACTCGCCACGGCGTCTATTTGAGTCACGTCCCCGATTTCCTCTTGATGCGGTGCGGATTAATTCTTGTACCTCTCGACGCATATCGCGAATCACCTCCGCTGATGGATCGTTGTCAACGACCTCATCGAGTGTGTGTCCTCGCAGAGCTTCGAACACACGCGCAGGATGTCCGACACGGAGCACTGTTCCAGAATCGATTGGATCGGCGGCGACGAGTTTTTCGAGCAGGTTATCAACGGCTGTGTTACTCGGTGCACACGCCAGTACACGGTCTCCTTGGGCGACCGCTTGAAAGATGATTTCTGCCAAGGTGGTCGTTTTGCCTGTGCCGGGTGGACCATGAACCACTGCGATATCGAGTGCGGACATAACAAATTGAACAGCCTGGGTTTGAGGCTCATTCAGTTTGGAAACCGTGGTCAAGTTTTGTGGTGGGTCAAATCGCGGTGGCCGCTTACCCAACAACAGATCTCTTAGTTTCTGTGACCGACCTTTGGCGACACGTGCTCGAGCCATCGCAGCCATCTGGCGACGGCGGGTTGTTTCATCCGGAGACAAATCGATTCGAAAGCGTTTGGCATCTGGCCAGGTGTCCGTTGCCACCTGTATCAAGTCACGTTTGCGTCGGCTGACGACACCTGCCACACCCCGATCTTTTAGGTTGTTTTGATCGGAGATCACCACGGGCGATCCCACCTTGAGTCGATTGACTGGCAGGCCATCCTGGCCGGTCTTGGCGAAGTCCAACAAGAACCGTCCAGCCAATCCTGTTTGGTGATCGACCAATTTCAGATTGACCAAAGCTTCGCCAGTGCGTTCGACATCCTTGGCTGCTCGCATGGCTCTTCGCCGCGCCATACGTTCGCGTTCTGCTTCCGCTTCCCAATCGAGCCATTGATCGAGTACGTCAAAGTAAGCCTCAATCGAGCCAGCCTGTTGCAGTGCTTCCGACATTCCCCGGATTCCCTTCCCTTCAGCGGTTCGTATGGATTGATTCACAAATCGGATAAGGATCCCTTATGGATCGCTAACCGTAGCAAAGACATCGCTCGAAACTTCGAAATCCTCGATCCGAATCCCTTTCAGTTCAGACGTCAGGATATCGGTCATTTGTTCTAGCAAGGCACGATTTCCCGGGGGTGCTTTTTCCCCCTCTAGCATCGGCCGCAGTACGTATTCGGCGGCAACCAATTCACCACTGCTAATCAGTTCGCGAGCATAATTCATTCTGGCGTCATATTCAGCTTGCCCGCCGGGCTCGCGGCCGAAGTTTTGCTCAAGTAGACGGAGTGCAGTGGACAGTTGATCCAAGTCAGCGGGTTCAAGCGAGTTGGTTCGAATGTATCGGAAATGTCCTCCCGTTTTTTCAGCAATCGTACGCATGGAATCGACGGTGAAAGGGTTTTCGAATGCGATGGAATGGATCGGCGTGTCCTGAAAACGTTGCTCTACACCTTGTAGAACACTTTCGAAGGATCTAACTCCATCAGTATCAAACCAGCCTGTTTCTGAATTAGGAGAAACAGGCTGATTGAAATGTCCATCCGATAGCAAGTAGACCGCGTCTGGTTTCATTTGCACCGCCAAAGATAGAGCTCTCCTCGGATCGGTACCAGCATCTAAACTAATTTGACCCAGCCAAGTCTCTAGTTTTTCAGCATGATCTCCACCTGCCTTCGTGTACCCAGCACGCCGGCCATAAAACATCTCTTGGGTGTACCAGGAAAACAAGAACACACAGTACTCCTGATCAGGGCGGAGTTGGGAGACTGCTCGTACCAATTCTTCCACTGCTCGTGCATACCGCACACCCTTACGTGCCCTCATGCTGTAGGAAATATCCAACACGAAAACAAATTGGTTTCCATAGGCACGCGTGCCAAAAAACTCGACCGAGTTTGGACCAAATTCTAACGCGTTAAAATCTGTTTGGATCTCGGCATCGAAGTCTTGGTCGAGTTTGGCATCGATCTCGACTTTCTCATCGTCTGTGCCAACACTGGCATCATTGCCCCATGGCGCTTCCTCACTAAGTCTTGTTTCGCCCAACTTAAAGACAGCACTTTGGCTAGCGGCCGCTGGTGATGCTGAAAGAGCGATGGAAATTTGAGGAACTGTTTGCGAGACCATGAACCACAGAAGTACCGCTAGCGATGCATGAAACGCGACAGAAGCGATCCAGAATTTTCGTGGCATACGATCTGGTTCGATCCGATGCCGCAGCGATAGAGGTTCGAGGATTTTCAGCAAAAGTTGATTCCATTGGGTGGACCGAACCTCTTACTTTAGCAGCTTTTCGCAGCGTTGCGGTGAAACTTTTACAGCTGTGCCCAGTGGTTGTGCAAACAAACTGACACGAAGCTCTTCCGTCATCCAGCGAAACTCGGAATCCACTTGTAGCTTTGGTTCTCGTGTTGCTTCCGGCAACTGGTCGATCCAGCGGTCCCACAAACGCGAAATTGTGGCAGCAAGTTCTTGATCGCGAGTGAGTGTCCCACGAGCTTTATCGATTCGATAAGCGATCGCATGCAGATAGCGAGGATAGTGTTGCAGCCATTGCCAAGGGACGGACGTCATGAACGAGTCGAATACAAGCCACTTGAGCTGGGCCTCAAGTTCGGGAATGAAGGTCTGGTAACGGCCGGCCGTGCGAAGGGATTCGAGTTCTCGGCGAAGCTCAAAACCGTGTTTAGCGAAATGTTCAAGCCACGTCGCGAGCACTTGGGTCGCCTCCGCGATGCGGCGACCACGGTCTTGCCTGCGTGCTTCGAATTCTTTCGCTTCCCGCACCAGTGGTTGATTTTCGACGAACGCAATGCGGGCTAACAAATCGATGAGTGAATTTTCGAAACTGGCGATCGGTATCAATCCTGTCAGTTGCACTTTTGCTTGATCTAATGACGGAAGCCAACGTACTTGGCTACGCAATTCTTTGACTTCTGCAATCGCGTACAAACGCATCAGGCCGGATCGTAGACTCGCCTCCGCGAGGGACGACTCGGAAAAAAGTTTTGTAGAAACGCTGTCACCATGGTCGAGAAGTCCGGGGTATTGTGCCACTTGGACGCCGCCTCGTCGGCGAATGACCTCTCGTGGCAAAGCATCGACAGAGAAAGTCTTCGTATGGTCGAGTGACCAGTCTTCGGATTCAGTATCGTTTGCGGGCATTGAGGCACCGTCGGTCGATACATCAGGGTGGTACTCTGACTTAAGGTGTTCGACGGTGCGACTTTCCGCGAGCGTGGTGCCGTCATCGTCGACGACCGTCACCAAGAAATCGAGGTGCTCCGAAAGTTTCTCTGCTTGAAAGTCAGTGACCGAGATTGGCATTTCAGCGTGTCGAGACATCGCTTCACAAACAGCGTTCATGAACGGGATTTTTCCATAGTCTGCTAATAATTCCTGTCGAATCTGCTCCGCCACATCAGCGGCTGGGACCAAATTGCGGCGGATTCGTTTGGGCAACGATTTGATCATGGCCACAAGCTTTTCGTGGAGCAGTCCTGGTATCAACCATCCCAAGCGATCTTCACTCACTTGTGGTAACGCCGAGGGATGGATCTTTAACCGGACACCATCGCTTTCTGAACCTGGTTCAAAGTGATATTCCAGTGGCAGCCGCGAACTGCCAATTTCAATTTGTGATGGAAAAGCATCGCCATCCAGAGAATGCGACTCAATTTCAATCAGGTCGCTCGGATGGAGATACAAAGTGCTTGATTCGGAAGGTGAATCGGGTGATTGCATCCAAGCTGCGAGCGCGTCGAAATCTGCGACCTGTTTAATCCACGGGGGAACCGCGAGGGAGCGATCAAATTTTTCTAACCGCCCCCGATCGACGACGTCGGAGGGCAATCGGGATTGATAGAAATTTGCCAATAGGTAGTCATCGATCACCATTTCGCGACGTCTTGTTCGATTTGCCAACTCTCCGATGGTTTGCCGCAAAGCTCGATTGTGTCGAACGACTTTGGCTGTCGTCCGTAGTTTTTGTTCGACAAGTCCCTGTTCAATCAACAGATCACGAGCGGTGGTAGGGTCGATTGGCGGCAAGGGAACTCGTCGTCGAGTAACGATCGGCAATCCATACAAGGTCGCATTTTCGTAACAGAAGGCTCCGTTGGCTTTGTTACTCCAGTGCGGGTCCGCATGAGATCGTTTGAGAAGATGCGCCGCGATCTGTTCAATCCAGCGATGATCGATTTTGGCGACTGTACGAGCAAACGGTTTAGAAGTTTCGATCAACTCGGCAGCCATGATCCACTTTGGCTTAGATGCAAAGATACCGCTGCCAGGCCAAAGAAATAGCTTGAGCCCTCGTGCGCCGGTGTATTCACGTTTTTCGGTGATCGTCGCAACACCGAACAAAAAACCGGTTAAAAGCGCCTGGTGAATCGATTCGTAGCGATCTTCATCCACCAACAGATCTGGATCTTCGCTGTACCGTACTTTGCCAAGATGAACAGATTGATTTTTCCGTGATCTTGATTCACGAAGTGACGTTGTCACCATCTCTTTCAGTTGGCGATAGACATCTGCCCATTCGCGAACTCGCGTTGGCGACAAAAATTTCTTTGTCAGCAGTCGCTTTAATTGATTCCGGCTGTGTTGATTGCGTGCTGCATCGCCACGCCGGATATGATGGCCGTGGTCGGTAAGCTGGGCAAGATCCTCGGCCCGAAAGGCATGA
>JAQWPZ010000113.1 GCA_029245125.1 Rubripirellula sp.
CGAGTTTATTCCTCTAGTGAATAGTTGTTTTCGGTGGACGGCTGCTGTCTTGACGACTACAGCACTTTGGCCAGGATGTCGCTTTCGCGGAGGATCTTCATGTCTTGGCCGTCAACTTCAACGTCGCTACCGCCGTACTTGCCATAGATCACGGTGTCGCCTTTGCCGACGCTCATGTCGCCGCGGTTGCCGCTATCGAGCAGTCTGCCCGGTCCGACGGCGACCACGATTCCACGCTGTGGCTTTTCTTTGGCGGAATCAGGAAGCACGATTCCGCCTGCGGTGGTCTCTTCCGCTTCGCTTGGTTGGACGACAACACGATCATCAAGTGGTCGCAGATTGATTTTTGCCATGGTTCTATTTCTCTTGTAATTGAATGTTAGATGTTTGGTTGAATTTTGAATCTGTTGAAAGTGACTGAGTGGGGGCGATTACATCATGCCGCCCATGCCGCCCATTCCTCCCATGCCACCCATTCCGCCCATGCCACCCATGTCCATGCCGCCCATGCCGCCACCCATTCCACCGCCCATGCCGTGGTCGTGGTGATGGTCGCCACCGTCTGGTTCTTCGTCGGTGGGGATCTCCGTTACCAGGGATTCGGTGGTCAGGAGGAGTGACGCAACGCTGGCAGCGTTGGTGAGTGAGCTGCGAACGACTTTGGCGGGGTCGACAACGCCAGCGGCGACCAAGTCGCAGTACTTTTCGGCATTGGCATCGTAGCCTTCGGTCTTGCCCTTCATTTGCAACACTCGGTTGGCGACAACTGCACCATCGAGTCCTGCGTTGTTGGCGATCGCCTTGAGCGGATAGTCAAGGATGTGGCGGACGATGCGAATTCCGAGCTTCTCGTCGCCTTCGGTGCTCTTCTCGAGTTTTTCGAGTGCTGGTCGGCAACGCAGTAAGGCAGTTCCACCGCCTGGTACGATTCCTTCTTCGAGAGCCGCTTGGGTGGCCGCACGGGCATCGTCGAGCAATGCTTTGCGTTCCTTCATTTCGGTTTCGGTTGCGGCACCAACATTGATTTGGGCAACGCCACCAGCCAGCTTGGCGAGTCGTTCTTGCAACTTTTCGCGATCGTAGTCACTTTCGGTCGCATCGATCTCGCGTCGAATTTGCTCAACGCGGCTGTTGATCTCTGCCGCTTTGCCAGCTCCGCCGACGATGGTGGTCGCTTCGCTGGTCACTCGGATTTTCTTTGCCCGGCCGAGGTCGGTGATCTTGACGCTTTCCAGATCAATCCCGAGATCTTTGAAGATCGCTTTTCCGGAGGTCAGTACCGCGATGTCGCCTAGGATGGCCTTTCGGCGATCGCCGTAGCCAGGTGCTTTGACGGCACAGGCCGACAAGATGCCTCGCATCTTGTTGACGACCAGCGTTGCAAGAGCTTCGCCTTCGACATCTTCTGCGATGATCAGCAGTGGCTTTTTCGATTTGCTGATTGCTTCCAGGAGCGGAATCATCTTTTTGTTGTTGCTGATCTTTTCTTCGAACAGCAAGACATAGCAATCTTCCAGATCGACGCTGACATCGTCCTGATTCGTGACGAAGTGTGGCGAAAGAAAACCGCGGTCGAATTGCATTCCCTCGACGACGTCGACGTAGGTTTCGTTGGACCGCCCCTCTTCGACCGTGATCACGCCGTTTTTGCCGACCTTGGTGAACGCATCAGCCAGGACAGCACCGATCGTTGGATCGTTGTTGCCGGCGATGGTTGCGACTTGGCGGATATCGCTTTTGCTTTTCTCGTTGATGGGTGTCGAGAGCTTCCCGATTTGGGCGACGGCAGCGTCGACACCGCGGGAGATACCACGGGACAATGCCATCGGATCAGCACCGGCGGCGACCATTTTCAAGCCCTCGCGGAAAACCGCTTCGCTCAAGATCGTGGCGGTCGTTGTCCCGTCACCAGCGACGTCGTTTGTCTTGCTGGCAGCCTCTTTCACCAATTGTGCGCCGAGATTCTCGAACGGGTCGTCCAATTCGATGTCTTCCGCGACGGTCACACCATCCTTGGTGACTTTGGGTGAGCCCCAACCTTTGTCGAGTACCGCGTTTCGACCACGCGGTCCCAGCGTGCTGCTGACAGCTCGTGCCAATTTGCTGACGCCGGACAACAGAGGTCCACGGGCATCGTCGTCAAAAACAATTTGCTTTGCCACGACGTTTTTCTCCTGTAATTTTTTTAACGGTCTTCCTTCGCTGGCCGCCCCGTAATCGAGCAGATTGTCCAATCGGCGAAGGGATGAAAAAGGTAGTTGTGTTCGGTCGGTTGTGCTGGTCGTTACCAATGCACCGGTGGCAGGGAACTCCAGACGACACCCTCTCTAAGCAACATCTGTGCCGAATGCTTTCGAATGGTTCTTAACATGTTGCTGTCAAACGACTTAAATTGATTTGGCAGGGCTTGGTCGTGAGTCGCATCTGCCGGGGTTGTCAGGTTGGCAGGCCGTTGGCGAGTGAGCATCCCGTTAGGGGCCAGCGGGGGGGAAGGTGTTGGGAGCCAGGTGGTTCGGTGAGGCGAAGCCGGGCCGCGAAGGAATTGTCTGGAGGCCTGATTCGAGTCTCAGTCGCCCGCCTTGCGAGTCACCTTTCCTGATCGACTGGAGCTACCACGTGTCGGATTCGGCCCTGGAAGAATCTCTCCATTCGATTCAGTCGTTCTAGGGGGGGCCGAAAAGATTTCCAAAGGCGAAAAGATCACTCAAGGAAGATTGACCAATCGGCTCTCGCGGCGTCAACTTCCCTCGGAGTCTGTTTGGCGCGGCGTGAGTTGCACCAAAACGCTATCAAATTGAATGTTTGCCACTCGCACGGGGATTGGGCATGCGGCCATCGCTCGCAATTTTATGCACCTTCGCGACACTGTTCTCATCTGGGGACAGAGCGTCGGCTTGCTGTTTGACCGATTGGCTATTCGGCCGGAATCAGCCTGTTTACGCGGCAGGCTACGCACCAATCCCAGCCGGGGCGGTTGCGATTGGGGCCGGCCCGCAGCTTGCGATTGGTCCCCAGATGGCATCGCCCCCGGTCATCGCTGCAGCAGCACCAGTTGCAACCGGGCCGCAAATCGTCGGGATTCCACCGGTCACGGTTGCCAGGCAACCGGTTTTAATGCCAGCGCCCACGCCAGTCGGGCAGAACGGCGTGTACCAAGCCCAACGGCCTGCCTACGTCGACAATCCATCGGTCTACACCGGCCAGCCTGTTTACACCGGCCAGCAAGTTTATGCCGGCCAGCAAGTTTACGCTGGCCAGCCTGTTTACGCTGGCGGAGCATCCTCCTATGTCGGTGGCCAGACAATTTACGGTGCGGGCCCGGCGACCGGAAACGTCCAGGCCACCTACCGGGTTGCACCGGCTAATCCTTACCTCCCGCCTACTACCCAAGCGACGGTCAATCCGCTGCCCTACCGTGGGCAGGTTCCTGTTACTTCGTATCGGCCTCAGGTCGGAACGTCGCTTCCTGGTGCTCCTTTGACAGTCACGGCGCCGACCGGTTTGCCGGCGACAGCCCTGCCGCCAACTCAAACTCTGGTTACACCGCTATTTCCCCCCACGCCTCCGCAACCGCCCCGCGGCCTGCGAGGTCTGTTTAGTCGTTGGTTTGGCACTGGTTACCAGACGAGTTACTACAGCGCTCCGGTTACCTACTACCGACCTGTAACCGCGATCGATCCTGTCACCGGCGGTGCAGTGATCGTCCAGCAGCCTTGCACCTCGAGCGAGCAGCAGGTGCAGCGGACTCCTTACACAACATTCCAGTCACCACCGCCCGCTTACAGCGCCGCACCCTGCCCGACTCCGCCATCGGCTTGTCCATCGCCGGTTTATTCCCAGCCTTTGCCCTATTCTGGGATTGGGCAAGTGGGTGCCGTTGGAGCGATGGGACAGGGAGCGATGTCGATTCCTTCAACAGTTCCCAATGGTACCTATGGTCAGGCTGGCGGTTACGGAACCAGTGGCGGTTACAACACAACGCCGTTGCAGGGTGCCCCACCTGCTTTGCCACCTACCGTCCAATCGACTGGCCCGTCTGCGGGTTCGGCTAGCAGTCCAGCCGGCGACTTTGCGCCAATCGAGCGGCCGCAATTGAACAGCGGGCAATCGAGTGGCTTAGCGATTCCCCCGCCTCCCAGTTCAACTGGAGCGTCTCCCGGTTCTACTGGAGCGTCTCCCGGTTCAACCGGAGCGTCTCCCAGTGTCAACGGCGCGGGGGGGACTGGTGGCGGCGTGAATGGGAACACCAACGGCACTGATCCGAGTTCCGGAGGTGCGTCAGGTGCCGCCCCTTCAAATTATTGGGAGCTTCAGAACGCCGATGATTCCACGGCGATGATTCGGCCTCGGTCGAGTTACAGCATGACCTCTGATCCGCAGAGTTTGGGAGGCAGGGTCGAGCCGATTGCGGCGCCCGAGGATTATTCGTCGCCGTTTCGGGGGCGTAGTAGCCCGGCAACTTCGATTCCTTCCATTCCACCACCGCCAGTTGAATCGAAGACGTTCGAAGCACCTCCGCTGCCAGCTCGTTCACCGCTTGGCCCAACTGAGTTGACCTCCGTTTCCACGCGTGTTCCTGTCGCAGTCAGCGTTCGGCAGCCAGCGGCCCCTCGCCGAACCAAGCCACGCGATTCGACTTGGTACTCGGTCGAGCCTTAGTCGGGGTTGTCTTCAACCGTCAATCATGACGACGGGAATCTGATGCTCGGTGAGCCTCGGTGGTGCAGTACCACAATCGAGTTCGATTGAGCGTGGAATTGCTTGCTTGCAAGTGTTCACTTGAATCGGTGATTCCGTCTCAGCCGAGTTTTGATTGCAGCGAATGCTTCCTCGCTATCCGCGATCGCTCCCTCGGGAACGCTCGGGAAAAAAACGTCCGTAAGTCTTTGCAGCGGTCAATCTGTTTGAGGGCAGTTTGGATCGATGGCCCGCGTTCTTTGCCGGCGAGTCAAGTCGAGCTGATTGAAGCGGCTGGAAATCCGTTGCAAAAACAAATACGCTGCACAAATGACACGGTGGCCATCTCGCTTTTGGCCGTGTGAAATGATCTCTTTTGTTCGCGGTCTATCTCGGTGACCTGAATTCTGTGATCTGAACTCTGTGATCTGGATCTCGTGGTATCTCGTTTCGTGAGTCAAGGAACCCTGTCTGGTGGATAACGCAACGATCGCTGATGTTTTTGATGAAATGGCTCAACTGCTTGAGTTTCGCGGCGAGAACCCATTTCGGATTCGCGCTTACCGCAATGGTGCCAAAGCGATCCGTGATTTAGACGAATCGGTAGCTTCGATTCTGGAGGATGAATCGCGTGATCTTGCAAAGATACCTGGGATTGGCAAAACGCTGGTCGAGAAAACGCAAACGTTGCTGACGCAGGGCAGGCTTCCACAACTAGAAAAACTGCGGCAGGAAGTTCCTGATGTCGTGATTGAGATGTCGAGGATTCCAGGGCTCGGGGCGAAGAAGGCGGCCCGCTTGCAGCAGGAATTAGAATTAGAATCGCTGGCCGACTTGCGCAAGGCCTGTCATGAAGATCGTGTCGGCAAGCTCAAGGGGTTTGGCATGAAGACGCAGCAGGCGATCTTGGATGGATTGGAAATTGCCGAGGAAGCTGCCAAGCGGATGCGTTGGTCTGAGGCGGATGGGTTGGTTCAGTTGATTGACCAGCACATGCAGACTTGTGAAGCGATCGAGCAGAAGGAGTGGGCTGGCTCTTATCGCCGAGGACGTGAAACGGTTGGTGACTTGGATTTGCTGGTCGTTGCATCTGACCGCAGTTCAGTGATGGATCATCTCGAGTCGTATGCTGGTCGGACTCAGACCATTGTTCGCGGGGATACGAAGATTTCGATTCGAGTCGGTAAAGCGTTCCAAGTGGATATGCGAGTGGTGGACGCAGAACAATTCGGTGCGGCACTGCAGTATTTCACGGGGTCGCAAGCACACAATGTTCACGTTCGAAAAATTGCCAAGGAGCAAGGCTTAAAAATTAACGAGTATGGTGTGTTTCGAACGGATGATGATTCTCGTGTTGCCGGCGCGACTGAATCAGGCGTGTACGAGGCGATCAAATTGCCATGGTTCAATCCTGAGCTGCGCGAAGATCGCAACGAATTTCAATGGGCCGAGCAAGACGCTCTGCCAGAGTTGATTTCCGAGCAGGACATTCAGGGTGATTTGCACATGCACACCAATGCCACCGACGGAACGGGGACGATTCGCGAAATGGCGGATGCTGCTATTCAGCGAGGTCTGTCCTACATCGCGATCACTGATCACAGTAAACGCGTTTCCATGGCGATGGGGTTGGACGCCGATCGATTGCGTGAACAGTGGAAAGTGATCGACGAAATTCGCCCAGAGTATCAAGGTCGCTTGCAAATTTTGAAGGGCATTGAATGCGACATCCTGGAGCCGGGCGGGATGGATTTGCCTGATGACTGTCTGGCCGAAGCAGATTGGGTGCTAGCCAGCGTGCACTACGGACAGCGGCAACCACGCGACCAAATCACTGAGCGAATCTTAGGGGCCATTGAAAATCGCTATGTGACTTGCATCGCCCATCCGACGGGCCGTCTGATTAACCGTCGCCCCGCTTACGAGGTCGATATCGATGCGGTTCTGAAGGCTGCAGCCGAGCATCGCACCTTGATGGAACTCAACGCCAATCCCGCTCGGCTCGATCTGAATGACGTTCACTTGGCGGCCGCAAAGCGACTCGGGATCCCGATTGTCATCAACACCGATGCCCACGCGACGGAAGGGCTTGATGTGATGCGATTTGGAATCAAGCAAGCGCGTCGAGGGGGGCTGGCGAAGCAAGATGTTGCCAACACGCTGCCATGGGAGCAGTTTCAAGAGCTGCTAACGGTCTCTGGCTGATTGACCCCGCTTGAACGCATCCAGCGGTGTCGTGTGTTGTGCATCCAGCATGGCATCGAAACAGTCGTCATCAGCATGGCCAGTCAGCTGGCGTGAGCGTCATGGCCGATCAGTCGCCCATTGCTGGAGCGACTGTGGTGTCGTTCGATGCCGGTCAGCAAAGTAAGGGCCCGTTGCGAAAGCAGTGCCCAGACGGTCATTCCGCCGCCAAACGGTTGAAATCGCCAAACGGTTGAAATCGACAAGCCGCGTTAGGATTCACGCGTGCCGATCACACCGATGACTTGCGTCCGCTGGGACGAAAGAAAAATTTCCCGATGCCTAGCATCGTGACCAATGCTGCGACGATGCCTAACACAACGAGGTGTTCGGGTTCTGTCCAGTAGTGTGATGATCCAGGGTTTCCATGACCGGGATGAGCTTGCACGGAAGTCGTGCAGCCAAGGGCGATCGTGACGCCCAACGCAATCCGAACTTGTTTCACTTTTTTAGTCTCGATGTGTCGTGCAGAGTGTTTGGTTACTTCCTCTCAGGGTAAGGGATACTGCACATCAAGGCCAGGACCGTTTTTAGGCTTCGGAAACGCAAGTCACATTCATTCGGCGAGATCGTGTTGGGAGATTGATTCCTGTTGCCTGCTTTGAAGGCGTTGCACCCATTGTCCCGGTAAAGTCTTGCCTCGTCGGGCGGTCAGCGATGTTGCTGAGCTCATCGTTTTTCGATGGGGGATCCATCGTCCAGCTTATCACTCGGGTGGACAATGACTGGCATTCCTTCTTCGAGGCCTTCGATGATTTGTGCCATTCGACCGTTGTTTTGCCCAACAACGATCGGTGTTCGTTTCGCGATCCCATCGGTGATTGCGAAAACATGCCAGGCGCCTTCGACACGGAACATGGCGCTGGTAGGAATTTGCAGGACATCTGCTTGTCGCCATACAACGACTTCGCAATCGACACGGAACCCATCGCCAAGTTGCAGGCGTTCTTCCGGAGGATTTTCGAGATCGATGATCACGTTGACGCGTTGTTCTTCGACACCGAGCGCGGAGGTTTTAGTAAAACCGGATGGTTCCACCAAGCGGACCCGCCCCGTGAGCGTGTAGTCGCCTCCCCAATGTTTGAGTTCCACAGCATCGCCGGGTGAGATCCGAACGGCATCACGTGACAACACGTCTGCGATGATTTCGAGGTCTTTCGGGTCCCCAATTTCCAGCAGTGGTTCGCCGGCGCGAACGACGGCAGTGCTCTCTTGATAGATGCGTAAGATGCGACCATCGATTGGCGCCTGGATAGCGAGCGTCATTTCCACTTGGTCGTCAGGGTCGGACCTTGTCAGCAGCAGCGCAGCCTTCTCAAGTTCTAGTTCGTATTGGGCGATGTCGACTGCAAAGCCCAGTCCTCGGACTTCCTCGCCAAGCATGCGAAACAGTGACTCTTGCGATTCTAGCTGAGATTGCGAGGCGGCATTTCCAACGACCATTTTCCGGACGCGGCCTGTCTCGGATTCGGCGAATTGTAATTTTGCTTCGGCCTTCGCCAACGAAGAGCGTGCTAGATCAAGTTTTCGTTCTGCGCCGCGGACTCGTGCTGTGGCTTGGGCGACTGCTCTAGGGTCAAGCAGGGACGGATCGGTCGCCTCGAGTCGTGAGAGCACGGTGACATCTTTGTTAACAACGTCGCCGACTTTCAGCGTGATCCGCGACAGCCGAGCGGCCAGTGGTGTCGAGACGACATATTTTTCCCGAATCCGCGTTTGCCCATCTTCTTCAACGCGGACATCCATCGTGGCCCGAGTCACCGTGGCGATGTCCACCAACAATCGTCTCTCTCGGAAGCTCAAGGCAACCACGGTGGTAACGGTCGCCAGGATCAGCAGCCAACTCACTGCTCGGCGGGCATATCCCAGCAAACGTGTCTGAGACTGTCTGGCTGTGGGTTGCGTTTTGTTCATGCTGTAGCGTTCCAATCTCCTATCAATCGCGATTCTTTAAGACCTCGACCAAGTCGAGGTGATCGAGTCGACGTCTTACGAGAATGCCGCTGATGGCGGCGGCGACTGAGGTGACCAATGCGGCACGAGCGTAGCTTTGTGGGCGGATCACTAAAGGGATCCGGTAGAGTTCCGATTCAAATCCGACAACCATCGCGGCACAAAATCCATAGCCAATGCTCCAGCCGATTGGAATTGCGACTAACGTCAAGATCGCGAGCTCCCCCAGCAGGATGGTGGAGACTTCCAATCGCGTGAAGCCGATGACACGCAGCGTTGCTAATTCTCGACTTCGCTCATCCAGAGCGATTCTGGCAGTATTGTAGACCACCCCAAACGCGATCACACAGGCGAACAGTAGTGTGAACGATTGCATCGTGAGCTGATTCGCGGCGATCGTTTCACGAAATTGCTTGATGGCGGATGATTGGATCAGAACGGAAGCTACTCGTGGTGTTTGTTTAAGTTGGTGGTACAACGCTCGCTCGTATTTCGAATCGACAGCCAAGAATGCTCCGCTGATGCAGTCACTTTCACGCATTAGTTGGTTGAGTGCTGATCGATTCATGTAGGCACTGGTGCCGGCGTATTCTGTGCTCACGTTGGAAACGAGTTGTGTACCGGATGGGCGTTCGCCTTCCAGGACTTCAAACTGCAGTTCGTCACCCGGCTGGACCTTGAGAATGCTGGCGAGTTTGTCGTTCAGGACGATTCCTGAAGGTGGCAGGCGAATCGGTTTGGAGTCTGTATTGAGTAATCGAAATAGATCACGTTCCGGTTCCAGCCCCAAGATGTTGGTGTGGTGTTCGCGATGTCTAGATGTCAGTTTGACAGCGACTGCGCGGAAGGGTTCAACCCGTTGAACGCCGGGCAGGTGTCGCAGGTCGTGCCGGGCGACCGGGCTGGTCACTTCATTGAATGTGACCTGAATATCTTGCCGCTGGGCGGTGGCAAATTGAAATTGAATCAAGTGCTCGATAGCATCGCCACCGAACCCGCTGAGGACCATGACTGACACCGAAAACGCGATTCCCAGCGATGAGAAGGCAGCGCTGATCGGACGACGCCTTAATCCACGTAGGATCATCCTCGTGGTGACGGGGATCCATCGGGAAAGCCCAAGTGATTCCAGCAGTGTGCGTCGATAGGCAGCCGGTGCAGCCGGTTGCATCGCCTCCGCCGGCGGCAGCCGAGCTGCTGCCCGAACCGCTCTCCACGAACCGACAACAGCAGCCAACAGGCTCAAGCTCAGAGCGATCAAGTTCACTCGCCAATCGGGTCGATAGACGAAGGTTGGAAAGCGATAGAATTCGGAATACACCTCTGACAAACCACTTGCCATCCATTGCCCGGTTACAATGCCACCTGCCGCGCCGATTCCCGCGACTAGTAGCGATGATTGCATGTAGTGCCAAGAGATTTCGGAATTTGTATAGCCAAATGCTTTGAGCGCCGCGATGGTCGTTCGGTGCGTGCTGATTCGCCGTGCCAAAACGACATTTAACAGGAATGCCGCCACCGCCATGAAAATTGAAGGGGCAACCATTCCGGTCGCGCGCAATTGTTTCAGCTCATCATCGAGAAACCGTGCCGAGACATGTTGGTCTCGGCCATGCGCACCGACAGCCCCATAGCGTGAAAGGGTTTCGTCGAGTCGATCGATGACTTCGTGTTCGTTGGCGCCGCGTAATAGCCGGATCGAGACGTCGTTGAATGCACCTTCCATGTCGAACGCTGCTTCGAGTTGCCGCCGTGGCATCCAGAAAATGCCAAACCGTGGATCATTCGGAAGTAGTTCACCGGCTCGCACTTGAATCACGTATTCAGGGCTCAACGCGACACCGACAATCACGAGAGGTTGCAACCGCCCATTCAGTACCGCCTCGATTCGATCGCCGAGTTCCAGCCTGTTGGCCTCGAAAAAGGGTTCACTAGTGATGACTTCACCAGCCCG
>JAQWPZ010000331.1 GCA_029245125.1 Rubripirellula sp.
AATAGGTCGGCCAAGGACGCGACAAGTGATCGTTGATTTGACCGTGAAGTTCGCCAAAGAGAATCCGACCTGGGGCTACGATCGGATCAGCGGTGCGTTATTGAACGTCGGCTACCACATCTGCGACTCCACCATTGGCAACATCCTCAAAGCCCACGGCATTGAACCAACACCTGATCGCAAACGCACAGGTTCCTGGGCGACGTTCATGACGTCGCACTGGGATGTGATGGCGTCGATCGACTTCACGACCGTGGAAGTTTGGACAAAGAGTGGACTGACAACGTTCTACCAGCTCTTTGTCATGGAGTTGAAAACACGCCGCGTCCACTTCGCGGGCTGCACCACCCATCCGAACGAAGCGTGGATGAAAACGATCGCCCTCGAACTGACCAACTGCGAGGACGGCTTTCTCAAGGATAAGAGTTACTTGATCATGGACCGCGATGCGACGTTCAGTAGGTCGTTCCGTGCTTGCCTGCGACGCGAAGGCGTGAAACCAGTTCGTTTGCCACCGCGAAGCCCGAACTTCAATGCGCACTTGGAAAGATTCTTCGGATCTCTGAAATCCGAGTGCCTGAATAGATTGATTCTCTTTGGCGAGACCGCGACGCGCAGAGCTGTTCGTGCATTCCTCACGCATTATCACACAGAACGAAACCATCAGGGTTTAGGCAATGAGCTCATCGTGCCAATGGTGAGACCGCCTGACATAGATGCTGAGATCAAAACAACTGAGCACCTCGGCGGCTTGCTTCGGTCGTATCGACGCGCTGCGTAGCTCAGCCTTCTACCGCGTTCCCGACACAATTTGTGATTCAACCGGTGCGTTCGCTGCTGCGCGGTGTGGTCATTTTGGCTCAGTTTTCCCTCGGCACCGTCCAAACGGGACTCGATCTCGGCCCAAAATTGGGCCTGAGCTGACGACGCTACCTTGGAATTCATCGGCCAAAGTGTTCGTTCGATTTTTTTGACCCCACGCGATCCTGGCTGACCGATTTCAAGAGTTGGTGCTTCCATGGATGATGCTCGCCGGCGGTTTGGCGACCATCGTCTTCCTGAAAGCGATTTTGGGCGTCGCTTGATCGTGGGTCCAGGCGAATGCCGCGCAACCCGGTCAGAATGCGGGCTGGGGAGAAAGTGGCGGGCCGGGCGCGTTGGCGATTCCTGGCGTAGCCGCTTTCGTCAGAATGCGGGCGGGGAGAGAAGTGGCGGGGTGGGCCCGCGTTCTCGCGAAAGCGGCTACGGGTGGGTTGGCGGTTCCTGGCACTACCTGCATGGGCAATATGATCGATTCGATCGGTAATCTGATACCGCATCGTCCGGACAATTGATTGCTGTCCATACATCATCGAGTCGATTTCCAAAGATCTGAATGCAACACAATTATTGAAGCGTATGTTCCAAATAGACCTCTGCAAGGTGGGCCATCAATTACCCCGAAACCTGAAAACGCTATCATGTGGATTGGATCACGCCTCTACCAAGACGGACGAATTTCGGCGGAACAATTTGCCGATGCCATCTGTCAATTGACAAGCAAGCGAAAAAAACTTGGCCAGATCGCCATGGAAAAACGCTTTTTATCAGTCAAGCAAGTCATGGATATCTTGGCGGAACAAGCGAGAAATCCGAGCGCGAAGTTCGGGGAACTGGCGATCTCACTCGGCCTCCTGAATGACAATGACGTAGCTGAATTGCTTGGACATCAAACCCAAGATGCACCATCGCTATCCAGCATCCTGTTGGAACTTGGCTATATCTCACCGGAAGATTTGCAAGCCTTGTTCGATGCAAACGCTTCTGAAATCAAACGCAGTCCGGTCACGTTTCTAGCAAGTGCCACCCAAAGCATTGTGATCGCACAGTAAACGCAGCAAACGCCGCGTTGAGCAATCACTGGTAGAAGCAGCACTCACCCTGCCACGATTCTTCCGAAGCATCCGGCCAAAAGCACCCACGTCGTGCGGTTCCTGCCCGAGCCGCTGGGGTATGAGGCCGCTGGGGTATGAGGCCGCTGGGGTGTGAAGCCGCTGGGGTGTGAAGCAGGGAACCAGAATTTAGGCTCGCCGTTTCAGCAACGTTCGCAGACCGATGCTGTGATGAACAGATTTGGTTTCGCAGCGTTTACAGCGAGGCGTCCCGCGAGAACAAATCGTCGACTTGGCTTGCCCAGGAATCGCCTGTCTCGGCTGAATCTTCTGGTGAGGATTGAGGCGTTACCGCTTCGGCGACTAAACCGTTGGAATCCTGTTCGGATCGAAGGCTAGTCGATTTTGACGTCACCAGGACGGCTGGTTGCTGCTGATCCTCGAGCAGACGAGCCCAATCGGTGCGAGTCGAATCCTCGTTGTGACCAACGAATACAATCGCTTCACCTTCTCCCTCGGCGGCGATTCTTGCTAACCGATTGATGACGCGGAGCGCGTCGAGCGACGTCACCGAGTTGCTGCCGTTTTGGTCGTAGTAAAATCCTGGCCAGGAAACAACGTCCAATGGATCGACCAATTGCTGCGAAACGCGGTCTGAAAATCCTCGGCGTCCCAATTCGTTAATGATCAACAGGGCATCACCCGCAGTCACGGAACCTCCATTATCAATGTCCGAAGGATCGAGCGGATTTTGCCACGGGTTTGGCGTCACCAATTCGACGAACGCGTTACTCGTTTCATTGTCGATCACCAGCAAAAACTCACCGTCTTTGACTCGCGGCGATGCCATTCGCCAATCGGCATTGTCCGCGAACTGGATCGAGTCACTGGCTGCCAATCGGACCGTGACGGTCGAGTCTCCTGGTGACATCGCCACGACCCCATCTGCATCCAGGATGATCGTATTCTCGCCGACACCGGTCAGATCGAACTCGTGCAGATTCACGCCCGAGAAAGTCCCAACGGAAGTCGCATCAAGATTCGCCCCACCGACGATCACCGAGTTAAAACCGCCACCTCCATCTAGGTTCAGTCCTGTGGCAGAACCCAGGTCGAGCCTAAACTCGTCATCTTGGAGGCCTCCGCGGACCTGCAACGAACCGACTGACGCACGTGGTGCGGCGAACAAGACATTCGATCCATCACTAACCTGCCACTGCCCTGCCTGTCCAGAAATATCCGTTGCAGTGCCTGCCAAGCGGACGATCGGATTGGGCGAAATTGATCCGTCCAACAGTGTCACGATGTAATCTTCGACTTCGCCGTCTGACGCCTCGCCGGTGGGCGACAAACCGCCCGCGCTGCTGAGCCGGAATCGGGCAACGGCCCCCGTGGCCGACGCCCCAGCTGGAACGGTGTAGCTGAGGGTGTTCGCACCAGCGCTCAGAGAAACCGCATCATAGATTTTTTCGTCTACGTCATCCCAAACACCATCGGCATTGAAATCGATCCAGGCATCGAGTTTGGAAGCGTCCGACGCCGTTACCAAGAAACTTGAAGTCGTGCTGCTGGAACCATCGACCACCGCATCGGCCAACAAGGCAACGCCGTCATCGTTATCTGCATCCGCGTTGGCTGAAGGTTGGCCATCCGCATCCAAGTCGACTGTCGCACCGAGTGTCAGGTTGCCAACCACATGCCGTGCTCCATCATCCGCACCTAGCACCGGATACCCCAGCGGCGCGTCACCGTAGTCAAATGAGGCGACGACAGTGATCAACGCGTTCGCCGTTGCAACGTTGTAGTTTGTGTTTTCAGTGGGAGTAAATGTCACCAGTAGCGTTTGATCCGCTCCGACCGGTAAACGAGTGCCAGCCTCGGGATCGTAAACGTAGGTGCCATCAATGTCCGCCGTCGCATTGAGCTGATCTGGCCCCAAAGGGGTGCCGGACAAAATATCAGCCGGATTGTCCCAGCTAATCACGGGATTCGCTTTGTCCACATCAATCACAACCGTCTTGAACGCAAGCTCGTAATTCTCTTTATCGGTCGGCGTGAACTCAACGCTTAAAGGTTGGTCCTGTCCTGCATCCAGGACGGTTCCCGTTGTCGGGGTATACTCCAGCGTCCCAGCGACGACCACGCTTGCGTTCAACTGTTCACTGCCCAATGGCGTGCCGTAAGTTACTGTCGCTGGATCATCCCAAGTGATCACGGGAACCGCTTTACTCACATCGATCTGCACGGTCTTGTTCGCGACTTCATAGTTCGCTGTATTCGACGGTGTGAATTCGACGTTTAATGGCTGATCCAAACCTGCATTCAACACTGTCCCTGCCACGGGCGTGTACTCGAACGTTCCCAGCACACTGGTCGTTGCATTCAGCTGAGTCCCATCGAGTGCAGTGCCAAAGGTGATCGTCGCTGGATCGTCCCAGGTGATCACGGGAACCGCTTTAACGACATCGATCTCGACGGTCTTGTTGGCAATCGTATAGTTGGTGGTGTCGGCAGGGGTAAATTCGACACTCAGCGGTTGGTCTGCACCGGCATTCAACACGGTCCCTGCAACTGGGTCGTAATCAAACGATCCAGCCACGACCGACGAGGCATTTAACTGAGTCCCATCGAGTGCGGTGCCAAAGGTGATCGTCGCTGGATCACCCCAGGTGATCACAGGAACTGCTTTGACGACATCGATCTCGACGGTCTTGTTGGCAATCGTATAGTTGGTGGTATCAGCAGGGATAAATTCGACGCTCAGCGGTTGGTCGGCACCAGCATTCAACACGGTCCCTGCGACTGGGTCGTAATCAAACGACCCCGCCACGACCGATGAGGCATTCAATTGAGCCCCATCAAGTGCAGTGCCAAAGGTGATCGTCGCTGGATC
This sequence comes from Rubripirellula sp., assembly GCA_029245125.1. Classification (GTDB taxonomy): domain Bacteria; phylum Planctomycetota; class Planctomycetia; order Pirellulales; family Pirellulaceae; genus Rubripirellula. The sequence goes on from JAQWPZ010000331.1 coordinate 4,765, forward strand.
TTCCCAAGTGATCACGGGAACCGCTTTGACGACATCGATCTCAACAGTCTTATTCACGACTTCATAGTTGGCGGTGTCGGCCGGCGTGAATTCGACATTCAGCGGTTGGTCCGCTCCAGCATTCAACACGGTCCCTGCGATTGGGTCGTAAACAAATGCCCCTGCGATCCCAGACGTCGCGTTGAGCTGGATTCCATCGAGTGCGGTACCGAAAACAATCGTCGCTGGATCGCTCCAGTTGATCGTAGGGACCGCCTTTGCAACGTCAATCTCGACCGTTTGCCTGACAGTTTCGTAATTCGCTGTATCGTTGGGAGTAAACAATACGCTTAGAACTTGATCTTGCCCGGCACCAAGAATCGTTCCCGCTGGTGGGTCGTAAACAAACGAACCTGCCACGAACGTGGTCGCGTTCAATTGAGTTGCGGTCAGTGCTGTGCCGAAAGTAATTCCAGCCGGTTCGTTCCACGTCACCGCCGGTGTCGCCTTGAGCACATTCACCGAAACATCAATGCTTCGACTGCGGAACGCGAGCGGATCACTCGGGGTGAAAACAACACTCAATGTTTGCGCATCCCCCGCGGCCAACAGAGTTCCAGCCGAAGGTGTATAGACGTACGCTCCACTGACGGGTGAACTGGCATTCAATTGCAGCGGGCTGAGCAATGTTTCGTAAACGATGTCAGCAGGATTGTCCCACGTAATCGGGGGCAACGCACCAAGTTCAACGGCTCCCATGTCTGGGGCGTCAACGACCCGTGCAGCGCCACGCTGATCCAGAGGAAGCGTTTCCAACGTATTTCCATCGGCATCTAAATCGAAGTCGTCCGTCGGCAGGAGGGCAGCATTCGCAGCATCAATGGCCAAGCTGCCTTCCAGCAGCAGATGGCTTACAAGGCGGCCGCCGTTATCCGCCAGCGGCCCCAGTTGGGCATCCAATGGATTGCCGGCACTGCCGATCAGGTTTCCTCGGGCGTCTGGGCTTTGCCCGCTTTCGATCAACGTGGAATCGACGTTATTGCCAATCAGTGAGCTCTGCGCCGTGAGCGTGCTGGCTGCTGACCCAGGCGCCACAAAGTCGACTCCCACTGGAGCAACATTCGCAGCGATAATCGAGTTAACGAGACCCAGCGATTCACCATCCCCATCCGCCTCGAATCCAATCCCGCCTCCTGCTCCGATCGCTTCGTTGGCGGTTACGGTGCTGCTGGAAACAAGAACAGCAGCATCTTCACTGTAGATACCGCCACCTGTCGCGATTGCAATGTTGCCGCTGACCGTTGAGTCGACAAGATTCAAAGCCGTTGCATGGCTGACCAGGCTGATCCCACCACCGTCGCTCCTTGCACCGTTATCGTTGATGACGCTACTGATCACGGAGACCGAGCCTGAGGACGCAGCGATCGCTCCACCCCGTTTGGCCGAATTATTTGCGACTTGACTTTGCACAAGTTGAAGATGACCGGTCGAATTCATCAGAATCGCGCCGCCATCACGCTCACCTGCGTCACCACCGGTCAGCGTCAAGCCTCGTAGTTGCACATCGCTTGCCTGCGTGATCCGTATCAATCGAAAGGGATCGGGCCCCAACCTCGAAATGGTCAAGCTTTTGGCGCCAACGCTCGGTTCGATGGTGAGTGACTTCGTGATGACAATTTCGCCTAGCGCAGGATCTAATTCGATTGGATCGAGCCCGAAGCGAAAACCGATCACATCGGCCCTCTCGGTTTCGTTCGCGATTGCGACGAGTTCGCGGAGGCTGCGATCACCGAGTGAAAGATCACCATCGATCGAATCCTCATTCGTATCGACGACGAGTTGTGGGGTTGATTGGGTTTCGAAGGCCCCGATATCAACGGTTGCAGCAATCCCGAAATTCACGATCCGCTGGTAGAGACCGCCACGTTGATCGCCAGTCAGTTGGACGTCGTCACCGCCGCCCGGCGCATCGTCGGGGCCGAAGCTGACTGCCAGGGCATTGTCACCATGGTCGAGTCCGGGTGAACCAGCAGTTTGGGCATGCGTAAGCGTTGGTCCTCCGTTGTCCGACAACGCCAATAATCCTGCGTTGACCGGTTGGGTGGAGGTACCGATGAAGCTGCCGCTCACTCCCAGACGATCAGACGTCAATCCGGTCCCGCTGTTGTTTCCAATGACGCTCGCGGCAACTTCTCGCTTGGCGGCATCATTCGGCGTCAAAAAGTCTGCTGCGGAAGACGCTTGGTTTTGAGCGACGATCGAGTTGTGCAGCAACAGCGAAACCCCGGCGTTGTCGGCAATCACGCCGATACCGCCACCTTCGCTACCCGCTGTATTGGAGGTCACCGTCGAGTTCACCAATCGCACTGCGGCAGCGTCGGCTTGGATGCCACCGCCACGACCGTCGGCTGTGTTACCTGACAACGTCGAGTTGGTCAGTGTGATTTGACCAGTCGTGGTGGCTAAACCACCACCGTCCCCGTTGGCCTGATTCGCGACAAGCAAACTGTCAACGATGTCAACGCGTCCAGCCCCTGTCGCAAACCCACCCCCATCCGTTACGGCGCGGTTCCCGCTGATCGTACTGCGACTTAGCGTCACCGCACCGCTGTCATTGAACACGCCGCCACCATCACCATATTCGGCGAAGTTATCCTCGATGGTGACGTTACGAAGGGTGATGTCGCCTGACTCATTAAAAATGCCGCCCCCGGAGTAACCGACATTGTTAGCAGAAATCTTGCTTGCGGTGATCGAAACCGCGCCGGAGATATTGTACAAACCACCGCCACTATCGGCCGTGTTGCCACTGAGCGTGCTCCCAGAGATCGTGACATCTCCTTCGCCGCTGTAGACACCGCCACCGTAGTAACCATCTTGTGTGACGCGGTTGCCACGAATGTTCGTGTCGGTGATCGTCACCACACCACTGTTTGGACTAAACAGCCCCGCTCCCGAACCATACGATTGATTGTTCTCAATGTTGCTGGTGGAGATGGTGGTGTCGCCATCTTCATTATGAACCCCACCACCATCACCAAAGGCAGCAGTGTTGCCAGAAATAGTGGATGAAGTGATAACGAGATCACCATCGAATTCGCTGTACACACCCGCAGCATTATTCGCAGTGTTCCCGGTCACGACACTTTCGCGTAGCGTTAGCGTCCCGGAACTTCGAAACCGAACGCCAGCCCCGGCGTTGGTATCCAAACGCCCTCCCGTGATCGTCATGCCTTCGAGCGTTACATCACTGAGCGTCGAATCGATGTCGATCACACGAAATTGGTTCTCCGCACTCGTGTCCGCGCGCAGGGTCAGCTTATCAGCATCCGGACCAATGATCGTAACCGCGTCTGTGATCAACAACGCGCCCTTCGCGCTATCGAGTGTGATGGTTCCCGCCAGCCCCGGCGCGAATGTAATGGTGTCCTCACCAAAGGAGGCATTCGCAGCCAACACCGCATCGCGCAGCGTACAGCCATTTCCATCGCACGTACCGTCGCCTGAATCGGTGAGATCGACTACCGAAAAACTCGCCAACAGTCGGCGGTCTTCTAGGGATTGAAACAGCGAACGACGCCTGCGAAATCGCCGTCGCTGACGCGAAAGCTTTTGAGACTGCTGGCGTGATCGGCGCGCAAGTGGTTTTAGGACGCTGGAGAGCATGAGAAGATCATCAGAAGAGGAGTTGCGACGCCTCCGAGCGTGCATCGCTTCAGCAACAATCTTACTAAAATACACGCCCGGTATTGTGCCTGGCCAATAAACCGGCAAAACACTAACGCTACTTTGGACGAGCAGAAACTCTGCCTGGTTCCAAAATTACCCGCCACCAACAGCCCCCCTCTACAGAGAAAGACTGATGAATCACCGTTTCTGCGGGATCCTGTGCCTAATTGCCGCGCTGCTGTCGGTCCATCAGGCGACTGCGGCCGATCCTGCCCGGCCAAATATTGTCGTAATTGTCTGTGATGACATGGGATTTTCAGACATTGGTTGTTACGGCAGCGAGATCGAAACCCCAAATTTAGATCGATTGGCTGCGGGCGGGTTACGGTTCGTCGATTTCCACAACAACGCAAAATGCAGCGAGACCAGAGCGTCAATCTTGACCGGGCTGTGGCACCAACAGTCCAAGAACTTGAAACAGCCCGGCCATGTCACGCTCGCGGAAGTGCTTCGTGGAGCCGGGTATCGAACCATGATGAGCGGCAAATGGCACGTCGCCGATACGCCACCTCAACGAGGCTTTGATCGCTACTTTGGCTTCCTAAGTGGCGCAATCAACTTCTTTACAGGAGCTGACTGGCAAACGGGAGAGAATCTGATGCGACTCGGTGAAAAAGAGTTTCAGCCAACCGATGATTTTTACTCGACCGATGCTTTCACCGATTACGCCATCCAATTTATCGATGAATCAGGAAAACAAAATCCGCAACAGCCTTTCTTTCTGTACCTGGCGCACAACGCACCTCACTTTCCACTACACGCCAAACCCGCAGATATCACCAAGTATCGAGGCCGTTACCAAGAGGGCTGGGACGTCATTCGTCAACGCCGCCAACAACGCTTAAAAGCATTGGGGGTGATCGATTCCACTTGGCGTCTATCCGACCGCGACCCGAAGGTCGAATCGTGGGACTCGTTGAATCCCAAACAGCAGGAATTCTTGATCCCAATGATGGAAGTCTATGCTGCCATGGTCGACCGCTTGGATCAAAACATCGGTCGGCTGATCAATCATCTGCAACGCACCAAACAATTGGACAACACTCTGATCATCTTCTTCTCCGACAACGGAGCGTGTCCCTATGAACGGCTACGCAGTCCGGGAGTTCAACCGGGACCGGCCAACAGCGACATCGCATACGACGCTCGCTGGGCGAATATGTGCAACACACCCCTGCGATTATACAAACAGTATGCGCATCATGGCGGAACACTGACTCCCATGATCGCTCACTGGCCCGCCGGCATTCAAGCCCGCGGCGCAGTCAGTCCCTACACCGGACACCTAGTCGATTTGATGCCGACTGCAGTCGAACTGTCGGGTGCTGAATACCCCAAGAAGTGGAAGGGAGAACAAGTTTTACCGATGGAAGGTGTTTCGTTAGTCCCTGCACTAAATGGCAAGCAAACGCGAGATTCGCATCCACTGTTCTGGGAGTTTTCTGGCAATCACGCGATCCGAGATGGTGAATGGAAACTGGTTGCCGAGCGAGCCAAAAATTGGGAGCTCTATCACATCGCCGAAGACCGCAGCGAAACGCATGACCTAGCAGAGGAACGACCAGATTTGGTCAAAACACTGGCAACGCAATACGACGAATGGGCCGCCCGAACTGGCGCGAAGTCCCATGCAAAGAGCCGGAAATCCAACCCGTCAACTCAGTCGCAGTTATTCGATCTAAAAGCAATCGAATAATCCTTATCGCGCGGAGGCATTCACCACTGTGGGTTGCGGAGCCCGTGCATCGCGGCATCCATTCCGCTGTCACTCCACGCAAATACGCCACGGATGCGGCGGTTCTGATCGCAATCCCCTAATCAATGTCCCGAGGTGAAAACAAGCGGGGAAAAATCGCGGGGGAAAGCAGAGGCTGGTAGACGCACCGACCTGGAACCGCCGAAACGCAGGCGTTTTGCTACCGAACCCCTTCGCGTTGCAACGTCAACGTGCGGCGGATAGTTTTGCCACTGACGAACTGATTGGGAATCAAACTATTTTGATCAAGCGGCACTTCGATCGAGACCGAGACTTTGTCGGTTGTAAGTCCAATCGATTCCGGCTGCACCTCGACACGTGCTTTATCGACGCCAATCGAACGGAGGACTTTGCGGGCTTCTGCTTCAGCCTCGCGCGCAGTCGCGCCGGGAACTGCCCCGATGCGACAGCCTGCATAAACAGCATTGTCCACCGTGTGCCGCACCACAGCGACACGACAAGATTCAAAGCCAGCAAAAAAGATCAGGATCAGGACTGGAACCACGATCGCGAACTCGACCAGCATTTCGCCAGCATATTTCTTTCGGATCATAGCGAGTTTCCTATCTGAGATTCGTTATCGTTGGTGCAGGTCGCGTGCCATTACGTTGAGTCTCAAAACCAACGTGGACACGACTGCGGGTCATCGGCTGGAACATTACCTTCCCACAGGCGTGTCTGCGATGGATTGAGACATCATCGTGCTCAGTGTCTTTGCGATTTCGCTGTAAACCTGTTCCAGATCGGATTCATGTTCGGCATGAAAGTAACGCCCATTGCCGAGCTCAGCCATTCGCTTCATTTCATCTTGATCGGTTTCGGAGCCGAACGTTACCGTAAACACTTGAATACCGTCCGCCCCCAAAGCGGCTGCCACCACTTTAGGATCGGTGCCGATCGTGGAAACGCCATTGGACATCACGATCAGTGTGCGTTGAATCCACGAACGTTGATGGCTTTGCCGCAGGAGTTTCTCACCAGCAAGCAGACCCTCTGCAACATTGGCGGGTCCCCCGTTGTCGAGACACTCAACGGCAGCGGTGATTTCAGACAACTGCTCGGTGAGAGCAACCTCTGCGGTTGCTTGCCGACCGTATGATGCCAAACCGACCCGCTCGTCTGATGGCGTAGCTGCGAGGGCGGAGGAAAATATTTCGATCGCGTTGTGGAGTGCTTTGAAGTCTTCGTCGGACATCGCATCACTGCGATCGACGACCAACACGATGTCACGCTCCACAAAGATCGCAGTAGCGATTGAGCTTGGTTCAAAAACCGCGGCTCCAAAGATCCTGCTGAAAATCAGGGGAGTCTGGGCTTCGGGAGTCTCGAAGTTATGATGCCCTCGAACAGAAACACTGTTGTAAGGAAATTCCGCAGGCTCAAACTCTAATCGGCCACTGCTTAATTCGGAGGAGCGGCCAAATTGAATGTCACTTTGATTCAACACCAACGGCATACCATTCACGCGATTGGCAGCAGCAAGCTGTTGTCCGCGGGCAATCGCGAGCTCGGAATCTTGCGTGTCGGCGAGCGTTCCGGCGATCGCTTTAGCGGCAGCCTCCGTCGCGGTGTGCATCTCCGTTTGGGTCAATTGCATTTGTGCACTGTCAATTGAGAATGCAATCGCCAGCATGAAACCGATCATCATGATCGCAATTTGGACCAGCATCGCACCGCAGCGTCGGCGGGTCTTCAAGGTCGATCGACGGTTCATCTCGTAATTCATTCTTTCAGCATCACGACGCGAGCGGTCAGGGTTTGTTTGGTACCCAGATGCCCTAGAAGAGGGCTATTGGAGGCTTTGCTAACGCTGACTTCGATCACAACCTCGTCACCACGCTTCGCTTGAGACGCCTCGCCGTTCGGAAACCGGATCTGCACATCCTTGATTTTTCGGGATGACAGAATCGACATGGCGATCGCGGCACCCTCTGAATTGTTTGAATCAACACGAACGGTTTCACGAACCCCTTCATAGGCCGCGACATGAAGGGCTTGCTTCAGAAAGATCAAACCAGACGCTTCAATCGTTCCGAATACCAGCAGGATGATGACTGGCAAACAGACTGCCATCTCAATCGCTGCGATTCCAGAGCGTGCTCGCCGTGACTCCGGGGAGCCCAGCGGGCGAAGCGTCAAGCCTGTACTTGGTGTGGTCATTGCTTGGCTCACGTGTCGTCTCGGTCATCCATTTCTGGGTTATCTGACGACGTCTCAATTTGTCCTTTGCGAATGAGCGCCTGATTGAAGTCGTCAGCAATTTCTTTCCAAAAATCATTGCTGCGAAATCGAAGAGGACTAACCGCCCGTCCTTCCGACGCGTCTGCCAAAGCGTGCCGCAATCGCAAAATTGGACCTGCAAATCGGTTGGTAAGCTTGAGCGTGTCCCAAACGAATGCAGGAATCAACGCCATCGTGATGATAAAAAAGGGCATAAAGCGGCGGACAGTGTCGCTAAATGTCTGGCCCCAGTCAGCATCCGGCTGCTCGAACAATCGAATCCAAATCATCAACGCAACCGCATTGCAAACGAAAAAGATGGACCAATGGACGGCAACCTTGCGAAGGATGCCAAGCTGGACATCGGGGTCCACCAGCTGTTTGCGGCGGCGAATGGAGCTAGACATGTGAAGCTCGAAACTCTGCGTGTATTTGGAATTGGCGCGGAAACTCCCAATAGGAACCTACGCTACGGATCGAAGCGCCGCCTCTGCGGTCTAGCGAATCAAGTCGCCTCATTCAGTGATCTAGTTGGCAGAATCCGAAGAACCATCAGCAAGCATCGTCATCCCCCTAAGTAAAGGGGATTGAACGTGGCCAACAAATCCTTAACCAACCAGCAGCACCTCCGTTTTCCTTGCCAAACGAGATGTTTGGATGCCTGACAGAGGGTCAGGAGTACGGATACCAGCGGCTCATCGATCCCAATTTTGCTCGACAGAAAAACCGGCCAAACGTTTGCCAAAACAAACCAGAAATTAAGCAACGCGGAAGTGAATCGGTAGGAAAACCGCTGTAACGCGACCCATTTCAGATTGGGCATCGTTATGATGTCTCGACGGCGACTAACATGCCCACCAACTCTTGCCTAACAATCGATGAAGGTCCTTACCGATGCACCGAATGATGATTTGCCTGATGCTCTGGACCGGTCTGGTCACTTCCTTTGTTTCCGCCCAGACGCCGGTCAGCCATTCCTTCATCGGGTTTGGAAAAGCCAACGGCGTGGTGATCGTGAACGAGCAAAACGAAGTAACCTGGAAACTTGATATGCCCGCCAGCGATGGCTGGGTGTTGCCAACAGGCAACGTGCTGTTAGCCCTTTACGGAACGGAGCGTTTTCCCAACGGGGGCATCGTCGAAGTCGATCGTGAATCAAAAGAGTTCGTGTTTGAGTACCAAGGCCAACAGAAAGAAACGAGCACGGTCATTGTGCTACCCAACGGCAACTACCTGTTAGCCGAACTTGGACCGCAACCACGAGCAGTGGAGATTGATCGCAACGGCAAAGTTGTTGGTTCGACTGCGTTGCAATGCCAAACCAAAAATTTCCACATGCAAACCCGGATGCTACGCCTGTTACCCAGTGGCAATTACATCGCCCCCCACTTGTTAGATTTTTCAGTCAAAGAATATGTCCCCAAAACCGGCGAAGTGGTGAAGGCCTTTCCAACCGATGATCGCGGACGCGAAAAAAAGGATTGGCCGTTCACCGCGATCCGCTTGGACAACGGCAACACCTTGATTGCGTGCACGAATGGAAACCGGATCATCGAAGTCGATGCCGATGGCAAAACAGTCTGGAGCGTCAGCAACGAAGACCTCGGACAAAATTTATTTGATGATGCTTGCGGAGCACAAAGATTACCGAACGGGAACACCGTGATATCCAGTTACCACGCCAAGGGTGACAGCGTGAAGTTGTTCGAAGTCACGCGAGACAAAAAGGTTGTTTGGACTTACAACGGCATGAACGCTGGCTTTCACCACTTTCAAATCTTGACGACCAATGGAAAAGCGATCGCCAACAACACCATGAAGTAGCACGCCAAAGCACAGCGCACGCAGGCAACAGCACAGCGCACGCTGCAGCAGAGGTAACAGCAAGGCCGTTCGAACGGCTTGGACGAAGATTGGGAATCAGACGCCGGCATGCCGCAACGAGTTGCGGCTGCCGATCAGCGGCGTTTCGGTTCGACGTAAGTAGCGCCGTTATCGGGTGGCAACGTGTTGTGCCACGCCAACAAGACTTTGGTCAAACGCTCAACTTGATCGGGAAATTCACCTGCCAGATTGTTCGTTTCACCACGATCCTTGGATAGATCGTAAAGTTCTGGTTCGGTGCCATCGTATTCGCACAACAATTTCCAATTTCCGTCGCGAATCGCGAGATCGGGGAGATCTTGATCGCCGTAAAACGAATCACGATCGGGTGGGCGGCGGAACAAAATCGGCTGTGCCCGTGAACCGCCAACACCGTTCAGCGGCGGCACCCCGAGCAACGTTGGCACTAAAGACTCGCCATCGAATTCGGCGCCTTCAGGATGGGGAGTCAACGTCAGGTCGAGCAAGGTGGGAACAAGATCAATCGCAGAAAAGACAGACTCGGTGTCGACTCGGTTTGTTTTCTTCAACACGCCTGGCCCCCAGGCAATCAGTGACGACCGCAGACCTCCTTCGTACAGGTGTGTTTTGAAACCTCGGAACGGTCCCGCCGAACCGGCTCCTTTTTCAGGACCATTGTCGCCACAGATCAGCACCAATGTGTTGTCCCGCAGTTTCGGATCTGCACGAATGAAGTCGAACAACTTAGCGAATTGGGCATCCATTTCCTGCAGCACCGCGTGATAGAGTCCTCGCTTTCCATCGGCCCACTTGTCGACCGGCGGCCAAAACGGGCCATGAACATCATCGGGCCAAAGATTGATATAGAAAGGCTTGCCTGCCTCGTTCGCCGCTGCAACAAACGGAATCGCTTCATCAATGAACCCACCGGTGATTTCGGACCTCAGCATCCACCGATAGCCGTCACCCAAGCGTTCCGCATCGGCCCAGATTTTGCCCGGTTTTTGCTGCCCTGGCTTCAAGGTCAACGGTAGCAGCTTGGGCCCCATCCCTTCAAAATTGGTCAGGGATTGATCAAACCCATAATCAGTAATCGGTGGGGCATCATCGACGTTACGTTGCCCACCCATATGCCACTTGCCAAAGTGACCTGTTGCGTACCCAGCGCGGTGCAAAGACCGCGCCAACATCGGCGCTTTGGGGTCGAGCCATTGGGCCATTCCGCGGCGCTGATTGTGATCTCGATTGCTCAGGTAGGAAGTGATCTGCCAACGTTGCGGGTATTGCCCGGTGGAGATTGCAGTCCGCGAAGGAGAGCAGATTGGGGAGTTCACATAAAACTGTTCGAAGCGGATTCCCTCGGCAGCCAATCGATCGATATTCGGCGTTTCCGCTGCCTCATTGCCAAAGCAGGAGAAATCTCCCCACCCCATATCGTCGATGAACACCAAAACGATGTTCGGGCGTTCCGCTGCAACCACTGGCATCGCAGCCAAGTTGATCGCCAAAAACGCAGCACCCAAAATCATTCGCGTTTGAAACATGATCGCACTCACTCCTCTTCCAAATCACTGCTCGTCACCAACGAAACTCAAAGGTCAACTGCTCGCCCACCTTCAACTGGCAAACAATGTACTCAATAGAACGCCCGGAGATGCAATCGGAGGCAAACCGGGGCTGAAACACTGGGGCAATCGCCCAGCAGGAATTTCAGTGTTGGATCGCAGTGGTGCCAGGAAATGATGGATTCAATCGATCCCCAATGCGATATCGTGGCCATCGAGGCGTCTGCGGACGGGGCAGAACAAAAATCGAGTGGCGACTTTGTTGAATCAAACCACAATGGCGGCTGGAATTTAAAATAGAATGTTCGAATTGACGCTCGGAATTGACGAAGCCTGACAATTTCGCCGATTGATAGTTCAGACGTGATGCGACGAAAGGCAGAGGCAAGGTTGTTTTCTCGGCTACCGAGACTTGGCGGAGTTTCGCCAGATTGATGACAACCAGCTCAACGATCACCAAATGAAGATCCATTCGGCCAGAATTTCTCCCGCAAAACGCGTCCCCCGATTCACTCAAACGGTAGCTCCCCTCCCCGGCACTCATGACCAGTAGGACGCAAAATTAATGATCACACGAAGAGAGATGCTGATTGCCAGTGGTGGCGTTTTTATCGCAGGCGGTATGTTTTCGCCTCGGACATCGGCGGCTGCTGAAAATGACAAGCAGCTGATTTTCCACACCACTAGCCCTAACAACGCCGAGCCTGAACTTGCCGATCTGGTTCAGTCATGGATTACACCGATCAAGCATTTTTACGTTCGCAGTCATGCACCGAACCCAGTGATCGATCCGGACGATTATCAACTCAAGATAGAGGGGATGGTTCGTCGACCGTCGTCTTTGTCGCTCAAGAAGCTTGCACGTTTTAAGCAACGTTCCACAACGGCAACACTGACGTGCGCCGGCAATCGCCGTGCTGAGTACAACGCGGAGGGCAAGGTGAGTGGGGTTCAATGGCAATCAGGCGCAATTGGAAATGCGACCTGGCAAGGGATCGCAATCGCTGATGTTTTAAGGGAAGCAGAGGTGACGCCGGAAGCAAAGCATATTTGGTTTGAGGGTCTCGACGAAATCGAAAAGGGTGGCGGGATCATTCCGTTCGGAGGCTCGATTCCGATCTCCAAAGCGATGATCGATTCAGGTCCTGGTGCGCCTCTGCTAGCACATACGATGAACGAGGCATTGCTGACACCCGATCATGGCTTCCCGTTGCGTACCTTGGTCCCCGGTTACATCGGTGCTCGAAGTGTTAAGTGGCTCGGGAAAATTGTGGTCAGCGACCGCCCGTCGCCCAACCACTACGTCGCCACGGCCTACAAGTTGGTAAAGAATTCTGATCCGATCGAATGGGCAGAGTCAGGTCCGATCTACCGGTACCCGATCAACTCCGCAATTTGTACGCCCCAGGCCAACAGCAAGCTCGCGACGGGAGAGATTGAACTGACCGGCTATGTCCTGCCAACCGGACGGGCCGGTTCGACTGTCGAGAAAGTGCTCGTCTCTGCGGATCAGGGAAAAACTTGGTCCAAGGCTAGCATGGTCGGACAAGAAAGTGAGTTCTGTTGGCGATTGTGGAATGCCAAACTAAAGGTATCGAGCAAAACAAAACGCTTGATGGTGCGTGCAATCGATACCTCCGGAGGCTTCATGCCTTATCGTGTTCCTTGGAACGCCAAAGGTTATCTGCAAAACTCCTGGTACAAACTTCCTGTGGAAGTCAGCTAACAGAGGCCCGGTCAGCGTCCAAAACGCCGGTCAGCCGTTCACTTCAAGTGAATGGCTGACTGAGCGAGTTGGCCCAAACGTTGCTGCAAGCCGCGCCCTACCGCTTGCGGAATGTCGGAGCGAAAAGTTCGCGGGACATGCGGATCGCGGCATCAACCTGCCTCGGTTTTAGCCGCAAAGCTTAAGTGCAACGTAGGGCACAACGTTGAATACAATCGCTAGCAGTTTGTAGTTAGCCAAGTATCGGAAATAAGCCGGCTTTAATTCCGCGGGCTCGAGGCCGAACAGGCGTCCGTGGAGGTCTGCGATCTTATCCCGCATCGCGATCACGGCGGCCGTCGAAAACGTCAGCAGGCCGATATTGAGAATCACGCACCAGCCGAGAAATTCTGCCGCATCCTGGTTGGTTTCAAACAATGGCATCGCAGTACCTATCCTGGGCAACAAGAAATATGCTGTGCTGATCTTATCGGATCAGACGGCATCACACAAAAACCGCGAGACGAAAGCCGCGTGGGCGGTCAACCATTCGGGGTACTCAATCGTGGGGGCGAGCAGTACCGATTCGGAGCAGTCGGTTCCGGTGCTGGAGATCGCCTCAATGATTGCCCGCGTCGGATTGCCCGCGTCGGTGAATTTGAATCATCATCGACGATGATCAACCCTCGAAGTGAAATGTCAGTGATTCATCGCTGAGCCCGCGAAGGCTACAATCTCGGTGCAAGATTCCCCTCGCCACACAGCATTGGATTGACGGATGACTCGTTTGATTTTTGTACCATTACTGTTGTTCGTTTGTCAGCTGAGCAAGGCCGATGACTCACCTCGATTTCGCGGAACCGGGGGAGACGGCGTCGTGGCGGACAATCCTGGCTTGCCGCTCCGCTGGTCACAAGAAGAGAACGTCGCATGGGCTGCCGACGTGGCTGGTTATGGCTGGGCCGCCCCTGTGGTATGCCAAGGCAAGGTCTTTGTAACGACCGTGGTCAGTGACGAAGAGAACACAAAGCCAAGTAAGGGGTTGTACTTGGGCAGGGGGGTTCGCGAGCCGGCTGCGGGGATGCACCACTGGATGGTCCATTGCTTTGATCTCGACACTGGGAAAGAACTCTGGAAGCACGAGGCGCATGCCGGGCGACCGGCCGTCCCCCGGCATCCCAAAAGCACTTACGCCGCTGAAACTCCCGCAACCGACGGCGAGCGACTGTACGTGCTGTTTGGTGATTTAGGACTGTATTGCTACAGCTTGGATGGTGACTTGCTGTGGTCACAGCTGATCGATCCCAAGCGCACGTTCCTTGATTACGGTGCCGCATCGAGTCCCGTCGTTCACGATGGGCAAGTGTTTGTGGTGTATGACAACCTGGAACGATCCTGGATTCGTTCCTACGACGCGGCGACGGGCAAGATTCGCTGGGAGCAAGCACGAGACGAAACTCATTCGTGGGCCACACCCTTGGTTTGGAAAAATGATCAGCGGACCGAGGTGGTCGTACCTGGCAAGAGCAGAAACCGCAGCTATTCACTCACGGGAGAATTGCTATGGGAATTCGACGGACGGATGTCCAACCTGGTCATCCCCTCACCGTTTGCGGCACACGGAATGTGTTACATCGCTTCGGGTTACGTGGGTGATGCGCATCGCCCCACTTTCGCGATTCGGCCGGGTGCCAAGGGTGACATCACCCCAGCCGGCGAGTTTGCGGACAGCCCATACATTGAGTGGTATCAAGGAACATCGTCCTCGTATAACCCCTCGCAAATTGTTTACGGCGATTACCTTTACACCGTTTACGACCAGGGCTTTTTGACTTGCCACAATGCCTTGACCGGCGAACAGATCTACGGCAAGCAACGCTTCTCACCTGCTGGTTCATTCACCGCCTCACCGATCGCCTACAACGGCCATCTATTTTTTATCAACGAAGATGGACTGACCTATGTGGTCAAGGCAGGCCCAGAATTCGAAGTCATCGCAACTAACTCGCTGGAGGAACTTTGTATCGCAACGCCCGCAGCAGTTGATGACAAGCTGTTGATCCGCACTGCGTCCAAATTGTATTGCCTGTCAAAGCAAGCAGAATGAATCTTCGCCTGCTTCGGCAGAATGGCCTCACTTCACCGCGTCGTTAAGATCGCGAGTCAGTGTCGGCGTTGCTCCCCGGGTCAAGATCAGCCGAAGAGGGAAAGTGGAAAGGTGGCTTTCCGCCTCGATGACGTAACCAGTTGAGCGAGCGGAGAATCCAGCTCTTGCTGGCAAGATACCGCTCGAGTCGGTATTTCCCAGGGAAATTGACGAGCGAGATCCCAATTAGGATCGTCAGCAATCCTTGACCTGGCAGAACCAGCATCGCGATACCGGCGATGACAAATACCAAACCGGCGACATTTTTCAGCACCAGAAACAGGTGTACCAGCAGTGGATGATTGATCGCCGGCTTCGCGGAATCACGACGCTCATGGTCGAAATAATCGGCCGGCAACCGGGTGACGATCCAGGGAACGGCCAAGAGCGTGCCCACGAAGATGATCGCGGACAGCAAAAGCGACCACCACAAGAAGGACCCCGACAATATTTCTCGTAATTCCATCACTCCTACAGCCTAGCGAACAGGGTCCGATCGTAGGAGAGCCGAGCCAGCGAAGCGGAGTTGAAAAATCCGATTGTTGGCAACGCCTTCACACAGATGCAGCTCATAACTTCATTTGCGCGATCAAACTTGCAAAGCGTTCCCTGTTAGATTTGAAGAGGATGCGACTCGCTCACGTAAGATGCGACATTCGTTGACGGGCGACACGAAACGATACAGCTCGACCAACCTCGTTTGTCAGCCTAGCGAATCAGCCGAATATAATTGAGTCCGGCCGGTAACCCGCTTGCTCCGGAGACTGCCGCACTCCTGTTTTAGAGGGTCGACTCGATCGCTATGGAGGGACCGCGGTTGAACACCTGGTAGAATCCCCTGGTATCGCAAATTCGATGAGTGTGAGCTTCTAGTGGATGAGCTACTTCGACCGACCCAGCATGGATTGTATTGCCCCGCGGGTGATTTCTTTGTTGATCCTTCGCGGCCGGTGCACCGGGCGGTAGTTAGTCACGCCCATGCCGATCACGCACGGTGGGGTTGTCGCAGCTATCTGGCCGCCAAGCCAAGTGAGCAATTGCTACGTTTACGGATGAATGCGGACGCAACTTTCCATTTTCTGCCATACGGCGAGAAGGAAACGGTCGGCGAAGTAAAAATCAGTTTCCACCCGGCCGGTCACATCCTTGGTTCGTCTCAAATTCGCATCGAGCACCGCGGTCGCGTCGCCCTGGTGACGGGAGATTACAAACTCGGTGACGATCCAACTTGTGAAACCTGGGAACCGGTTGATTGCGACCTGCTGATCACAGAATCGACTTTTGGCTTGCCGATTTACCGGTGGGAACCGAGTGCGACGATATTCGCTTCAATCAATCAGTGGTGGCGTGAGAGCCAGGCAGCAGAAAAGTGTTGCGTCATTTACGGGTACGCCGTGGGGAAGAGCCAGCACTTGTTGGCAGGGTTGGACCCCTCGATTGGCCCCATTTTCACCCACGGTGCCGTCGAAAAGGCCAATGACGCTTATCGACGCAGTGGCGTAGACCTGCCCGAAACAACCCATGTCGGCAGCGTGGAAGGCAAGCCCAACTGGCAAGGCGCCATGGTCGTCGCTGTCCCCAGCGCGCACGGTACGCCATGGATGCGAAAATTCGGCCGCGTCAGCACTGCGATGGCAAGCGGATGGATGGCGATTCGCGGAAATCGGCGGCGGAGAAGCGTCGATCGAGGTTTTGTGCTGAGTGACCACGTTGATTGGGAATCACTGCTCAAGGCAGTTGAGCTATGCGACCCAGAAACCGTTTGGGTCACCCACGGGTCATCAGCAGTCGTGGCGAGGTACCTGAACGAACAGGGACGGGATGCGAAAGTACTTGATGGCCAATTGCGGCGAGAGGGTGACGAGGACGAATCGGCAAAGAGCGAGGCTGAATCATGATTCGCTTCGCCAATCTTTACGGAGAGCTGGACTCAACGACCAAGACCAACGAGAAAATTTCTGCGATGGCGAACTACTTTGCCAGCGTGGAACCGGCCGATGCTGCGTGGGCGACTTACTTCCTGTGCGGAAGCAAATTACGACGACTCGTTCCGACCAAACTGCTGCGAAAGTGGGCAGCCGAAGAAGCAGGCATCCCCGATTGGTTGTTTGACGAATCGTACCAATCGGTCGGTGACCTTGCCGAAACGATTTCGCTGGTCGTCCCACCGGGGGAAATTCGCGACGATGCCTCGCTATCCAGTTGGGTTGCTGAACGAATGCACCCGCTTGGCAAGATGGAAGAGCCAGAACAGCGGCAAGCGGTGATTGAGATTTGGCGGCAATCAAGTCCCGCGATGCGTCTGGTCACGATGAAACTGATCACTGGAGCATTTCGCATTGGGGTCAGCAAGCGATTGCTCACACGGGCCATTGCGTCTCACTCGGGAATCCCAACCGAAGCAGTCGCTCACCGCTTGATGGGAGATTGGGAACCGACAGCGGAATTCTATCAACGTGTTATTGACGATTCGGTCGACGCGACGTTGCCGAGCCAGCCTTACCCGTTCTGCCTCGCGCATCCTCTCGATCCGGAGGAAGGCCCCGCCCCGCTAGGCAACGTCGATCAGTATCTAGTGGAATGGAAATGGGATGGGATTCGCGGACAGGTGATCCGTCGTGAGGACAGCACCTACATTTGGTCCCGCGGTGAAGAGTTGATGGAAAACCGCTGGCCCGAAATCGAATCAGCGGGAGCACAATTACCTAATGGCGTCGTCCTCGATGGCGAGATATTGGCGGCGACGGTCGAAGGAGAGGTTTTACCCTTCGCACAACTGCAACGCAGGATCGGTCGCAAGAAGGTCGGCAAGAAATTGTTAACCGAAGTCCCAGTCGTGTTCCATGCGTTTGACTTGCTGGAGTGTGAGGGCCGCGATCTGCGTGACCAACCACTCGCCGACCGCCGTGCCCAACTCGAAGAGATCGTTCAACAAGCCGACCACCCCAATCTCCGCGCGACCGAGTTGATCAACAATACGAGTTGGGACGAATTTGCCAAAACCCGCGAGTCAAGCCGGGAACATCGTGCCGAAGGGTTGATGCTGAAGCGAAAAGATGCGGCCTACGACGTCGGACGAGTGAAAGGAACGTGGTGGAAGTGGAAAACGGATCCCTTCACCATCGACGCGGTGCTGATTTACGCACAAAAAGGGCACGGACGTCGCGCGAGTTTGTTCAGTGACTATACCTTTGCCCTCTGGCAGGACGGATCGCTGGTTCCCTTTGCGAAGGCGTACAGTGGTCTGACCGATGCCGAGATCCGTAAGGTCGATCGATTCATTCGCCAGAACACGAATGATTCATTTGGCCCAGTCCGCAGTGTTACCCCGGAATTGGTCATGGAAGTGGCTTTCGAAGGTCTGCAGCGGAGCAGTCGGCACAAGAGCGGCGTGGCGACTCGATTTCCGAGGATCGTTCGGTGGCGACACGACAAGCAACCGGACGATGCCAACTCGCTCGCCGATTTGATGGAAATGATGCCGGATTGAGATTGATCGCTGTCGAATGCTGAAATCACCGCAACCCTCGACGCCGAACCAATCAGTAGAGCGGTTCTTCGACACGATTGGATTTCGCCCCTTTCGATTCCAACGGAGTGTTTGGCGCGCCTACCGTGACGGGCAAAGCGGCTTGGTTCATTCAGCGACGGGAACAGGCAAGACGCTAGCAGCTTGGATGGGTCCGCTGTTGAGCTTCTTGGAAAAGAACCGCGACCCCACAAAGTGGAACCCCAAACGACCGCCCCCACTCCGCATACTCTGGATCACACCACTTAGAGCGTTGGCAGGTGACACCGAGCAATCCCTGCGGGCCCCGATCGACGCGTTAGGATTGCCATGGCGTCTTGAATCGCGAACCGGGGACAGCAAAGCAAGTCTCAAAGCACGCCAACGCAAACGCTTGCCAACGGCATTAATCACGACTCCGGAAAGCTTGTCGTTGATGCTAACCCATCAAAACATGCTCGACCAGTTTGCAAATCTGGAAGGGGTTATCGTTGATGAATGGCATGAATTGCTGGGCACTAAACGGGGTGTGCAAATCGAGTTAGCACTCGCTCGCTTGCGACGATTGAGTCCTCACTTGCGGACCTGGGGATTGTCGGCGACGCTTGGTAATTTACAGCAGGCTCAAGACACGTTGCTTGGTGCACAAGCATGCCCTGAGAGTTCACGAATCATCGAAGGTTCGAAAGATAAACGACTGAAAATCGAATCGGTCATTCCAAACAAGATCGATCGATTTCCCTGGTCCGGTCACATCGGCACCAAAATGGTGCCGCAAGTCGCCGAGTTGCTAGAGCAGTCGGCCAGCACCTTGGTCTTTGCCAACACCCGCTCACAAACTGAAATCTGGTATCAGCACCTGCTGAAGCACCGCCGCGATTGGGCAGGCCAGATCGCGGTCCACCACGGCTCCCTCGATGCTTCGGTTCGACGTTGGGTCGAGGATGGCTTGCGAGCTGGCAGCCTGCGAGCAGTCGTCTGCACCAGCAGTTTGGATTTGGGTGTCGATTTCACCGCAGTCGATTTGGTCGTGCAGGTCGGCAGCCCAAAGGGAGCGGCCCGATTACTGCAGCGAGCCGGCCGCAGCGGCCATCAGCCTGGCGTCGCGAGTCGGCTCGTGTTTGTTCCCACCAATGCGATTGAGCTGGTCGAACTAGCGGCCGCCCAAGACGCGATTCGTCAACGCAAATTGGAAGCTCGCGAGCCGATTCACAAACCGCTCGATGTCCTGGCCCAACATTTGGTCACGATCGCCATTGGTGGTGGATTCGAATCAGCCGAGCTGCTGGCAGAAGTACGTTCAACCGAAGCCTATCAATCGCTGACAGACGCAGAATGGGAATGGGTCATTGATTTTGTCTGTCGCGGCGGCAGCAGCCTGCAAGCTTATCCCGAATTCAGTCGTGTAGAGACCATCAACGGGCGTTACACGGTGACACAACGCCGCGTCACACGCCAGCATCGCATGAACATCGGCACGATCGTTTCGGACGCATCGATGAAGGTGAAATACATGAAGGGAGCGACACTTGGCACGGCGGAAGAGAACTTCATTTCGCGATTGTCACCCGGCGAAAAATTCTTGTTCGCAGGGCGATTAGTCGAGATGGTCCGCGTAAAAGACAATGCCGCCTACGTGCGTCGTGCCACAGGCCAGCCCGATACGGTGCCACGATGGATGGGTGGGCGAATGCCGCTGTCCAGCGAGTTGAGCGATGCACTGAGAGGAAAATTGGAAGAAGCGGCCGGCGGGCAACTGGTGGGCCGTGAAATGAAGGCACTCAGTGGTTTGATGAAAATCCAACAGCGTTGGAGCAAGCTTCCCAGACGAGACGAATTACTGATCGAACGAATCAAAGTCCGTGGCGGATACCAACTGTTTGTATTTCCCTTTGAAGGTCGCTTGGTTCACGAAGGCTTGTCTGCCCTAATGGCCTATCGAATGTCACAGTATCAAAAAGTCACATTCTCGATGGCCTGCAACGACTATGGACTGGTCCTGCAATCGCCATCGATAATTGAAATTGATGCAGCAATCGAACAAGGAGTCTTTTCGACTGACGAATTGACCGGCGATATCCTGAGCAGCATGAATGCGACCGAAATGGCGAAACGTCAGTTCCGGCAAATCGCTCGGGTCGCAGGTTTGATTCAGCAAGGCTTTCCAGGACAGCAAAAAAAATCAAGTCATTTGCAAGCCAGCAGTAATTTGCTGTTTGACGTTTTCAACCAATATGATCCAGATAATTTGTTGCTGGACCAAAGTCGACGCGAAGTGTTGCAACACCAACTAGAGGCGTCGCGAATGTTCGATGCACTCGAGCGGATTGGTCGCAGCCAAATCGTGATCACTGACCCACCGAAGGTTACCCCGTTAGCGTTCCCGCTGTTAGTCGATAAGCTTCGGGCTCGAGTCAGCAGTGAAACACTCGCCGATCGAGTCGCCCGCATGCAGCGTGACTTAGAAAAAGCGGCTGGAGAATCGTGACGGATGCCCAAACCAACAAGATGACCGACCGTTTGCCTATCGAATTAGCCGGCACCACTTTGCAACTGCTGGGTGGACGCGGCGTCTGGATGCCTGCTGCGAAAACGCTGCTGGTGGCTGACACGCACCTTGGCAAGGAAGCGACCTTTCGCCGCCATCACATTCCGATCCCAACCGGATCGACGACCGGTACCTTGGCAGCCGTTACGAAAATGTTGCAAGAAACAGATGCGACACGATTCATCATCCTGGGTGATATGTTTCATGCTCGTTCTTCTTTGTCGCCCGACGTCTGTGAATCGCTCGAAGCCTTTTTCAACCGCCACCCAAGCGTCGAAATGTTGCTAGTGCGAGGCAATCACGACGCCCACCTGGGACAATTGCCCGCTGCGTGGCCGATTGACATCGTTTCCCAGTACGCCATGGATCGCATCCTGCTGATGCACCATCCGATTGAAGTCCCAAGTGATTTTGATTTGCTACTTTGCGGTCATCTGCACCCTGCGATCCGCCTCGAAACGATGATCGACAAAACCGGTAAGCTGCCCTGCTTTTGGTACTCACAGAAAAGATTGGTGCTGCCTGCGATCGGCGAATTCACCGGTACCCACCGCATTCATCCCGGGCCCCGCGATAGAGCCTGGATGGTGGTCGATGGCCAAGTAATGGAGCATGCCAACACTCGCCGCCAACGATTCACACGAAGAGTTTGAATCGGGATTGGTTGGACACACGTTGGCGAAAGCGAGCAATCGCCAAAGTGCAATTGCTCGCCGTCAGCAAAATCCAATTGCTCGCCGACAGTTCAGTAAAACGGAAATGGTTGACGCGAATCACCATCTCGTTTCCGGCGGATTGGCGAATTTATTGATCCGTTTTAATTTCGGAGACTCTGCATGTAATGCCAAACTGCTTCAAACTGTTTCTTGGCGTCCTGGTCGTACACTGATTTCAGTTTGGTTGTGATTCCATTCTCAGACAGCTTGATCATCTTGGTATTGATGTCGTAACGGGGCGGGTCCAGCATGAAGCGATGGTAGGCGGGATGCCGCATCCGGTCACGAATCATGTCAAAGTTGATCCCCAAGGCAATCTGCGTTTTCTGATCGCCCCGTGGTTGCAAATCGCCAATCGCATGACATTGGCGGCAATCCAATCCTGTTTCGAGAGTCAAGCGTTCACCAATGGCCGCCAATTTGGGGTCAAACGAGTGATCGATTGGCGACTGCGGATCGATCGCATGTTCGATCGCCAAACCGGTTGCCAAAGCATCGGCGTATCCGGGAAATGCGGGCATGCGAGCGGTCAACCACGGACGTGGTTTTTCTTCCAACGCACCACCGAATAGTCGCCGATTCCAATCGGAATGAAACTTCTCCCCCAGCAAAGTGAGCGAGGGGATTACTTCCGGTAAGCGACCGCTTCCCTCCTCGGCGATGATTCGCGGGCGTGGTGATCGGACACCGTCACGATCGTGGCAAGCGGAGCAACGTAATGTTTCAACCAACCGCTGCGAAGTTTCAGCAGGATGGTTGGTTTGTAGCGATACAAGCGAAGTCGCAACAAAGTCACGCACAACAGCCAGCTCCGTATCCGACCAAGTGAATCTTGGCGTTGGAATCGCTGGCTGGTCGCGACTGGCTTCATCGCGACTGGCTTCATCGCGACTGGCTTCATCGCGACTGGCTTCATCGCGACTGGCTTCATCGCGACGGCTTTCATTACGATCAGCTTTATTACGACCGGTAGCCTTGCTCAGGTTGCTTGCCTGACCAGCTAAACAACCACGGTCCAGGGCGTCTAATCGCCAAGGAAGTTTTGCGGCAAGCATGGGGGAACCGCTGCCAATCGCATGGCAATGCTGGCATCCAAAAGTTGCGACGGCGCTGATGCCAGCAGCGAGATCGCCGGTTCGCCCACTTGGGTTGATCCTGCCCCGCGACGCTGCGCGAATGTACGTTGCCAACGCCGACGCTTGATCACCACTGAGTGCGAAGTTGGGCATACGGGATGCAGTATGGTGCTGAGCTGGATTCAGCAAAAATTCGGCGATTGCACCAGTGCGATATTTTGCCGCGGCAAAATGCAAGGACAAGCGATCATTGCGCGGCGACGATTCCTCTTGCTCAAAGTGGTGGCAGGTAATGCACCCCAATGATTCGAACATCGCCTCGCCATCTTTCTTTAATTTCCCCAGCGTCTCGGCAGGCAGCGTCTCGGCAGGCAGCGTCTCGGCAGGCAGCGTCTCGGCAGGCAGCGTCTCGGCAGGCAGCGTCTCGGCAGGCAGCGTCTCGGCAGGCAGCGTCTCGGCAGGCAGCGTGCCAAGATTACCTGCGGTCAAAAAGGCAGCGATGTTCGCCGCATGTTCCGGCGCGTTCTCTGGAAGCAGCGCCGGCATGGCAGGATGCGGGTGCAGGCTGGCTGGTTCAAGCAACCATTGCTCGATCCATTCTGGATTCAGACGAGACGCCGACTTGGCGAGATCGGGTGCAGCCAATGTCGTCTCGAACATTGGCGAGGAACCAAGTTCGGTGCGATGGCATTGCACACAACGATGGGTCGCAACCAATTGACGCCCCAGTCTCCGTTGGGCGGCCGACTGTTGTTCTTCGAGGCCAGCGTCATGGAACAAAGCGTCGGGTGGGACTGGCTCCCAATCAAAATCGTGACCCTTCCACCACAATTTCCATGCAGCGATCCCCCGATCCGGACTGCGATAGCGAACGCGTACCGGATTGTGACCCTTTTGCAAACGGATCGTGGGGGACTCCTGATCCCGCTCCACTGAATTTGAAAAGACTTCACCCCGAATGTTCACTTCGATCTCGCCGGTCCCCTCCAGCCGGAACTGGTAGCTGCCGCTGAGCGCAATCTTGATCGTGCCCTTGATTTCTGATTCGAATCTTCCGGCTGGCAGAAACACACTTGGCGCAGAATCGACTCGATCGCGGGCTGCCGCCATACGCAGGACTCGGTAATCACTTCGGCCGGCGTCAATTGATGTCAGCTTCGCTGACAACCCTGGTTTCAAGCGGGCGATCACCTCGCCGCTGACCAGCGGTTCCAATCGCCGCCTGACAATCGCGGAATCGGGAAACGATTCAGCGGGCTCGAGATTGATCGTATGCGCGTATTTGCCCCGAAAAGTCACGCCTCGCTCGGACTGCAGGGAGTAATCGATCGTCATTTGGTTTACCGGGTGACGCCCCGGCATTTCCAGGAAAACAGACCGCCCATCAGCCAGCAACGTAGCTGAGACAACCGGCACCTCATCGCGGCCCTGCTCTTGCGGACGTTCCACCGAAAACTCTGGCGATCCGTACTCAGCGGACCACAAATAGTTCCATTGCGAAACAAAATAGTTGTTCGGATCGCTCGCTGTTGCCTGATCAAGGGTTTCGGTAAAGCTAAGTTGGATTCCGTTGCGATAAGTGTGGACGTCCACCGGTAAATGGACGGGACCGCCGGTGTAACGCACCCGTTGAAAACAGCCATCACGGATCGCCCGGGTCTGCCAACCTCGCAATCCACTGACATACAACTGACCGTCTGCAGGTCGAAACCGCCCCCGCATGATCCCCGACTCAAAATCACCGGGCAAGGTAGGAAACTCGATTGTGCCACCCTGAACAACACCTCCCTGCCTCGATTCTTCTTCGACCGCCAGCAGAATCCGGCACTGACCGTAGGACAGGTGAAGCATGCGACCGGAGAGTGGCCCCCAACGATTACTCTGGACCCACACCTGCCCACCACCACTGTTGTCCATCGAGTGCGGAATAAAACACATGGGCAAATCCCAACCGGTTGGTCTTTGATCATTGATCCTCGGACCGCCGTACCCGTAATAACCATCCTTGCGTACGACAATCAAACTCGACTGTGGTGTCCACTGGCCTTGCTGGGGAGCTGCGGTAATCGTTCCCTCTGGACTGACACCCATCCCATTCGGATTTCGGAATCCGTCGGCAACCACCTCACTGCGTTTACCATCAGGACTGATTTTCATCACCCCGGTGCGCGCGTGAATGTAGTGAAAGTTCCCCTGGGTGTCGGTCTCCAAACAGGTCACGTAGTCATGCACTCCCGGCGTCGTCGAGTTATCGTTGTTAAAGCATTCGTATTGATCGGCTTCACCGTCTCCATTGCGATCGTGCAAGCGAGTGAGTTGCGTGCGATTGATTACATAGACACGATCATCGACGATTTTTAAACCAAGTGGCTGCGACAATCCGGTGGCGTAACGTCGCCATCGGAGTTCTTTTAAGTCACGGTCGATTCCGGAGACTGTCCAGACATCACCATGCAAGGTGCAGATCGCCGCCGTCCCATCGCTGAAGAAATCGTGGCCGGCGGTGAACAAAAGTGCCTTCCACGGATTTTCGAAAGGCAATGTCAACGTGTCGACGACATAGGGTCCACCCGATTCGGTGGTCGTGCCTACGGTGGTCAGGGTTTCGCCAAACCGTCCCTGATCGGTTTCGATCCATGCCGACAGATTCTCGGTTTTGCCGACCAACGGCAGCAGCCGCGCGACAGCATCCTGGCTGCGAGTCAGTAGCACTTTGACACGGACCGCTTGCTGATGTGGAGGGATGCTCAGCACACGGCCCTCGTTTACGATTGACGCGTTACCCGTCACATCAGCGATGGTCGCGACCGCCGGTGAATCAGATAGCCACATTTGCATCAGCTGCTCCGAGGGGCCGATTTCAAGTGAACGAATAAAGCCAGCCTCGCTGGTTGTGTTGCCATCGGTATCGCTGTTTGATTCAGCATGCCAAGGAGATTCCAAGACGGGAACGCCACCGACTGAATACGACAAAACCACGCGTTCGTTGTGAGTATAAAAACCGCGATAGGAAATCCAGTCTTCTGGCAGGCGGGTGATTTGGTCTCCCTGGTCTGTTTCGAAATCTCCGTCGCGAGCCCATCCGGCGAGGCGTTTGGTCGAAAGGAATATCTCACCCGCAGCAGCCGGATGGCGAATCACGCCAAACCGCCGCGGATCAAAATTTAAAAACCCACCAGTCCAGGCAGCACTCAGTCGACATCGAGCGGTGTCGTAACAAACCGCCGCTTGCCCCGACTGGCCAACCCGGATTGCCATCCCCTTGAGCGTGAGGCCCGCTGGAGTCGCAATCGAACCGGCCAAAAATGGGCCGACATCGGTTTGCTGCCAACGATTGTCCTCCCAGTGCGAATCGTTCTGTAAAGCAATCTCAAGTGGAACTCGGGCGTAAGCCTTCTCTGCTACCTCACCCTGGGCCTGTCCAACCTGGGCCTGTCCAACCTGGGCTGGCAGCAAGAGACAAAGCAGCAGCGTGGCAAGCGATGAACTGAGGGGCCGTATCATCATGGTAGGGAATGTTTCGCGGGAGACGTGAAAAATTGATCGACTGATCATGCCGAGCCGACGCCTTGCCGAGTAACGTTCGGGCCAGGCGACCGCCAGGGTGGACCAGCAATCGTAACTGGAACCACCATCGCACCCGAAATTCTACTTGATTAAGCGGGATCAGCGGGCGCGACGGAATACAGCAGGTGGCAAGTGCCGACCGGAGCAACTTTTTGCCAAGCCGACCGCGGCCATCGATGCAGAGGACGGCAACGCATCTAGTTACCCTGACTGATCAACCAATTGCTCGAGCTTTCGAAGCGTTTTGGGGCTGACATGGTGCTCGATTCCCTCTGCGTCGATCGCGGCTGTCTTTTGGTCGATCCCAAGCGACAACAGAAATCGATAAACAATTTCGTGTCGTTGCCGGCAACGATCGGCGAGTCGCTTGCCTTTAGGAGTCAGCTCAATCGGCTGGTAGGGCTCCGTTTGCAGCAAGCCTTCTTTTTGCAATCTCGCCACAATTCGATTCGCAGTCACATGGCTGACCGCAAAATATTTCGCCAGATCGACCAACCGACAAACTTCTCGCTCGGTGATAATCTCGGCGACCGCCTCGACATAGTCTTCCGCCGTCTCGGTGGCATGGTCACGACGCGTGCGGCGATGAGGCTCGGATTTGTTGGTCGGTCCAGTCACACATCACTCCAAAGCGTTCAGAAACGGTCGTATTACCGCTCCTCGATGCAGTTACCCTAAATCACAGAGGAAACCAGTTCACGGTGACCCCAGTCGGTGCGATTGACAGAAGTTTAGCCTGTGCTACAATTTTGCTCAAGTGTAGCAAATGCTACAGATCAAATGACGCAACGGAAATTTGGTGAGTAAATGCCGACGAACAAATGGATCTGCCTGTCCCTGCTTCTTTTGACCGGGTGTAGCGGTTCCAAAAAACCTGCCGAATCGGCCGATGCAGACGGATCGCTGTCTGTGGTTGCAACCGTTGGGATGGTGGCAGATTTGGTCAAGCAGGTGGGAGGCGATCGGATTCAGGTCACCCAGATCATGGGCTCGGGAGTCGATCCACACCTTTACAAAGCCAATCGTGACGATGTGCAAACAATCATGTCGGGCGATATCGTTTTCTACTCCGGCCTGATGCTCGAAGGGAAAATGGCAGATACGCTGATCAAAGTCGCTCGCAAGAAGCCAGTGATTGCCGTCACCGAACAAGTCGATGAAGCCAATCTGCTCGAGCCTGAAGATTTCGCAGGCCACTTCGATCCGCACCTCTGGATGGATGTCGCTGCTTGGTCAAATTGCGTCGATGTGATCACTGAGGTGTTGGCCGAGCAAGCTCCACAGCATGCCGATTTCTTTCGGGCGAACGCAACGGCCTATAAGACAGATCTCGAAGCGTTACATCAATACGGGCTCGATTCCATCGGTTCGATTCCCGAAGAGCGCCGAATTCTGATCACCTCTCACGATGCCTTTAACTACTTCGGACGTGCCTATGGATTGGAAGTCCAGGGCGTGCAAGGTTTGTCGACTGAATCCGAAGCTGGACTACAGCGGATCAATGAATTGGTCGACCTGCTCGTTGAGAAAAAGATTAGCGCAGTGTTCGTCGAAAGCAGTGTACCGTCCAAGAACATCGAGGCACTCGTGGAAGGGGCCCGCAGCAAAGGCCACGATGTGGTCGTCGGGGGCGAACTGTTCTCCGATGCGATGGGAGAAACGGGTACCTATCGTGGTTCCTACATTGGCATGCTGGACCACAACATTACGCTGGTTGCACGGGGACTTGGAGGGCAGGCACCCGAGAAAGGCATGCAGGAAAAACTGTGAATCCAGCCTCCACTCTACCTTTACCCAATCACAAAGCCCCGCATCGTGACGACGTGTATGATCGGTGACCGCACGCTCCGCAGTAGGAACACCTTGTGAACGGGATCGCTTTACACCTAATCCGTGATTGATGGTGATTGATGGCTACGCCAGAGACAGAAACGGCATCGACTTCGCCGCTTTCAATTTACGATTTAACGGTCGCTTACCACCGCAAGCCGGTGATTTGGGATGTTGAATTTGATATTCCAGCAGGCTCACTTGTCGGCGTTGTTGGCCCGAACGGTGCAGGCAAGAGCACGCTGCTCAAAGCAGCAATGGATTTGATTCCGAGAGCTTCGGGCCGCGTGAGTGTGTTCGGAAAAACGTATCGCCAAAACCGTCATCGCGTCGGCTACGTACCACAGCGAGAGGGAGTGGATTGGGACTTTCCCGTCAATGCGCTCGACGTGGTAACGATGGGCCTCTACGGAAAAATTGGTTGGTGTTCGCCGGTGCGGCCGAGCCATCGCCGCGCGGCAATGGAAGCCCTCAGCCGCGTTGGAATCGCGGAACTTGCCAAACGCCAAATCAGCCAACTCTCCGGAGGCCAACAGCAGCGAACGTTTCTCGCCCGAGCGCTCGTCCAGGACGCCGATCTGTACTTGATGGATGAACCGTTTGCCGCCGTAGATGCGGCCACGGAGAAAGCGGTCGTCGAAATACTTCGTGACATGAAGGACGATGGCAAAACATCGGTTGTCATCCATCATGACTTGCAAACGGTCCCCGACTATTTTGATTATGTCATCCTGCTGAACATGCGGGTTGTCGCGCACGGCCCTGTGGCCGATGTTTTTACGCCAGAGAACCTGAACAAGACCTACGGCGGTCGCCTGACCCTGCTGGATGAAGTCTCCAATGCAATGCGGAGGCGGGATCGATCACTATGATCGTGTGGCCCCTCATCTGTCGGTTTTTATTGTTACTCAAGTGGGCTGGCTGCACCATTGTCGGATGCGGCTTCGCCTTGGCTGAATCGGGATTGGCCGCAGCTAGCTCTGGTCTACAGGCCGCCGACTCTGGATTGTTCAACGCTGGCCAACTGCCAGTTGTATTGAAAATTCTGCCGCTCGCTCAATCTGAATCGATCACCGATCGGCGGATCTCACTACCGAGCTGGGAGCAATGGCAACGCGTCTTGCTAATGCAGGACTACAACACCCGAGTCGTGATCTTGGGAACAGCGATGCTTGGTTGTGCTGCGGGAGTCGTTGGCTGCTTCACGCTGCTGCGAAAACGAGCGTTGATGGGGGATGCCCTTAGTCATGCGACGCTGCCAGGAATCGCACTCGCATTCATGACCGCCAACGCCATGGGATGGCAGGAACGTTCGTTGCCTTGGCTGTTGCTGGGAGCAACAGCGAGCGGCTTGGTCGGCGTTGCCGCGATCCTGGCGATTCGCCGCTTGACACACCTGAAAGAAGATACCGCACTCGGCATTGTGCTGAGCGTCTTCTTTGGTTGCGGGATTGCCATGATGGGAGTGATTCAACAGATGCAAACCGGCCACGCCGCCGGCTTGGAATCATTCATTTTGGGGAAGACAGCGTCGATGGGCGCGAGTGACGCAAAACTGATCGCCGCTGCCGCTTTGATCGCGACTGTGGTATGCGTGCTGCTGTTCAAAGAACTCAAACTCTTGTGTTTTGATGAAGGATTTGCGGGATCCCAGGGCTTCAATGTGCTCTCCCTCGATCTGGTGCTGATGGCGACCGTCGTGCTGATCTCGATCGTGGGACTACAAGCCGTCGGCTTGATTCTGATGATTGCCCTGCTGATTGTGCCTGCGGCCGCCGCCCGGTTCTGGACGGAAAAAATGTGGGAAATGTTGCTGATCGCTGCAGTGCTCGGCTTGATCAGCGGCATTGTCGGTGCGGTCGCCAGCGCGCTGTTCCCAAGGCTACCGAGCGGTGCAATGATCGTCTTGACCTGTGCTGCTTTTTTCATAATCAGCATGGTCTTCGGCACTGGCAGCGGAGTTCTTGTGCGAACAGTGAGGAGGTTGCGATTGAATCGCAAGGTCGTTCGCCGACACCTGCTGCGAGCGGTTTTTGAGGCGTTGGAATCCCAGCCAAACAAAACCACCCCGAAAGGTGAAACGAAACCCAAACGAACTGTTTCCTTCAACCAAATCCTGCCGATGCGTTCGTGGTCGAAACCACAACTGCAGAGAGCAGCCGAACTTGCTGCACGGGAAGAATTGATCACCCAGGTTGGTGAAAAACTTCGCTTTACCCGCCGAGGAAGATTGGAAGCCGAGCGATTGACGCGTGAGCATCGACTGTGGGAACTTTACCTAATCACACACGCCGACATCGCGCCAAGTCGCGTTGACCGCGAAGCTGATCGTATTGAACATGTCCTCGAACCAGATGTGGTTGCTGAACTGGAAGAAATGCTGATCAATACGCGACAGCTGGTTCCTGAAAGCCCGCACTTGATCCAAGCCAACCCATCTTCGGCAAATCAGAATGTCGCAGATGCAGGTTCGGGAGATGCAGGTTCGGGAGACATCGACCGCGAGGCATCACCATGATCGGGATGTTGGGCGAAACCGGATGGAGCTGGCAACTGGACGGTTGGATCGTTCTGGTGGCGATTCTATGCGCCGTTGCGTCAGCCCTGCTGGGATGCTTCCTGGTGCTTCGCCGCATGAGCATGCTGGGGGACGCGATATCGCATGCTGTCTTACCTGGATTGGCGGTCGCCTTTTTCATCAGCCACAGCCGGTCCAGCTTACCGATGTTCATTGGGGCGGTGATCGTCGGTATTTTGACCGCGTTCTTCACGGAGTGGATCCATCGCGTTGGGCGGGTCGATAAAGGGGCGTCGATGGGGGTCGTATTCACCTCCCTGTTTGCCCTCGGTTTGGTCATGATTGTGCAAGCGGCAGACAAAGTCGACCTGGACGCTGGCTGTGTTTTGTACGGATCGATTGAGCTGACCCCTTTAGACACGATGTCTTTGCTGGGATTCGAGATCCCGAGGGCAGTCATCACGCTCGGGATCGTAACCGTGATCAACCTAGCCTTCGTCTTGTTCTTTTACAAAGAACTGAAGCTGAGCTCCTTCGATCCCTCACTTGCCACCACGCTCGGCTTCAACGCCAGCTTGATGCACTACCTGCTGATGATTCTTGTTGCGGTAACGGCAGTCGCGAGCTTTGAGAGTGTCGGAAGTGTTTTGGTCGTCGCAATGTTTGTGGTTCCGCCCGCAGCGGCTTATCTACTGACCAATCAACTCGGCATGATGCTTCTGCTAAGCGTTTTGCTCGCTGTCAGCTCAGCATTTCTTGGGCACCTGGGTGCCATCCACGTCCCTAGCTGGTTTGGCTTTCAGAGCACAACGACCTCGGGCATGATGGCGGTCGCGGCTGGTGCGATCTTCTTGATCACGATGCTGTGCAGCCCAAGCCAAGGAGTCTTGGTCAAGCTGATCAGGCGGCAAGCATTGAGCCTGCAAATCATTGCCGACGATGTAGTTGCTGTTCTGTTTCGTCGCGAGGAAACAGAAGGAGAAGAGCCAAAGTCAGCCTCGGTGACCGAAAACGAGCTGATCGAAATCATTTTCTGCGGTCGATGGTCGCTCCGCCTGGTACTGCGTTGGCTAGATCGACGTGACGAAATTCGGATGCACGACAATCGAGTTGAGCTGACGGAGAAAGGTCGGCTACGCGCTCAGAATCTGGTTCGCTCACACCGGCTTTGGGAGAGATATCTGCAGGACTATGCCGGCGTCGACCCATCTCGAGTTCATCCTCAAGCAGAAAAGCTCGAACATTTCACCGACCCAAGATTGCGTCAGCAGCTCAATTCAGAAACGGACGCTCCGCAAATCGATCCACACGGCCGACCCATTCCAGACGAACCCGACTTCGATTCCAACATCGATTGACGCTGGAATGGTTCCCGGGAGGATCCTTGAGATAAGCCGGTAAGCCCAGGTCCGCTGGCAAGCCCAGGTCCGCTGGCAAATCCAGGTCCGCTGGCAAACCCAGGATGCTCCCCAAACACTCCGCGTACGTACAAAACTCTGACTGAAAACTTACCCAGGGATTACCAATCCATTCGCGACGGCGAGACGACCTCTGCTTCGCCGACGCCGATCAACTTCCCCCAGCGAGCTGGTTGCACTGCGAACGCTTACGCCGTCAGCAACTTTTCAGCGGCCAGGAATTGAGCTCCGGCGTAGACGGTCGCCGCACACTGGACCGCTTCCAAGATTTCAGCGTCTGTAAGATTCAGTTGCTTCGCCTTTGCTACGTGACCACTGACGCAGGGTTGGCATGCGTTCAGATCACTGACTGCAATGTTGA
Organism: Rubripirellula sp.; assembly: GCA_029245125.1. Classification (GTDB taxonomy): domain Bacteria; phylum Planctomycetota; class Planctomycetia; order Pirellulales; family Pirellulaceae; genus Rubripirellula. Next base: position 37,252 of record JAQWPZ010000331.1, read on the forward strand.
TCAGTTCGACTGTTTTGTCATCAAGTGATGTTCCGGCGAAGGTGTGTGCCCGCAAGCCGATCGGTAACCCGTCAAATCGGTCCGTCCCGCTCAGGTGACGGAACTTGAAAAAGGTGTTGTACATGTAGTTGGTACTGGCGACAGCAACAGTGTCGAGCAGCGTTTGCTGCTCGACCTCAAGTCGCCCGGCATAGGCCCGGGTGAGCTCGCACCAAGCTTCTGACTTCGCGTGCGTTGCCGCAGCGAGGGCAATCAAGACCCTCGTTGTTGCGGGCAGTGCTCCATCTCCAGCGACGAACTTCTTAACATTCATCATCAAGTCTTTTAGAAAGACTGGGTGCTGAGCGTAAACTTGAAATTCACTGGGAAGCTCCTCGCACTGAAGTGCTTCCGCCATGCGTTCAAGGGATCTAGCAGAATCGTTTGCCATTGAAAATCAAATCATTGGAGTGGAGCGGTGCGGAAGTGCGAACCGCCTAAACGCAGGGCAAACCGTGCGTCCGGATCAGGTTGGGCAAGGCCCAGCCAGGCTAGTTCAAGGTTTCTTCACCTGGCGTCCAGTTGCAAGGACACAGCTTGTCGGTTTGCAAAGCATCGAGGACACGCAGAACCTCATCAACGCTTCGCCCGACTGACAAGTCGTGGATTGCCAACCAGCGAATCACGCCTTGAGGATCGATCAAGAAGATACCGCGATACGCGATACCAGCGTCTTCTTTCAGAACGCCGTAATCTCGTGACAACTGGTGTGTGTTGTCGGCGAGCATCAAGTACTTCAGCTTCGCCAAATCGGCGTGCGAATCGCACCACCCCTTGTGGGAGAAACCACTGTCAGTGCTGGCGGTCAGGACGGTGCAGTCACGATCTTCGAACTCTTCCAGTTTCTCGTTGAACGCGACCAACTCGGTCGGACAAACGAAGGTGAAGTCGAGCGGGTAGAAGAACAAGCACGCCCACTTACCTTTCAATTCACCCAAGGTCAGGCTGCCGAATTGGTCATCAGTGCCATCTTTGGTTCGGTTGTAATACTGGCAGTCAAAGCCGGGTGCAGGTTGACCAATCATCGCCGTCATCTCATTCTCCTTATTCAAATTTTCTGTTCAAAGATTTTGTCTATCGCGTCGCTTGCTGATGCGATTGTCGCGTAATTGTGTCGCTATCCGTGTCAATTCGTCAAGCTGGCGTCGTGACTACTCCCTGGAACCATGCCCGGTAAGCTTTCACACCGCAATCGAGTCTTCGGGTTGTTGGAGAAGGCAGGCTCACAAACCTGTGAGACACGAACTACAACGAACTCGGGCGGCGACTCTGTTTTGCGGCTCGGCAGCGTTGACTGCAGAAGCGGACCTCGTTCCAGCACCTTGCCCACTTTTTCCGCCAAGAAAAGGGTCGGCCGCACGCGAGGCAGATTTTATCAGGCAGGTTTTCTTTTTTTCGCATCTTCACAACCGATCTTAGGGACTTGTCAACTTCGCGGGGGACGCATAATGCCTTGTCCCTATCCGCTTGCTGAGGTGCTCCATGTCCGCCGTCCGTCATCTTGTCCTGATCCTAGGGGATCAACTCTCGCTCGACTCCGCAGCGTTTGATGAATTTGACCGCGAGCAAGACGTGGTGTGGATGGCGGAAGTCGCAGAGGAGTCAACTCATGTCTGGACGCATCAGGCGCGGATCACGATGTTCTTGGCGGCAATGCGTCACTTTCGTAAGAGCGTCGAAAAAAAGAAGTACAAGCTCGATTACAAATACCTGGATGATGGCGATAACCAAGGTTCGCTAGTTGAGGAACTGCGACGAAGCGTCAAACAGCACAAACCCCAGCGGCTGATCGTTGTGGAGCCCGGCGAACACCGCGTACGACAATCACTTATCGACGCCGCTGATGAGCTTGGTATTGAACTTGAAATCCGGACCGACCGTCATTTCCTTTCAACGATCGAAGAGTTTCGCCAACACGCACGGGGTAGGAAACAGCTCCGGCTAGAGTACTTTTATCGCGAATTGCGACGCAAGCACGACGTGCTGATGCAGGGAAAAGACCCTGAAGGCGGAAAGTGGAATTACGACGCCGACAACCGCGGCTCGTTTGGAAAGAAAGGCCCCAAAGAGGTTCCCCAAGCGACCAAGTTCAAACCGGATGCGATCACCAAGGAAGTGATCAAGCTGGTTCGGTCTAGATTCGCCAACCACCCCGGAACGGCAGACGAGTTTGATTGGCCGGTCACACCAGCACATGCCCGCAAAGCGTTGGATGATTTCATCGCTCACCGGTTGGCCGACTTTGGAAAATATCAAGATGCGATGTGGACAGAAGAACCCTATCTTTACCACTCACGAATTTCCGCGGCATTGAACCTGAAGTTACTCGACCCGCGCGACGTCGTTGATGCGGCAGTGATTGCCTACCGAGAGGGGGTTGCCCCCCTCAACAGCGTCGAGGGATTTATCCGGCAAATCCTCGGTTGGCGTGAATATGTTCGCGGCATCTACTGGCTCTACATGCCGGACTACGTTGACCGCAATGCCTTGTCCGCCAAAGCACCGCTGCCAGATTTCTACTGGAACGGGGACACCGATTTTGAATGCTTGCGACAATCGATTGGGCAAACGTTGCAGTATGGATACGCCCACCACATTCAACGCCTGATGGTCACGGGGCTGTTTGCGATGCTGCTCGGCGTCGACCCCAAGCAGGTCCACGAGTGGTACCTCGCGGTTTACATTGACGCGGTCGAATGGGTTGAACTGCCGAATTCGTTGGGGATGAGCCAGTTTGCTGATGGAGGCGTCATGGCAAGCAAGCCGTACGCAGCCACCGGGAAGTACATCTCGCGAATGAGTAACTATTGCGCGAATTGCCGTTGCGACCCAGCAAAGGGGACGGGCGAAGACGCCTGCCCGTTCACCACACTCTACTGGGACTTTCTAGCGAGACACGAAAAAAAGCTGGCCGCCAACCAGCGGATGTCATTACAAGTCCGGAACCTGGAGCGAAAGGACAAACAAGAACTGGCCGAAATCCGAAAGCTGGCCAAGAAACTGAAGAAGGATTTGGCGAGTGGAGTGAAAGGTGCTGCAAATCCAGCAACCCTTTGCCAAAAAAACCAGGCCTGAGAAAAGACAAATCGGATCGGTGCTGCCGCGTGGCAATCGGCAGATCAACGCATTGCTTTGGCTCAGATAGCAGCGGAAGCTTGAGGATTCAGGCCTTGAATAGAGGCAAACGCCTGCCAGAACATCCTGAAATGCTGCCACTAAACGCCGAATGACGAGTGCTGAGGCTGAGGCCACTTCATTGGTACGCCGGCGTGATCAACGGAATTGCATAGCAAATGGCGGGGAAACACCTCACCATGGATAGCATTTCTGCTATGTCTGGCATTACAATCCAGGGACTCTGAAGGAGAATTTTTGTGAACCGAGCGAAAAGATCGATGGGCTGGTTGTTGGTAGTGGCGCTGTTGGGCTGCAGTCAAACGCCGGACGATGGGATTCAATTTTCGGAGGTCTCAGAGTCTCAAGAGATTACCATCGATGATTTCTCCGAGTTGACATTCACCGATCAGAATGGTGCCGATGTCAAGTTGGCTGACATCATGACGCGCGATTATCTCGTCCTCGTCATCACCCGCGGTTGGTACGGCGGCGTTTGCTTTTACTGTGCCTCCCAGACTTCACGTTGGGCACGACGCTTCGAAGAATTAGATCCCTACAACGCCCAGCTGGCGGTCATCTACCCGACCGAAACAGCGGAGGAAGCTGACAAACTGGTCGAATTGACCAAGCGTATCAAGGGCGGACAAATTCCCAACGAAACAGTTCCCTTCCCGATCCTCGTAGACATCAACCTGAAAGGTGTCGACCAGTTAGGGATTCGTGCAGAACTTGCCAAGCCGGCGACTTACATCATCGACCGGAGCGGGCGAGTTCGATTTGCCTACGTCGGCGAATCGATTGCTGATCGACCGACCGTCGATTCAGTGCTAAGCCAACTCGCCCTGCTGAACGGTTAATCGAAGTCACGGGAATTCATGTCGACAGATCGCCGAATCGACGAAGACCTGAAGTTCATCGAGACTTGCGTAGAGCTCAAGCTTCTGAACGAAACCGATGCCGAAACACTTCGGCAGGTCATTGTCGAAAGTAAGATCTTCGCTGCACAGGAGTCGCTGCAACGCGGCCTCTTGACGGCCGCCGACGTCGACATCGTCCACTCACTGCGACATCCACTGGATGTCGTTCCGGGCTATGACATTCTGGGACTCGTGGGGCGTGGCGGAATGGGCGTTGTTTACCGCGCCAAGCAGTTGGACCTCGATCGTATCGTCGCGTTAAAAACGGTACTGATCAGCAACATCAGCAGTCCTACCGCTGCGGCTCGCTTTGAACGTGAAGCGAAGGCGCTCGCGCGTTTACAGCATCCGAATATCGTTCAGGCCCTGAATTTCGGAAAACATCTCGGGCGGTTTTACTTCGCGATGGAATACGTGATGGGGCGCAGCTGTGAGCAGGCGTTGCATCAGGAGGAACGATTGGCTCCCGAAGTAGCTTGGTCCATTGCCAGACAGGTGGCATCTGGATTGATGCACGCGCTTCGTCAAAACGTGATTCATCGCGATATCAAACCAGCCAATCTGCTGTTGCTTCAGGCACCCGAAGGAAGCATCACAAGCGGTGGTGGCGAAGTTGTCAAAATCACCGATTTTGGTTTGGCAATGTTCGCGGACGCCGATCCAGATCAGATGCGATTGACGACCGGGGACAAAATCATGGGCAGTCCCGCTTACATGTCACCCGAGCAATTTGGTGGTGAGGCAGTCGATTATCGCGCCGACATTTACTCCCTGGGCGCGACGGTCTGGCACCTGATTTTTGGCACACCACCGTTTCAAGGAAAGAACCTGGCATCGTTATTGAGTCAAAAATCTCAACCGATCCAGGCAGACCGGCGTTTACTACCGACACAGATTCCTGACGATCAATGGGACCTGCTGATGCGGATGCTGAATCCAGATGCAGCAAAGCGACCACCGAGTTATGACGAACTAATCGCCAACATTGATCGCCTAAGTGTTGAGCTGTCGACCAGTGGAGGTCCGATCTCTGGAATTCTGGATTTGGCAGCGATCAGTCAACAGCAAACGATGGACGCGGTCGCGATCCGGCCAACGGAAAGCGATTCGGACGGTATCCGCCCATCTTCCTACCCCGCGGCGGCCCCGCTGTCGCAAACGGTCGAATTGCAACCTCCTGCTTCGGCAGAACAAACGAAAAGCAAACGCTCCCGCATCGTCAGCTTGATCGTGATCGCGATCGTGCTGGTCCTGGCAACGATCGGCTTGACGCTGTACCGCTCTTTTGGCGAGGTACGGGGGCCAAGGCCCTACACGCGGGTAATCGAAACAGTGGGACTCTACGATGGGGTCACTTTGAGCGGTTGGGATGTTGGTGGATCAATGATCGGTGCCTGGAACACCGTACAAGCACCTGATGGCTCCAACGCGCTCGCCTGCTTGTCTCGCCAAGGCGCCGTGACATGTCGGTTGGAGGGAAAATTACATCCGCGAATTAGTCTCTTTGTTTGGGCTCAGCCCGGTTTCGAAAAAGTCGACATCGACTTTGCGTTTGATCCAAGCGTCAGTGATGATCCACGCGGCAGCATACGTTTCACGCCAAGAGAAATCATTCTTGGTGAGAAGCGGGGTGATTTCGAAGAATTGAGCAGCCAAGTTGCATCCGCGTCGCCGCCGGGGCTCTACGAACGATACCACGTCGTTCATTTAGAGCGACAACCGACTGATTGGTACGTCTTTTTTGAACAACGATTGGTCGGCACCATTCCCGTCTCGCACATTGGCAGCGGTAAGGCAATTCGGCTCGTCGTCCACCCCTCACCAGGATCAGGCTCAGAGACTCCCTCACCAATCGCCTACTTTTCCGAAGTGCGGCTGGATAACCTTGCGGAACCAAAGGCCGCTGATCCGCCGCCGCCAGCCGAAGAGGGTTAGCCGACGGTCACTGCTGGGTGTCGGAAAGCTCAGCGAAAGAGGGTGGCAGAAAACACCACGCCTGTGAACCGTCTCTATCGGGGCACTGGCTATCGGGCTAATCCAAACGCTGCCACTTCAGTGGCGAGCCGTTCAAGCGAACAGTTTCTTGTAAATCCGCCCTTCGTTTTCGTCGATTCGTTCGGGGCGACCTTTATGCAGATAGATCAACTCGCGATGGTCGAGTCCTAACGCGTACAGAATGGTCGAGTGCAAATCGTGAACGTGCAAACGATCATCCACCGCGTGGAGCCCTACTTCGTCAGTTGTTCCGAACGTTTCGCCTCCGCGCACCCCGGCTCCCGCCGTTACCATCGTAAAGCCGGTTGGATTGTGATCACGACCGTCCCCTTTTTCGCTCATCGGCGTGCGGCCAAACTCTCCGCCCCAAACCACCAGTGTCTCGTCCAATAGTCCACGACGTGCCAGGTCGGTCAAGAGTCCTGCCACCGGCTGATCCATTTCTTTGCACATCTTGCCATGGTTTTGTTCGATCTTACTGTGTGCATCCCATTTGCTTCCAGCACCGTGATACAACTGGACAAATCGCACGCCCCGTTCAACCATTCGTCGAGCCAACAAGCACATACGACCGAAGGTGGCGGTCTCTTTTTGGTCTAACCCGTAAAGCGATTCGGTTTCCGATGTTTCTTGACTAAGGTCGACGGCTTCGGGCGCGTGACTTTGCATTTGGTAGGCCAACTCGTAGCTTCGAATCCGCGCCTCCAATTCGGTGTTGTCAGTCCGCTGCAACATATGCTGACGGTTCAATTCCGCAAGAAAATCTAATTCAGTACGCTGCTGGCGATGGTTGACGTAAGCGGGACTTGCCAGGTTCCTCAGTGGTGGTCCGGCGGTTTGCAAAGCAGTGCCTTGATAGACAGCGGGCATGAATCCTGTGCCCCAATTACGGGGCCCGTTGACCGCTTTTCCCTTATCCTGCATGACCACGAACGCTGGCAGGTTTTCGTTCTCAGTACCGAGACCGTAGGTTACCCAACTGCCAAGAGATGGCCGGCCCGCGAACTGCGTGCCCGTGTTCATCTGGCACACGCCACCAGAGTGGTTAATCCCGTTGGTCCAACAGGAACGGATCACGGCTAAATCATCTGCACGGGTCGCCATCTGGGGCAACCAATCCGACATCCACAGTCCGCTGTCCCCATGCTGAGCCCACTGTCGCTTGGAGGCCAGAACGGGCGAATCAAATTCCCCCATCGCGGTGATCACTCTGCCAAAGCTATCCGGCAATGGCTTGCCAGCCAGCTTCTCTAATGCGGGTTTCGGATCGAAGGTGTCCATATGACTGGGCCCTCCTTCCATGAACAAAAAAATCACCCGTTTGGCACGAGGCTTTTGATGCGGCTGCTTTACGGACAACGGTGAAGTGGGTGCGGTCGCCGCCTGAGAACTGGATTGGCCCATCATCCCAGCGAGCGCTACGGCACCGAAACCCGCACCGGTGTCAATCAACATCTCTCGACGTGAAAGCATCTCTCGACGAGTAACGGACGAGCGGTGTGTTGGCTCAGCTTTAGTCGACATAGATAAACTCGTTTGAATTCAGCAACGCATGAATGAGTGCAACTCTCGCTCGGTCCGTTGGCGTCGGGATGTCGGGAAGGTTAACGTTGGCCGCGGCATGACGACCATTCCCGGAATCGTCTTTACCCAACTGCTCTGCATCTTCGAACTGCCAATCGATCGCGTAGGCTGGCAAGCCTTGTTCCGAGTCCGCTTGGGCAACCACAGCAAGGTCTCGCGAGATCGGTTCGACACGAATGCTGTCGATCAATCCAT
>JAQWPZ010000120.1 GCA_029245125.1 Rubripirellula sp.
ACGCCTGATTTTTCCTGACACGCCTGATTTTTCCTGACACGCCTGATTTTTCCTGACACGCCTGATTTTTCCTGACACGCCTGATTTTTCCTGACACGCCTGATTTTTCCTGACACGCTGGCAACGGATTCACCTCGATGAACGATGGCGTGCTTTGACAGAAACAAAATGAAAATCACAGCGATCGAAACGCACGTCTGTCACGCCCGAATGCGCAACTGGATCTTTGTCAAAGTCATGACGGACCAGCCAGGGCTCTATGGCTGGGGTGAAGCGACCCTGGAATGGCACACCCGCAGTGTGGTCGGGGCGATTCAGGACATCGAACCGCTGTTGATTGGCGAAGACCCAACGTGTGTCGAACATCTTTGGCAAATGATGTGGCGGCAGCACTTCTGGCACGGCAGCGGAGTGACCCGTTCGACAGCGATTGCCGGAATCGACCTCGCGCTGTGGGACATCCTTGGCAAAGTTCATGGGACACCGTGCCACAAATTATGGGGCGGCCCGGTTCGGAATTCGATCCGGTTGTATTGCCATCTTGGCGGTGGCAATTTGGAAAGCTTTTACGAAACGCCGGTCGATAACGCCAAGCAGTTCGCCGATCTGGCGCGACAAGCGGTGGAGGACGGATACACCGCATTCAAATCAATGGCTGTTCCCCCAACGATGCCCATCGAAGGCCTGCGTCCAATCAAGGCTGCGGATGCGTGCGTGGCTGCGATACGCGAAGCGGTTGGCGATGATATCGACATCATGGTGGACTGCCACGCGAGACCATCCCCGGCGATGGGAATGCAATTCGCAAAGGCACTGGATCCTTATGGTCTTTATTTCCTCGAAGAACCTTGTTGGCCTGAGAGCATTGAGTCGTTAGCTGCCATCAATGCGGCTGTCACAACACCGATTGCGACAGGTGAACGAATGACTCACTTAGCTGCTTTCCGCGATCTCTTCGCGTCTCGAGGTTGCGAAATCTGCCAACTCGACCTGACTCACTGCGGCGGATTCACAGAAGCGCGACGCATCGCCGCCTTGGCCGATGCACACCGAATCGCACTCGCCCCGCACAACCCGCAGGGGCCAGTCAGCACCGCTGCATCACTGGAGTTCGGCTTTTCGCAGCCCAGCTACATCATCTGCGAATCGGTCAACAATGATGTGCCGTGGCGTGATGACATCGTTGACGAAGGATTTACCGTCGATCCATCGACGCGAACCGTCGCCCCAAACACTCGCCCCGGACTGGGGATCACCATCAATGAACAGGAAATCAAAAAGCACCCGTTCGAACAAGAAATTCCTCAGCGTGTCTTTTACCGTGACGGCGCCGTCGGTGATTGGTGAATCGACTGCTTGGTGAATCGAGTGCGGGTCGATCCGGCCACCACCAGCACATCAAACATCACTGCAATCGATTCGAAACAGCAGCAGATCAATTTCAAAACTTCGCTTCCAAAATTTTCGCAACCAGACGCACTGATTCAGGGCACTCCCCGAAACGCGAATTCCCAGCAACGGACACTCCCACAAACGAGATCATGCCCAACCACCGGCCAGCCAGTTTTCGCCACGCTTCCTTTCACGGTCAAATCGGACTTGCGCGGGTCGACATCACACCGGAGACTGGGATCTACTGCCGAAACTGGGGTGCTGCGATGCATGATGTGGCAGAATCCATTCATCGAAGCCTAACGCTCACCGCGTTGACGCTCACGACGTCACAGGGTGGTCCAACGCTGGTATTTGTGGATGCAGATCTCGGCTGGTGGAAAACGCCGCAAACCTATCAGCGTTTCATTGACCGTCTGTGCGAGACATTGCAGCTTGATCCCCGACACTTAATCTTCGCACTCAGCCACACCCATTCAGGGCCTCCCTTGATGGAGGTGGACGACACATTGCCAGGCAGCGAGCCACTGCGAGACTGGCAGGAAAAGTTATTTCAGAAAACGGTCCAGGCAATCCGCGAGTCCATCGCGCATCCGTTCGATGGCACGCTTGATTGGCATACCGGCCGCTGCGGTTTGGCCACCAATCGCGATCTACCAGACCCTGATTCGGAACAGCCCCGCGTCGTGTGCGGCTTCAATCCTGACACGAAAGCCGACGACACTTTGCTGGTTGGCAGGGTGACCGATCGAGCGGGCAAGTTACGTGCAACCTTGACCAACTACGCTTGCCATCCAACCACGCTTGCGTGGGACAACCGCGCGATTTCGCCTGATTACGTTGGGGCAATGCGGGAAACCATCGAACAAGCGACCGGTGCTTTGTCTCTGTTCATGCTTGGGGCCTGTGGTGAACTGGCTCCCCGAACTCAATACGTCAGCGATCTGAACATCGCCGATGACCACGGTCGCGTGCTAGCTCACGCCAGCCTGGCCACTCTTTATGACATGGAACCACCTGCCACGAAATTGTCTTACGCACATACAGTCGAATCGGGCGCGACCCTTGCGACGTGGCAACGCGATCCATATGCCCCATCAACCATCTTGCGTCCACTGCACGCAACCGTCGAATTGCCGATTAAGAATTGGCCGTCAGCAGACATTCTGGAAACGCAACGTTTAGCGTGCCAAGATCGCGCAATCGCAGAACGTCTGCTGCGCAAACGTGATATCCGTCGCTTTCTAGGTGACGCAAACACCTACGAACTGCAGATCTCAGCATGGCGAATCGGTGACGCTGTCTTGGTTGGTTGCTGCTGTGAACCCTACTCAACATTGCAAACCGAGTTGCGTCGACAATTTAAAAACCAGTCAGTCGTCTGCATGAATCTGATTAACGGCTCCCTTGGCTATCTACCTCCTGCAGAACGATACGATTCAGACATCTATCCCGTTTGGCAAACTCCGTTCGAGCGAGGGAGTCTGGAAAAAACTTTACAGGCAATGACCAAGGCAATAAACGATGTCTTCAGCGAATGATAAAACTCTTCATGGCGTGCTGCCTGTGGTGCAGACTCCATTCACCGAGGGCGACGCGATCGATGTACCGTCCCTGCATCGTCAAATTGACTGGGCCTTTGAAACGGGTGCGGACGGGATCGTTGTCGCCTTGGCGAGTGAAATCTTGCGTCTCAGTGACGATCGCCGCAAAGAGCTGGCCAAGCTGGTTTGCCATCATGTCGCCCAGCGGGGACACACCGTCATCGGTGTCGGTGCCGAAAGCACAGCGATGGCGATTGAATTTGCTCAACAAGCAGAGGAACTTGGAGCAACCGCCGTCATGGCGATCCCTCCCGTCGCGTCTCAGCTCAGCAGTGCTTCGACTCGCCAATACTTTGCTTCAATCACCAACAGCATCTCGATCCCGCTGATCGTTCAAGATGCATCCAGCTATGTCGGTGCAGCCATCGACTTGGACGTCTATGGAAGCTTGCTGGATGAGTTTGGTGCAGACCGCATCTTGTTCAAACCAGAAGCCAGTCCCTTGGGCCCCAACCTCTCCCGACTCCGTGATTCAACGAGCGGCCAGGCAAAGATTTTCGAAGGCTCCGGTGGCATGAATCTGGTCGATTGTTACCGACGCGGGATCGTCGGTACGATTCCGGGCATGGATCTACTCGATGGAATCGTGGAACTTTGGCGTGCATTGGAAGCTCACGACGAGGAACGGATCTACGAGATTTCGCTGCCGCTGGGTGCAATCGTTGCGTTGCAACTGCAAGCCGGTTTGGATGGTTTTTTGGCCATTGAAAAGTACCTGTTGACCAAGCGGGGAATTCTCGATCGCGCTACCCAGATCCAACCAGTCAGCTGGCAGTTGGATCATGAAACCGAACAGGAAGTTGACCGGCTGTTTGAACGTTTACAACTCGCGATCCGCAGGCCGCATTCCAGCACGGGCAGAACAACCAACCCATGAATGCCAAGCCAACCAACGTTCGTTATCTCACGGTAACGTGGCTAACACTGGCTGCGGCGCTCGCCTACCTATGCCGTAATTCGATTGGCGTTGCTGAAAGCACAATCCGCACCGATCTTGACCTCACCATGAGTCAATCGGGCTGGTTCATGGGCTGCTTCTTCTGGACCTATGCGCTATTCCAAATTCCAACGGGTTGGTTTTCTGAGCGAGTGGGGTCTCGAATCGCCTGCACGCTGTACGCCATTGGTTGGTCGATCGCGATTGTTGGCATCAGCATCTCACCCTGGTACTGGCTATTGATCGCAGCTCAATTGCTGATGGGGATCGCCCAAGCCGGAATCTTCCCAGCATCATGCAGTTCGATTGGGCTCTGGATGCCACTGTCCCAGCGTTCGACTGCCTGCGGGGTCCTCACTGCCGGGATGCAAGTTGGTGCAATCATCTCGGCGACACTCACTGGCGCGTTGATGATGTACCTGAGTTGGCGCTGGGTCTTTGCGCTTTACGCACTTCCTGGCCTGATCTGGGCTGTTGTTTTCTTTGCCTGGTTTCGCAACCGCCCTGAACAGGTTGGCACTGTCAACACGTCGGAGCTTGAGTTGATCTCAACCGGCCGAGAAACAGAAACCGACGGTCAACCTGCCGCCACCAGCGAATGGCAAGAACTGCTGGGCATATTCCGCAGCCCGATGATGTGGCTTCTTTGCGGTCAACAGATTTGCCGGGGCGCCGGATACATGTTCTTTGCAAGTTGGTTTCCCACGTTCTTGCAAGAGACTCGTGATGTGACAGTCGCGCAATCGGGAGTCCTGCAAGGGTTAGTGTTTGCTGGAACACTTGGCGGGTGCCTGATTGGCGGCACCGCAACGGACTGGATCTGGCGGCGTACTGCCAGCCTGAGGTGGAGTCGCAGCGGAGTTGGTGCTGGCTCACTGGCTGCGTGCAGCCTACTGATCCTGTCAGCTTGGTTTGTCAGTCGTCCGGAAATCGCGGTTAGCCTGATCGCGGTAGGAGCGTTCTGTGCTGCGTTAGCCGGGCCCTGTGCTTTTACAACGACCATCGACATTGGCGGAACGCGTGTTCCTCAGGTCTTCGGAACGATGAATATGTTTGGCAACTTTGCTGCCGCTTCCTGCCCGGTACTTGTTGCCTGGATGTTTGAGTGGACCGCTAACTGGGACCTGGTGCTACTGCTGTTTGCAGGTGTTTATCTGCTGGGAGCTGTCTGTTGGATCTTCGTGAATCCAACAAATCACATCGATCACGGCTCGTCATCTTAGAACCCGCGTCGCGAGGTTTCGCCCGCTTCAATCCCGCGACTTTTCTAGCCTGTTCATCCTTCATCAGCGACGCCCACCACAGCCCCCTGCTTGATGACGAATGCAGTGTAACCTGGCGGTTAGCCCGGATATTGCCTCGGTAGATTCTTGAGGTCCTCTAGCGCGAAAGCCTTGTTGCAATCGGTCGATCAATCCTGATCAATCGTTGCCGGCGTGTTCAACGTGCGCGGGCGATTATGTTAGGGAGACCAGGCTGGCCCGAGGTCATGTAGGCCGGACCCAGGAGCGAAGCGACGCAGTTCCGGCAACAGAACCCCCACCAGAAAACGTGCCGGAACTGCGCTCCGCTTGGTCCGGCCTACTTGATTCGTGCGAATTTTCTGCGGGGGATCAAATCGCGAACGGGCAGGTATCGAAAGCACCGGAACCCCAAAACGCGGCCTGGGGAGCACCGAAAACGACACACCCCCCCCACCTGGCTACATTCTCCTGGTGCAATCGGGTGGCCAAGTGAATGGTTCCAAATCATCGACCCTTCGGCCTTGGTGATACTCGCCCCAAGGATTGCTGCTGAAGCATGAGCAATAAACCGAGCGAACAGGCCGCCGACGCGATCTTCGAGCAGATCACCGAGCTCAGTCGCCAGTTTCGCAAGCAGATCGCCAAGGGCGAGACACCCAAGATTGAACGCTTCCTGGGGAAGGATCAGTAAGAGCGGGCCGCTGCGTTGAAAGACGATGCGTTGAAAGACGATGCGTTCGGAAGACGATGCGTTCGGAAGCTTGACGCGATCCGACTCACAATGCGGTCTTACTTGGGGCAGGCCCAGGAGTTGGCCGTCTGCGTCGATCCAACGCCGCAGCGGTGCGTGCCAAGGTCGTTTTCTAGTGACAGATGTTTTCTAGTCACAGGTGCTCTCTAGTCAGATTGCCTCGGACCGAACCCGAGCCTGTTCGGCAAGCACATAATCGACCAATTCTCCTGCGGTATCATCGATCGTGTGAATCGCTTCGCGACCGACCGGTTCGACAAGGTAGGCGAGTCGCAGCACATCGCCTCGCTCTGATAGCTCTGGACAAATTCCCAAGAACCCGAATCCATCGGCCTCCAGCTGCTCCGCGACAAAAGGTGTGCCGGGATCTTGAACCGGCAGGTCCACAAAAACGACTTCCAAGTGAGTTTGTTCGACAAGCTCTCGTCGCGCCTTTCGAATGAGTTGAACGGTATCTTCGCCGAGTGAGTCAGCTGAAACTCTGGCCCGAGCGGCGCCGGCGATCAGTTGGACGGCAAGGGTTCCATGTCCCATTGGTGATTCGCCCGTTCCAAGCTCGCCCGTTCCAAGCTCGCCCGTTCCAAACTTGCCCGTTCCAAACTTGACTGGGCAATCTAACCGTTGGTAGATCGATTCAACCATCGCAGCGTGTCTGGCGGGTACATACACGGGTCGACTTTGGGGTGGCTTCAACCAATGAAAATACATCAAGCAAGTGACCCGCTGTGTCTGTTCTTGCTGTGAATCAAAGTGCTCCTTTTTAGGTGAGATGGCGAGTTGAACCGCCGTCAGCTGACCGCCATGGGCAATATTGGATTTTTGCGTGGCGGTGTGTACCGTGACGGCATCCGCAAACCACCCCAACAAGTCCGTATGAGAGGCATCCTCCAGCGCAAAGTCTTTCATTCGATTCAGTAAGCCGCGACGACGATGGGCCGGAGAAACCACGGCCTGGCCAACTTCGACAACGGGTCCTTGCCCCTCTCGTTCCAATGCGTAGTGGCCGACAACTTCGCCTGTTTCGCTGACAGCAACGTAAGAGCTGATAATGCCACGTCGATTCTGCGCCGCGACTCGATCCGGATAATAAATATCTTCGTTGAAATAAGTATTCCCATAGGTGCGATACATCAGCTGAGAAACTTGCTCGGCCTCTTCATCCTTCATCCGTCGGATCGAATACTCTTGATCGGGCGCCAACACCGCATCTTTGGCATACAACGCCATGTCGCCTTGATCCTCTTGATCTGCAACGTGTTTGTCGTGAAGCCATTTGATGACCTGGAGCGTCTTGCCATCCGGACCGTTGCTGAGCCAATGAACTTCATCTGCAATCTCATGAAGCGAGACCCCCAATTGATCGGCGTTCTCTTGATGCAGACTACGTTCCAGCTCTTTCACATCCCTGGGAATTCCAAAATCACGAATTCGAATTTCCAGCTTGCCGTGTTGCTCTTCCACCGACAAACGAATCGATCCTGTCTCACCCTTAGGGTATGCCGTCGCCATCGCATTCTGGACAGCGATTTCCACAAACTGGCTCACGCCGTCAATGACCGTTTTTGCCAGGGGCGATTGTTGGAGCGTCGTATTCAGAAAGGCCTGGACACTCGGCAGGTTAACAGAGTCGTTACTGAAGCTAAGTTCAAGTTGCATGCCGAATTCCAATAACGCGGTAGGGAGAAACTCGCTTGGGCGAGGGGGAGACACGGAAGCGAACAACGGCGGGCTGGACAGGGGTCAACGGTGGGCTGGACAGGGGTCAACGGTGGGATCATCAACCACTGGCGGCAAGCTTTCAAGCCGTAGCTCCGGTAAGCTGACCGTATCCAATGTGCATCACGGCGAATCGCAAAAAATCGCGAGTTCGCCTCGTGAAGATGCGTCTGCCGCTGCGTGATGAACTTGTCAGCGACAAAGTCCCTGCGTTTGTTTGCAGTTGACCGCAGCAGATTCAATGACTTTCAGCGTCTGCATTTTAACACCCGAAACCGCATCGGCACCCCCAACTGGGGCGCCATGACGACATTCTATCCGCGGCGAGCAATTAGCGACGATCGGCCTACATCCAAGTCCGAACCAACTATACTGCTGGGTGGATTAGCCAGCCCTGCCGGAATGATCTTCCGCGGCTCTTCCAGCGGTCATTCCATCAATGATTTTCCGAAAAGCATGCCGGGTCGAGATCATTGGTAAACCACGATCGGCCTTCGTACGCGAAACCAATCCTCCGTCAAAGCAACTTGCTCGCTTGACCATCGTTCACTAGATGAGAACCTGAAGTTGTATCGTCCAACGAAAAACAGGATGCGTCGGCGACGTATTCGCTCATCTCTTCGTCGCTGCCGGATCGAAAGACTTGAGTCAAGAAAATTGCTGGCGGCTACCTCGCCACCACCAATCTTGCAGTGGTTCGACAGCTCATTCGAGACCATCGAAGAGCGTGCCCCCGATCTTTTCCAAACAGGCTATGGTGCCATCTGGCTGCCGCCGCCTGGAAGAGCAGATTCGGGAAATCAATCAGTCGGCTATGACGTCTACGATCGATTTGATCTGGGATCGCCCGATCACAGCACCCTCTATGGGACCGAAACCGGGCTCCAACAATTGGCAAAAGTTTTCGACCGAACTTCGACATCGCTGCATGTCGATGCAATCATCAACCACGCTGGTTTTTCTGACCGATCGACCGAGGGATTTGTCGAATCGGGTGGGTACCCCGGTTTGGCGATCACACTCCCAACGGCCGAGGATGGTGACTTCCATGCTGTATCTGCATCGGGTGACCGCGAGGCAAGATTATCCGGGTTGGTCGATATCGATCATGCAACAAACCACGCCTTCATTCGGCATCCCGTTGATCCTCTTGCAGATAACAATCTCCCTGCAGGAACAAACCCTGATCCCTTTGGCCGTCTTTCGAATCTGCCATCGGAAAGCAACGCGAGGTTTTATCCTGACCGAGACGGGCAGGCTCGATTTCTTTTTGATCCCGTGACAAACGAATCTGATATCGCTGTCTATTCGTTCGATACAACGGACCCAGTCACCGGTGACGCGGTTGCAGAAAATGCGACCGGTTATTTGATGCGTTACATGCAATGGATGGTGGAGGTGATTGGCGTCGATGGATTTCGAATCGATGCAGCGAAACACTTTGACGGCTTTGTGATGGACTTCCTCGATCGCGCGGTCTACCGAAGCAATCCACGCACATTGCTCGACGGATCAACCGATCATGTCTTCAGTTACAGTGAAATTTTCGACGGCGACAAAGACTTTCTGTTGTCTTACTTGAAAAAGAATATTGACCCCAATGACCCTGGTCGAATTGGCGGGAATCGGGACATCCTCGATTTCTCTGCTTTCTTCGCGATGCGAGATAATCTCTCCAGTCCAGGGACGCCAAACGCATGGTTCAATGTTCGCGATTCGCTGCTCGACCGCCACGACGATGGGGTCTTCAATGGTTCAGCTGGCGTGCTGTTTGTCCGCAGCCATGATGAATTTGGCCCCACAAGCTTAGGAAACGTGGCGCACGCGATGACGCTGATGCACCCCGGCAATGCGGTGGTCTATTTCAACGGGAGTGAATTTGGACAAGAGCGTGATTTCCCTAAAGCTGGCCGAGGCGACGCTTTGGGTGGGGTCTACGGGAACACAATCCAAAACCTTATATCGATTCGTAATACGCACGGCCGAGGTGATTTCCAAGAGCGTTGGATCGACAACGAGGGAATCTACGTATTCGAACGCGAGCAATCCGCATTGGTTGGATTGTCCAATCGAGGTGACGGTGGCTTCGACGAGCGGACCATTCAAGTTGCGTTCGCGCCCGGCACCCGACTGGTTGAATTGACGGGCAATGCTACCGATCCCAACATCGATCCGAATGATGATTTGCCGGACTTTATCGAAGTCTCCCCGTCTCAGACAGTCACCTTGCGCATCCCTCGAAACGTCAATGCGAATGGTCAGTGGCATGGTTCCGGGTACGTCATCTATGGCTTAGCGGCACCCGAATCATCAACCGGGATCGAATTACTGGGCGTTGATTCAATCCTGCCAGGCAGTCAGCCGGAAACAAACGACGCTGCCAACGGACGGACGCGACTAAATGAT
This sequence comes from Rubripirellula sp., assembly GCA_029245125.1. Classification (GTDB taxonomy): domain Bacteria; phylum Planctomycetota; class Planctomycetia; order Pirellulales; family Pirellulaceae; genus Rubripirellula. The sequence goes on from JAQWPZ010000120.1 coordinate 10,051, forward strand.
CTCCATGTCGTGACCGGAGATCGCCTCACGGTCCAATTGAAAACCGACGAGGTTTACCTGCCCGGGTCGAGTGGGCAACGCGACTTCGCCGCCGATGGTGATCAAGCATTGTTGCGTTTGGACGGCGGAATCGATGTCAACGGGAATGGTCAAGTTGATCACGTCACCCCCGAACAAGTCGACTACGGCTTCGAGTTCTTCACTGACAAGTCGAGTCCGTGGATCGGGCCTCAAGGGCCGACCGGTCCACGCGGGGACGGCGAATTCCTGCAACAGATTGATACGACCCAACTCTCCGAAGGAGTCCATTTTGTTGAAGCAAGGGCATTCCGACACCGCCCGGACGGTGGCCCCGCTGTCTTTACCGATTTCAAAGAATCAATCTACGTCGATCGATTACCTCCCGAATCGACCGTGGAGAGTTTTTTACCCTTTGTTGAGGGCATCAATGAGAATCGTGATCTGGTGGTCCGATCACTCGACAAGACCGCCAATAGTGTTCACGTCTTCATGAATCTACCAGCCGCGTTGAACGATTCAGAAATCCTGAATCTTGTGGCGGGCGAAAACCGCGCTCGAAAGATTGACCGCGACCAATTTGTGTACGGCTTTTTCAACGTCGCCCATGGCAACCAAGTCGCCACGATTGTTTCTTATGAGCAAACGGGCAACATGAATGTCCAACGGATCCCAGGACTTTTCACTTCAACGATTGTCGGTCGTGGCTTGGGCGACCTCGACTTTGACGGACAGATCGACATCGTCGACGTCCAGCAGTTCGAAACCGTCGTTTGCAGTGAGCAAACCGCATTCAATCCTGCGGCTGATTTTGATGGAAACGGACTCGTTGACTACGCTGATCTGCAACGGTATTCCGAATCACTTGCCGCTGCCAATGCATCCCAAACAGTCCGCGATGCACTCGAACTCGTTCGCGCCCAAAAGTTCCGTGCCGTCGACGACCAATACCTGCTCAGCGAGGACGATATCCGTACGGTCATTGCCTCGGGAATCCTAACCAATGACTTGGATCCCGGATCAACCAGCGACTTTAGCTTACTTTCGACAGGGGCAATCACATCCGAGCTTGGACTTTCCGTGCAGGTCGATTCGGATGGTTCATTCACCTATGACGCGAGAGGGCGGTTTGACACTCTCCAGAACGGTCAATCAGCGACCGACGCTTTTGATTACGTGGTAGGTGATGGCTTCGGTAACGAATCGACAGGTCGCATCGAGATAACCGTCACTGGTCTTAATGACCCACCCGCGTTGGGCGAATTGGATGATATCCAAATGGTAGAAGACGGATTCATCGAACCGATCAGGCTTGCCGTTTCAGATCCCGACAATGCGATCAACAGCTTGCAGATTTCGACTCAGTCCACCAACCAAGAACTCTTTGATGATGGCGGCCTCGGGCTCAGCTTTTCCGAAGGGACCTGGATATTGCAAATCTCTCCCGTGGCCGAGCAGAGTGGTTCAAGTGTCATCTCAATCACGGTAGAAGATGGCGGAACGGACGGGGATCCAGAAACGCTCGATGACAATTCCCACGTCACGCAATCATTCAATCTGATCGTGGCTGCTGAAAATGATCCGCCTACTTTCGCACCGCCTTCGAATCTTGCCATCGATAAAAGTGCGGACCCACAAACCATCAGCCTCACCCAGGTAACGCCCGGCGGCGGCGAGCAACAACCCCTTCGCATCGCAGCCACCAGTCGCAATGAAGGCTTGATACCCAATCCCCAGATCGAACTCTTGTCGGAGATGGCATCTGCCGAACTTACGTTCACGCCCGTCGCGGGACAAAGCGGCACCAGCACGATTGACGTCACACTGGAAGATGGTGGATTCGACCAGAATCTTGACACGCCCGGCGATAACAACACGACCACTCAATCCTTTGTTGTCGCAGTCGGACTCTCCAGCTATCAGACCGTTCAAGAAACACTGCGTCTCACTTTACGCAGTCCAGACCCCAGCACAGGTCTTTCCCGAACCGACACCGAAATCCAGATTGATCTCAATGCCGGCTCCTGGTTTCGAATCGATCAAACACCGAGCGAGTTAAGCAATCGTTCGCTTCGCATCCCGATGCCGGCAGAATCAACCCGCATCGAATTGATCAGTGATCGCGGCAGAGATTTCCAATTCGATGCACCAAGCAATTGGCGAATGGGATCTTCTGAAATTGTTGCTGGCAGTTTCTATCGTTCGATCCGTTCTCAAAATGTCACTCCGATAACGACCCTGCACGTAGCCATTCCACATCCTTGGCAAAATGTGGTCCGTCGATCCGATGTGGACAATAGTGGCGATGTCACAGCGAATGATGCATTGCGAATCATCAACGAGCTGCGCAATCGCATTTACAGCTCTCGAGGCTCCAGTGTTGTTGCTGACCCGCTATCCTTACCGAGCTGGCCAGGGACCTATTTCGATGTCAGCGGCAATGATGAAATCACCGCACTCGATGCACTACGGGTGATTAACGAACTTGCCATCGCAGCCAACACATCCGAGTCGGAGGGCGAAGGTATGCATGGATTTTTCAGACGCTGGCCGAACACAAGCGACTCTACCGTTGACGAGCGAGCGTTCGACATCTTCTACCGGGAACTCGCTGATTTTGAAATTCCACCAAAGGCATCTCCGCCTACGATCAAACCTTCAGACCTGCCGTCCAAGACTAACGTAGGATCTCTTGGGTTGACACTCTCGGGAAAGATTACCTCCCGCGAATACCCCCACGATCAAGTTCGAGCAAACCATCTGAAATCACAAGTAAAAACACTTGCACAAGATCCCGCCTAACGATCTAAAGTCATTCCCGCATGAGCTGTACCAGCCTCAACCAGCCTGAACCAGCCGTCCATGCGACGAACAAAGTGCCATCACGGCTTCACCAACCGCCGCTGGATAGCGGACCATGGCCAACTTGGCTCGGCAACAACGCACCACAGCCAGAAAACCAATGAGTGCGGCAAATAACAGGCTTTGGAATCCTTAATTTGCGAGCAGAGCTTATCACGCGACTGGCATCCTTTCGCGACTGGCATCCTTTCGCGACTGGCATTTTTTGTAACGGGCATCCCAAGGTGGCACGCAAACCAAATTCCTCACTCATACAAAACCGAATCAATGCGTACGGAAGGATTCGCTTTCGACGATCGCGATGATCAGATCTCGAAAACCTTCGTCTGATTGATTCAATTCATAGGCGATCTGTCGGGCGACTTGACGATCTCCGAAGGACAGACCGCGACCGGTGGCGTAGGTCATGAGTTTCTGCGTCAAGCAACGTGCAAACAAATCACGGTTCTCGATCAAATACCGTTTCAGGTCACTGACGTCATTGAACTTGGTACCGTCGGGTAGTTCGCTGCTTGCGTCGATGGGCGGACCCTGCGCCGTCCCCTTGCCGAGGTTCTTGTAAAACTCCTCATCCAACTTGGCGGAAGCTGCATCGGTGTAGATCGGATAAGCATCTCGCCAACGCCCGACCGGATCAAAATTCTCCATCACGATGCCCACCGGGTCGAGCATGCGATGACAAACAGCGCACTGTTCGTCAGCGCGATGAGCTTCGATCAGCTCTCGGATCGAGGTCGCACCGCTCGTGTCGGGTGCAATTGCCGGTACGTTGCCTGGTGGAGGTGGTGCGGGCAACCCGAGAACATTGTCCAACAGCCAAGCACCTCGCAGGATCGGCTGAGTGTCGACGCCATTGGCGGTCGCCATCATCACCGATCCCATTTCTAAAATTCCGCCCCTCCGTTCTCCCGACTTAAGTTCAATCCGTCGCATCTGACCACCCTCGAGCTCACCTCCGTAGATCTTGTTCAAACTCGCATTGCGAAAACTGAAATCAGCATCAATGAATGTTTCAACCGGAAGATTTTTCGTCAGCACTTCGGCGAAAAACATCTCGGTCTCTTGAATCAATGCGTCACGATCTGAATCGAAAAAGGCCAATAGTCGCGGATCCGGCATGATGTCCTTCAACCGTCGCGTGGCCAACCACTGCCCAGTGAAACTTTTAACAAAGTGATCGCAACGCGGATCGTCAATCAAACGATTGACTTGTCGCCGCAATTCCTGGGGATCAGACAAACGCCCCGTCCTGGCCGCCTCAACGAGTGCGGAATCAGGTGGAGCCGACGTCAAGAAATAACTCAACCGACTTGCCAGCGAGAAATCATCAAGCTGACCGCTTCCGACTTCGCGAAACAAAAATTCACGAGACACCAATGCTCGTCGAACAACGACATGCAATGCGTCCAAAGGCCTCGATTCTGGATTCGAATCCAAAAACTCGACGGCAATCTGCTGATAGGAACTCAACTCACGCTCGCGCAGAGGCCGGCGAAACACGCGGGTTAAAAATCGTTCCAGAATCGGTCGCAACTGTTGAACCGTGGCCAACGAATCGGGTGACTGCCCAAGTAGGGCCACCGTTCTTGTTTTGCGACGGCGCTGTTCAGCATCTTCCACGAGCCAAAGTGGTCCTTCAATCGCAATTTCCTGCAAGTCGATCGCCGGACCAAACCGCAACATTTCTTCGTGAACGAACGCCTTGATCCAATTGTGTGGTGCTTCACCCAAACCACCACCATAATGCTCGGGCAACTGATCAAGGCGGCGATCGGTCAGATCAAGCGTACCACTCTTCATCAACTTGACCATTGCCTCGTAATAGTCGACTTGATTCGTTCCACGCGGCCCTCCCTGCATTTGTAACATCGCCGCATAAAACAGGCGGTCACTGGCAAGTCTTTCCCCCAGAAAGCGAGTCGAGTACTCTCGCACAGGCGGATCAGAAAACGCCGGGCCATTTCCCCAACGCAAACCAAACACTTCACCGCGATACAGCTCAAACTCTGCTTCCAGTGACGAAGATTTTGATTGATTGGGAGCAATCGAAAACGTTGCCAGTTGCCGAAGCTCTCCAAACGGAGCGTAGTACTGTTCGCTGTTCGGCCGCGCATAGACGATCAGCTGCAGCGGCTGTTTTCTCTTCTCGTAATGCATCGCATCCGTTTGAAAGAGGCTCGCCGCAAGACGCAAACGATACACACCACTTTGGGTCGCTTCGAATCGGGTTGGCCACGCCGCGTTACTCGCCATATTGCGTGACGAGACCAGCCGGAAAACATCACCCATCTGATGGGCACCCGTTTGCCGAGACTGATTGAGATGCTCGACCGCAATTTTGTATTGCTTCGACGTGAACGGAACGGGGCCTCGCTGAGGTGGAAGTATCTCGTCGGCTAGTGCAGTCGCCAAATCCATGTACTGCTGCATCAACGTCGGCGAAATCACCAGGGCTTTGCCGATATTGTCAAAGCCATGCTGCGTGTCATCTGGAGGAAAAGACTCAGGGACCGAAAACTCTGGATAGGCAAACAAATCACGCAGCGTGTTTTCATATTCTTCCCGATTTAGCCGACGGGCTACCGTCCCACCAACGGGCGAATACTGTAACAGCCTGACCGTCAGAGCGGATAAGGCTGCCCGCTTTGCAGCCGAACTCGGTTGATCAACGTCGCGAGGCGGCATCTCGCCGCGATCCAAAACATCGTAGATCCGTTCCCAACGATCAGCGGATTCAACCGAAGGCGGCGGCAGTTGGTCAAGATCAAAGCCGCCTTCAGCTTGTGCCCCCAAGTGACAATCGACACAGTAGGATTTCAGCAGTGCTTTCAAGCTGGCAGGCACTGCGTCAGCAGCCTGAAGCGGGGAAGCCCCGGCAGTACCGCAAATCATCAGTGTGAAGATCATCATGATCGCGGCGCAAAACAGGCCGTCGCCTTTTGCAATCCACCGCATCACACCCGCACGCGTTCGCAATCCCTGCATACCAATGCGGTCCAGCCCGGTAAGTGCGTGATTCTCTGACAGCAGACTTGGCGACAACAGTGATCGCGATGGGTTTGTATTTCCAATCACAGCACCCACTCGTTGAGGTTGTGGGTAGCGTTCGCAAATGTGGGAACGTTGACACCAAGTGACTGCATCAATGTCAAATACAAATCACCCAACTTTCGCCCACCACTCGCGAACCGCTCGATGCGATGATGCGATCCGTGACGATAGGGACCACCGGCAATCAAGGTCGGCAGGTTGCTGTTATCGTGCGTGTTGGAATCCCCCATCCCACTACCGAACACCACAGCAGTTGAATCAAGCAGGGATCGACCCGCTTTATCCTGAACCTTGTCGAGCTGGTCCAAGAAGCGAGCGAATCTGCCCACGTGAGCTGCTCCCACTAAATTGTATTCCGCAATTTTCGCAGCATCATTTCCATGGTGCGACAACCCGTGATATCCAGCATGCAGCTTTTGACCGTCGATCGTAAACACCTGACTCCAACCTGGTATCAAAAAGGTGATCACGCGAGTCGAGTCGGTGTTTAGCGCCAAGGCCATCAAGTCGTACATGATCTGCTCGCACTCCAACGCGAGGTCTGGTGCAATCGGGTCAAATTCAGGCAAATCGTATTCGACTTGAGGGACCGGCCGATCAAGCCAGCGGATTCGCTTTTGGAGTTTTTGTTCGACCTGACGAAGCGCCGCCAAGTACTGATCGATCTTTTGCTGGTCCTTCACTGCCACTTGACGCTGTGTACTGCGAGCATCCTCGAGGACATCATCGATCACACTACGATTGGTTCGCAATAAATAGCCGAGTCGGTTTCGGTCGGATCCTGATTCGAACAGCGTTTGATACAAAACACTGGGGCGACCGATCATCGGCAACGCGACTCCCTCGGGAGTGAAACTGAGCCGCGCATCCGATGGTGGCGTGCCACAGGTGACCTGCAAGGATGCATATCGAGTCTCGTGGCCAACTTGCGCCGCAATCAACTGATCCACGGAAACGCTGCCGGACGCGTTGCCGGTCATCCACGCCTTCCATCCCTCATGCCCATTACGGCCTCGATGATCGAGCCCGGAGAAAATCGTCAGCCTGTCGCGATGCGAGGCCAACGGTCGCAAAACGTTTCCAAGTTTGTAACCTCGCCCCGCGTCCGCTGGAAAAAAGCTGTCTTGGTGAAACCCCAGAAAAGTTCCTACGGCAACGAACCGCTCAACCTGAGCCGGCTTCACCCGATCCGCAGCAACCGCTGGCCCACTTTCGAGCATCGGGAGGGCCAAAGCGATACCGGCACCACGTAAAAAACGCCGCCGATCGTTCGTCATTTTCACGAATCGTTTCGCACGCATCCCTGGAACATCAAAACAAGAGGAACCGAATGTCATCTTTCAGTCTCAATTGGGTGAAATCAACAGCCGGCATCGAGAACCGAAACCAGAACCATGCCATCCACGCCGCGCTGCGAAACAACGACTGAAAACAGGTCATCGAAGTACTGATCGTAGCCACTTTCACTTTCAGCTGCCAACCATTTCGAAACCAATCTCGATCACCATCAAAAACGG
>JAQWPZ010000156.1 GCA_029245125.1 Rubripirellula sp.
CGAGTTCCTGCAGCGGAAGATCGCCCAGCATTGGGGCTAGAAGAAGAGCACTGGTGTGACACCAGTACTCAGGTGGAGCCGGCTGATAACCAGCGCTGACTCGTTAACTAGCGCTGACTCAATAGCCAGCGCTGGATTGATGAGATCTTCGACCGCGGCTCGTTGCTCGACTGGTTGCTTTCGCCTGACGACCCGCGTGGTGATTTTAGAATGGGTTGCCGCCGAACGGATCGGCACCAGCGTCGCCGCCACCGCCGAACGGATCGGCACCAGCAGCACCGCCACCGCCGACCGGATCGGCACCAGCAGCACCGCCACCGCCGAACGGATCGTTGCCACCACCGCCGCCGCCGCCGAATGGATCGTTGCCAGCAGCACCAGCACCACCGCCACCGCCAAACGGATCGTTGCTCGGCTGATTTTGAGCGGGAGCAGCCGCTGCTGGTTCTTCCGCAGCTCTCAGCTTCGGCTGAACATTGAAGGTTGGCAGCTCAGCGGCTTCGTCACGCAAGCACTGAACTTCCCCCGAATCACTCACCAAGTACAGCCGGTTGGTAATTCGATTGACTAGCAATTTGGTTGGCCGGATATGGTTATAGGTAGCGATACGATTTCCGGTTTCTAGCTCGATCACCGACAAGCCGCCACTGAGCGTAGTCATGTACAACTTTCCGCCGAAAGCCGCGATCATCTCATTCGCATTGGAGACGGGTTTCTGCCAAGTGAGTGCACCGTTGTTGATATCGAGAGAATAAAGGGTCCCGTAGCTGGAACGAATCAAAACTTGCTCCCCGATGACGACAGGTTCGTTGTAGAACGGTTCTCCAAAGGGGATCGTCCACAGAACACGCCCGGTACGAGTGCCGAGCAACGCATAAACCTGTCCGTTCTCGGAACCAAAGAAGAAGCGATTTCCTGTCGCGGTTGCGATACGTCCGCTGACAATTCCGTCCGTCTTGAGTCGGAACATGACGGTCGGCTTGCCCTGCATCTCCATCACGTAAACGAAGGAACGGTCGGTTCCCCAGGCGATACGTGTACTTTTGGGTGCTTTGGTAGGAAGTGCGAGTGCCTCGCCCACAACGATCTCTTTAAATGGCATACGATCGGGCTCGGCGAGCGGATAGCCGGCGACTCCACTGCCAATCATTGGCACCATCGCATAGCGTCCCGAATTGATCGCGCCGAGGCTGGGTGCGCCAATCAGATCGACATCCTCGATGACTTCTCCAGTCGCCGATTCGACGGTGTACAGATTGCTTCCGTTGATCACGGTGATGAATTTTTCGCTGGTACCGAGGGCCCCGTAGGGCAATCGTCGATCGCCGACGCCGACCATCCAAATTGGCTCACCGGTTTCCGCATCGCGACAATCGAGCGTGCCATCGGTCGAGATTGAGTACAGATTAATCCTGGGTACGGTGCGGTAGTTGAGTTCAGCATCGATACCCCGACGCTTCAATCGGCGGATTTCATTACTTGCCAATCGCTCCGCTTCTTTACGCCCGATCGGCTGCCCGTCCATCCCCAAGCGGTCTGCAGCGATCCGCGCGATGACTTTTGGAGCGGGTGCTTCTTGACCCTCGGCAGGAGCCGCTTCCCCCGCTGCAGGTACTTTCACCTTTTCAACGAGCTCGACGTACTCTCGCGGATCCTCTTCATGCACATGAAGTTGTTGGTCAGCGATCGTTTGGGCACCGGCAGGAACCGGAATCGGTCGAGCCCAAGATTGGGTCAATCCGAGTTGCCGCATGATGTCAGGAGTCATCAAATCGGAGGCGTGGCTGATCGAAGCCATCCCCGACGCGATCAGAATGAAGCCAAGAGCCGTGGAGCGAATCATGTCCGAAACAATCCAAGAAGTTGACGGAAAAATGCAAGAAGAGCGGACCCGCGGATGTTCAGAAAACAGTGCAGGCAGGCCCGTAGTTTAATTGAAGCCGCCACCAACCGCGAATCTTTGTTGAACCACGCAACAAAACAGTTGCGGAAATATGAGCCGTTCCAACAGAGAATTTTCAATTCTTGGGGACAGCGATAGCGAATTCGGGGGACAGCGATAGAATCTCACTTTTCCCCTTCTTTCCCCCTGATTAAGAGGCAAGAGATGGCCGACTCGAAGCGGATTTTGATGCTCGTGGGCGACTTCGTCGAAGACTACGAGGCGATGGTTCCCTACCAGATTCTGGTTTGTGCCGATCATCAGGTTTCGACGGTTTGTCCCGATAAGTCGGCTGGCGATACCGTCGCGACAGCGATCCACGATTTCGAAGGCGATCAAACGTACACCGAAAAGCCCGGCCATCGCTTCGCCATCAACACCGATTTTGACGGTCTCGACCCGGCTAACTTTGATGCTCTGGTGATCCCGGGCGGCCGAGCCCCCGAATATCTGCGGCTGAACGCGGAGGTTTTGGCAATCGTCCGGCACTTTGCCGATTCGGGCAAACCAATCGCCGCGATCTGCCACGGACCACAAATCCTGGCAGCCGCGGGAGTCCTGCAAGACCGCTCCTGCAGTTGCTATCCCGCCGTCAGCCCAGAAGTGGCAGCCGGTGGCGGCCGCTATGTCGAACCAGCCGCGGGAATGGACTCAGCCCATGTGGACGGCAACTTGGTCACGGCCCCCGCTTGGCCGGCCCACCCCGCCTGGATGCGAGAGTTCATGAAGCTGTTGTAGGACACTCGCCACTTGCGGCCCCCCCCGCTTGCCACCACCGAAGCGTTTTTTCAACTTCATTTGACCGGAACGCTCGGCTCATCGGGGCTCTCACCTTGAGGGATCGGCGTCTCGGCAATCTGGTTCCCACCAGCAGGCCAACGACCTTTGCCACGCCAGCCCTGATTCTGAATCCTCGTCCTGCGTGATGGGTGGTTACCATCACGACAAAGCCAGCGAAAGGCTCACGGCGTGGCAAGCCTCATTAGCATCTTCGCGTCACCTCCGCGAACCGTTTTATTTCCAGTGAGATGAGCTCGACCGTTCGCTGCTCTTCACACCATTCATTCGAAACGGCGTTGCTTGCCCCCTCAAATCTGGCTGCCCTCAAACTTAGGTGCCCTCAAAATTGGTGCCGATCACCTGTGGGTGCCAATCGATGCTGCTTCGCTACAATACCCGAACTGAATTTCCTACTCCGCCACGGATGAGAATTGACGGATGAGCACAGCCACTTTGCCTGACCGAAACGAAGTCAAAACGGAAGACTGCTGGGACCTCGCCAGCCTGTATGAAAATGACACGGCTTGGGAGTCCGATTTTACAAAGCTGGAAGAGCAAATCGCGACCTTCGAAACTTACCGAGGACGGCTGGGTGAGTCAGCTGAGGTGCTGGCAGAAGCCCTACACTTCGACAGCGACTTCGACCGTATCGCGGAGCGGCTGGGTACCTACGCGTTCTTGAAAACGACCGAGGATCAAACCGACAGCCAATTCCAGGCAATGAAGGCTCGATTCCAAAATCTCGCGGTCCGGGCTGGTCAAGCTGCCAGCTTTATGCGGCCCGAGATTCTGGCCATTTCCGAACAGTCGATGTCGGAATTTCTGGCTCAGTCGGCGTTGGAACCGTTCCAACTGCAACTGGAACGACTGGTCCGATATCGGCCACACACATTGACCGACAAAGAAGAACGTCTATTGGCGATGCAAGGCGAAATGGCTTCCGCCGCCGGCAATGCATTTCGACAACTCAATGATGCGGACCTGCGGTTTGGTGAAATCGAAGATCACACCGGCCGAACCATGGAACTGTCGCATGCCACCTACGGCCAATTATTGATCAGCCCCCAACGCAAGACCCGGCGGCAAGCGTTTGATCAGTACTATGCGCAATTCTCGACCCACGAGAACACCTTGGCCGCAACCCTTTGCGGTAGCATCCAACGCGATGTCTATTATTCCAAAGCACGGAACTACGAGAGCAGCCTAGAGGCAGCGTTATTCCCCGACAACGTACCGGTCGATGTGTACGACAACCTGATCACCGCAGTCCGCGACTCCCTTCCGAACGTGCATCATTATTTGGATGTCCGGCGGCGAAAAATGGGGCTAAAAGATCTGCATCACTACGACACCTACGTCCCGATCCTGAGTGACATCGAAAAGCACCACACGTGGGACGATGCGACCAAAGTCGTACTGGAGTCACTGCAACCGTTGGGCAGCGAGTACGTCGGCGTCTTGGAAGAGGGACTGCGGGGACGATGGGCCGATCGCTATCCCAACCGTGGCAAGCAGAGTGGCGCATTCAGTTGCGGAACGTTTGACGGCGATCCCTACATCCTCATGAACTTCAAACCCGAAGTGCTCAATGATGTGTTCACGTTGACGCATGAAGCTGGCCACTCGATGCACAGTTGGTACTCCTCCCGGAGTCAAACTTTTCAGTATTACAACTACACCATTTTTGTAGCCGAAGTTGCCAGCACCTTTAACGAGCAATTGTTAACGGATCACCTGCTGAACAACGCGTCCGACGATGACGAACGGGCCTACTTGATCAACAACGAACTGGACAGCATTCGGGCGACCGTTGTGCGGCAAACCATGTTTGCTGAGTTCGAAAAGCGGACCCATGAAATGGCGGAAGCGGGGGAACCCTTAACCGTTCAATCGTTCCGGCAGATTTACCGCGAACTGCTGGAAGCCTACTTCGGCCCCAATTTTGTGATTGATAAGTCACTGGAGTTGGAATGTTTCCGAATCCCCCATTTTTATCGCGCTTTCTACGTCTACAAATATGCCACCGGGCTGAGCGCTGCGGTCGCGCTTTCACAACGAGTCCTCCATGGTGGCGAGCAGGAACTTGCGGATTACCTTTCCTTCCTGTCAGGTGGCTGCAGCAAGGACCCACTCGATCTACTGCGAGATGCGGGAGTCGACATGACCTCTCCAGAACCAGTCAAGACAACCCTCGATCGCTTCGCGAAGTTGACCGAGGAACTGGATCAATTGCTGTAACCATCGATTGCTCACATCGCGTCAAGACGACCGTCTTTTGAGTTAGGCAACGGGTACCGTTCGAATGAGCGAAGCGGTATCCGTACGTGACAACCCTTCGCCTTGGGTTGACATTCACAGCACAGAGTCACAGCGCTAGCAACAACGGCACTTTCTCTCGCAGCAGTGCCATTTCTTCGGGACTTTCGCCCAGGTACATCAGCAATTGCAAATCATCGCGAGTAACCGTTCCCCCGGTGAGCAACCACGATCGGACGCGAAACAACTTGTAAAGCTTGACCAGTTTGCGATCGCTTACAAAGATGCGATCCTCACGAACAAGCGTTTTGACCAACCGCTGGAATTCTCGAAACACATCGTCGGGAAAAAAACGCTGCCGATCGTTCAACTCGTCGGCAGATTGATGTGAGAACAAATGCATGAGATATCGGTTGGCTTTGACCAAATCATCAAGGCTCGCGTGGCCTTCCGCCCACGGCTTTTGATTCAAACTGCGGTTCACCTCGGCCTTCAAGCCCGCATCGATTAGGTCTGTAAAGTGATCGGATTGAACCGACAAACTTTCCGCCTTTAAGACAAACCGATCTTTCAAGGCGTTCAATTCGCCATGCTCCGGAATCTCATTGGCCGCAGCAAACAGCACGCACAGCGAAACCGACTGCGGGACGCCATCCTGATAAAACTTTTTCTCGTTGACGATCGGCAACAGAATATTCAGGATTGCTGAATTGGATTTAAAAATCTCATCCAGGAACGCAAGTTTTGCTGTCGGCAGTTTTCCTTGCTCGCGACGAATGTACCGTCCGTCACGCAGTTCATTGATATCGATGGGGCCGATAATCTCAGACGGTTCGGTGAAACGTGTCAGCATATATTCAAAGTATTCATCCTGACTGATCCCCAGCGCGTCTTTGAACTTCAGCACTAAATCACTCTTGGCCGTGCCAGGTGGGCCGACCAATAACAGCGGTTCTTGTGCGACAGCCGCCACGACCATCAAGTCGATCAAGGGCTGCTTATCGACAAAGTGCCGCCCAAGCGACGAACGAAAACGGTTCAAACGATTTCGAATCGAATCAGCTTGTTCCCGCAACTGATCGAATTCAAATTGATCTGCGGGGGTCGATTCAGTACTCATGACTTCAGATGACGAGGAGGCGAAAAAGGAGACTCAGGATTGTCGTTCCAGACGAGGTGTTCCAGACGAGGTGTGCCAGACGAGGTGTGCCAGACGAGGTGATTCAAACAGGCAACTGACGCTTCAAACAAAAACCCAATTTCCTGAAGCGGGTCCTTGGAGCGACCCCTGAAGCGGGCCCCTGAAGCAAAAGCAGAGGCCCAGCGTACAGGAAACAGCGGCGCCCGGTGGCCCGGCAACAGTATCGGCAAAATGACAGACGGCTGAAAAGATGACACGCGATTGAAAAGACCCGCGATTCAATCCGACAGCAGAGCATCATGCCAACGTTCCCTCCTCTGCAGCCCGCATCTCTTGGTGAATACGATTCCGCACGAAAAGCTCATCTTCGTCCAACCACCGTCGTGTTTCTGCAGTGAGCGAAATATCTGCGTTCACAAGGGACATCACCGCAGCTTCCACTACATCCAAATGCGAGATTGAGAAATGAGAATCGGTTGTCAGACTTGGTGCCACGTTGGCGATCTGGGGTTCCGTACCCCTGTTCATCGCGAAAGCCCCCAGGACTCGATCGATCGCTTCCTCCGCCGGCGCGTGACCAACCGCATCAAGATAACCACATAGCAAGCGTGCCGTCGGTGGATCTAGACTGGCCGCGTCTGTCAATCGCAACAAGACTTTGCTGGTGATTTCACGAGCCGCTTCCTGCTGACCCAAAAAATACCAACCAGCGGCAATCCGAAGCAACAAACGATTCGATTGGGTCTCGCCTTTGTCTGGATCAACGGACGCGTTCAGGGATTCTGCAAGTCGCCTGTAGAACAGACCGATCTCGTCGAGCATTCCAAGCCGCCGCAGCCCCTGAAACGATCGAGTGATCAACGCTTCAATGGCCTCCGCCCGAGAGCGGTCAACAGCCGACAACGACACATATTCACGCATGAGGTCTGGCAACGCAGTGACCATTGCAGTCACCAACTTTTGAACCATATCGGTTTGGTCAAAATGCGAGGCGATCAAG
>JAQWPZ010000163.1 GCA_029245125.1 Rubripirellula sp.
CCTGGCAGAAATTCAAAGAATTTGCGGTGACGAACTGGTTGGATTCACTGCCAGTGTGCATGTGCCTGCCATGCTCGGCATCGAATACAACGGCCAACTGATCACGGGGCACGTCAATTTGGTCGGACTCGATCCCGAGACCTTTGACCAAGTCAGCCAATTCGGTCGACACCTGCTACACCCCGAAAACCAAAAGCAAGTCAGCTTTGATCTACGTGAAGGTGGCTACGCACCGGAACGAGTTCAGTTCCCACCGGCTGGCTGGTCGTACCGTCGTGTCAAAGTTGAATACGAACGAGCCCTGGCAGCGGAGCAGGCGAGGCTGGATGCGATGCGAGCACCAACCAAAATCGAGCCGGCTATCGAATCTGCGACCGCCGAATCGGCGGGGCCTTCGGTGAACTTCGGACCGACCTTGAACTTCGGCCCAAGCACAACCACCGAAACAGATACGGCATCCGGACCGAGTGTTGGAATTGGCCCTGGCTCGGAATTGTTTGCTGACGGAGAGACAGCAACGGCACAGGAATTTGATCCGAAAACAGAGCAGTTCCCTGGCATCATTCTCGGCATCGCCACCTGCAGTATGCGTCACCGCGACGCCAACAATCAGGTCCAAGACTTTTATTACGGACTGCCCGGCGACGACGTGCGAATGATGTTCCCCAACGCGGCGGAAAACACCAAAGTCGTCAATCAAAAATTCACCGTCGTCGATTTGTACGAATCAGGCATGAGCGAGTATGACGGTTCTTTCGCCTTTTGTCGGCTCGACCAACTGCAAGAGTTCCGGGGCATGATTGATCCGCAATCAGGTGTTCGAAGTGTCACCACCATCCAATTGAAGATGGTCGAGGGAGCCAACCTTGCTGCAGTCCGCGATGCCCTACGTCGCCGTTTCCCACCCCAACAATATGCCTACAACATCCAAACATGGCGTGATATGCAAGGCCCGCTGCTGGCTGCGGTTCGCTTGGAAACGATGATCCTTAACATTCTGTTGTTTCTCATCATTGCGGTCGCCGGGTTCGGAATCTTGGCAACCTTTTTCATGATCGTTGTCGAAAAGACACGCGATATCGGAACCCTCAAAGCGTTGGGAGCTTCCGGAAAAGGTGTGATGAGCATTTTCCTCAGCTACGGCCTACTGCTTGGGTTTGTTGGCAGTGGTGCAGGATTAATTGGTGGACTGCTGTTCGTATCGAACATCAACAAGATCGCCTCGATCATCGAAAAGATCACTGGGCAGGAAGTATTTGATCCGACGGTTTATTACTTCAGCGAAATCCCAACGATCGTCTATCCATGGACCCTGGTTTGGGTGATGGCGGGCGCCGTCACGATCGCCGTGATCGCCAGCGTACTGCCCGCAATGCGAGCAGCACGAATGAACCCGGTTCGCGCTCTTCGCTTTGAATAATTCGCGATTTTCGCATTGCACAAACCGGCTGGCGGCCAGCCATGAACGATCACACTGTCAAGGCTTTCAAATGAACGATGAAATCATCCTCTCGGCTCGTGGCCTCCACAAGAGTTTCCACAAAGACCGCAACGAAGTGCCTGTCCTGCGAGGACTTGACCTCGAAGTCACACCGGGCGTGGTCACCGCGTTGGTTGGCCGCAGCGGCAGCGGAAAAAGCACACTCATGCATCTGCTCGCTTCACTGGATCAACCAGACAGTGGAGAGATCTACTTCGGGAATGAACGAATCGATAATGCGAGTCGCTCGAGACGTGATTTCTATCGCAATCGAGAAATCGGAATCATTTTCCAGTTCTATCATTTGTTGCCAGAATTATCGGCCGTCGAAAATGTGCTGGCGCCAATGATGATTGGACAAAGTGCATGGAGCTATTTCCGTCATCGCAAAGAAGCCCGACGCCGGGCCGAAGCGATGTTGGACCGAGTCGGTTTGTTGCACCGTGCTACGCATCGACCAGCCGAAATGAGTGGCGGTGAAATGCAAAGAGCCGCAATCGCCCGAGCACTCATGACCGACCCCCGATTGCTGTTGGCTGATGAGCCCACCGGCAACTTGGATACCGAAACCGGATTGGACATTCTCAAACTACTGACCGAACTCAATCAGCTCGACGGACTGTCCATCCTGATGATCACACATGATGACTCGATTGCAGCCGGTGCTGATGTTTGCCACCGCATGCAGGATGGCCAACTCCAAATCACTCCATCTCAGCCAAGTTTCCAGGTCGCTGACAATCGGATCCCCGCCTGAATCAACTCGACGGCTGATTGCATTGATCTCAAGCATCCAGTCGCGGCACCTCACCAACAAAGATGCCTGCAAGATCGCAGCCTGTGAATTCTCGCGGGTATACTATTGTGATCATGTCTGTCGCTCTCAAATTTCTAGTTCGCCATTTCCCCTGCATGCTGCTGGCGGTACCAGCACTGCTCGCCGTACTAACACTGCCAGCATGGGGGCAATCGCTCCAGTCGGAAACCGACTGGAAACAGGATGGATTCGTCCGTCAGCGATTTCAAATCAGGGGCACCGGCGGCCGTAATAATCCGCTGCGACGACCGTTGCGAAAAGCCTTCGATGGCGAAGCGATCTACGTCCGCTTCACGTTGCGTTACGCTGCCACCACCATCGACACACCATTGGAAGGTGATGGTGAATTCTTTGTCCTGTGGTTGGATGACCAAGAGGGAAATGCCACCAGCACACACCATCTGAATGTCCCCAATATCGGGTTGCATGTTGACGGTGATGAAAATCGATTCATGATCCGTTACTCATCCAAGAACCAACAATTTGGCCCCCTGCTGCAGGGCGATCGTGACACCGTCGTCATCGCCCGGCTGTCCAAATCAAAAATCGGTTCAAACGAACCGTTTGATCTGCTCAGTCTGTGGGTGGATCCGACTTCTGATGCGGAAAGCAAACCGTTGGCATCGACCCAACACAGACAAGCCCTTACGAGAGTCACTTGGCTCGGGTTCTCCACCGGTGGCAAGACCGAACCTGAAGATGTGATCGAAGTGAGTGAGATCGATGTGGCAACTTCGTGGCGAGCAATCCTCGGGCTACCGCCAAAACCGGTGACGCAGACAACGACGCCTCCCCCACCGACACTTGATTTCACGACCCAGGTTTTGCCGGTTCTTAGGTCACATTGTTTCGAATGCCACGCAGGCGAAACAGTCGAAAACAACGTTCACCTCGATCGCTGGGACGACGTGCTGAACCAAACCACACCACGGAGTGCAAACCAGAGTCGACTTTTCGAATTGGTGGCCAGCGGAGAGATGCCACCGGGCAATGAACGATTGTCCAAAGCTGAATTGGCAACGCTCGAAACTTGGATCAACGAAGGCGTCCATTGGGACGAAGAACAACTTCCAACGCCAAGGCCAACAACGCAACACTGGGCATTCCAACCCGTCCAGCGACCACCGATTCCGACCGTACAAAGAAGCAACTGGGTGCGTTCGCCGATCGATGCCTTCATTGCGCGGCGTCATGAACAGCAAGGCTTGATTCCAGCCCCCCAAGCAGACCCCAAATTACTCGCGCGACGCACCTCGCTGACACTTCTAGGACTGCCACCCAAACCAGGTTTAAAATTTGGTACGAAAGAGTCGACCCAACGATTGCTGAATGATCCCGCCTACGCGGAAAGGTGGGCCCGGCACTGGCTTGATGTTGCCCGCTGGGCAGAAAGCAACGGCCACCAACACAACCGGATGCGGCCCCACGCTTGGCGTTATCGCGATTGGGTCGTCGCTGCATTCCAGCATGACAAACCCTTTGACCAATTCGTCTTGGAACAAGTCGCGGGTGACGAGATAGAACCCAGTCTTGACGAGTCGCTTGTCGCTACCGGCTTTTTGGCTGCCGCCCGCTACAGCGGCAATGAACTCGACAAGCAAATTCAGCGAAACGAGATTTTGGTCGACATCGCCAACACCACCGCTCAAGCATTTCTTGGACTGACATTACAGTGCGCTCAATGTCATACACACCGTTTTGATCCGATCTCCATTCGTGATTACTACCGCTTCCAAGCTTTTTTCGGCCGGGGACAACCTGGCAACTTGGTGCTGCATTCCAACCCGCAGGAGAGCAAGGGCTGGATCGATCAACGCTGGCGAATCTTTGATTCTGCCCAACACCGATTGATCACGGTCAAACGAAAGCAGGGACATCCGGAACCAATTTACGTGACCCCCAAAACAGTGATCGCGGCACTTCGGGGAAAGGAGAAAGTTCGCTTCAATCAACTTGAATCCCAAATCGAACCATTGATGAAAAGCTGGGGATTTCACTCCCCTGTCTCTTCCGCCCAATCAACGTTGGTGGCACCCCATGAGATGCGTTGGCCACTCCCCAGAGACGCGAGTGTGCTGGCTTCGAATCAAACACATCTATTGATTCGCGGTGATGTCAAAGTCGCTGGACCAGCAGTTCAAGCAGGCTGGCCGGCGGTCTTTGGCCCCTCACAAATCGATCCCCAGAAACCCCGCACATCGCTCGCCAAGTGGATCGCCAGTCGCGACAATCCGCTCACCGCTCGGGTCTGGGTCAATCGCATCTGGCAATGGCACTTTGGCCGCGGTTTGGTCGAAACCAGCGGTGACTTCGGAATCAAAGGAAGCCAGCCCAGCCATCCTGAGCTACTCGATTTCTTG
This sequence comes from Rubripirellula sp., assembly GCA_029245125.1. Classification (GTDB taxonomy): domain Bacteria; phylum Planctomycetota; class Planctomycetia; order Pirellulales; family Pirellulaceae; genus Rubripirellula. The sequence goes on from JAQWPZ010000163.1 coordinate 4,658, forward strand.
GCAAGTGAATTGATAGACTCTGGCTGGAGTACCCGACAGGTACAACAGTTGATTGTCAATTCATCGACGTATCGACAAGCGAGCCAATTCTCAGCATCCAACTCAAAGATTGATCCTGACAATCAATCGTACTGGCGTTGGAGACCGCGACGATTAGAAGCGGAGTCGATTCGCGACTGCATGCTGTTTGCTGCCGGCCTGCTCGATCCCAAAGCGGGAGGCACCAGCGTCCCGAATCAAGCAAATCGGCGTAGTCTGTACCTCGCCCAACAACGTGATCGTCTCCCCAACCAACAACAGCTCTTTGATGGACCGGGAGGTGTTGTCAGTTGCTCTCGTCGCCGTGTCTCCACCACCGCATTGCAACCGCTATGGTTGATGAACAGCAATTTGGCACAGCGAGCGAGTGAAGGCTTGGCGGCTCGTGCTGGAACGGTCGAAGCCGCATTCAAGATCGCTTGCGGTCGCCAGCCAACCAAAGCTGAAAGCAATACGCTTCAACAACTCGCCAACAAGCATGGATTACAAAGTGCCTGTTCCGCGATTCTGAATTCCAGCGAGTTCCTCTACATCCCCTGATGTTCCTGTGCGTCTCCTACATTTACTGGGCACCCGAAAAGTCGAGATTGGAAAGAGAAATGAGATGTTGAATCGACAAACTCTATCCCGTCGTCAGTTTCACCTGCAGACTGGTTTGGGGGCTGGATCGATTGCCCTCAACGCGATGCTGCATCAGCCAGCCAGCGGATCCGAACGATTCCAACTACATCATCCGCCAACGGCCACCAACGTGATCTTCTTGTTCATGTCGGGTGGGCCGAGCCAAGTCGACACCTTCGATCCGAAACCAGAACTCGACCAATTGGCGGGAAGTGACGTTCCCGAATCGATCGCCCAGAACGTACCGAAGATCCAGCGTGCGGGACTCCGAAACTTGATGGCCTCGCCATGGAAATTCCACAATTCAGGTGAAAGCGGATTACCGATTTCGGAATTGTTTCCGCAGACCGCAGCTCACGCCGATTCACTCTGCGTGATCCGCTCGATGAGCCATCGCAATCCTGTTCACGGTCCTGGGGAATGTGTCGCATTGACCGGTACCGGCACAGGGGATCGACCAAGTTTGGGATCATGGACGCTTTATGGGCTTGGCCGTCAAACAGAGCACCTGCCCGCGTTTATCACCATGAACGTTCACACCGACGGAATGCAATATCCACAGGCTGCCGGATGGGGTCCCGGGTTTCTACCCGCTCACTGTCAGGGCACCGTGGTTGACCCGATTCTGGGAATTCAAAATCTGACGATGCCAGAGGGCGTCGATACAAACCGCCGCCAACACGAAATCCAAGCGATTCAACAGCTCAATCGCAATTTCCTTGCCACCGTCACACAACACAGTGAATTGGAAGCGCGAATCCGCAGCTACGATCTGGCATTTCGCATGCAGACCGCTGCACCAGAACTATTCGACTTGGCACGTGAACCCGACACGACCCATCAAATGTACGGGTTAGAGTCCAAAGAAACGCAAACGGTAGGTCGCGCCTGCCTGTTAGCGAGACGAATGGTAGAACGTGGCGTACGATTCGTTCAACTCCGTGTCGGTGGTTGGGACGCTCATGGCAATCTTAAAGCGAACCACGAAAAGATGGCGACTCGTACAGATCGCCCCATTGCCGCGTTGTTGAAAGATTTGAAACGCACCGGGCTGCTCGATTCAACCCTTGTGATATGGGGAGGCGAATTTGGACGCACGCCCACGATGGAAGGCCGAGCTAAAGGACGAGACCATTCACCTGCTGCGTACACTGTTTGGCTGGCCGGTGGTGGTATCGCCGGGGGACAAATCATCGGTGAAACAGATGCAATCGGCTACGCGGTACAAGACCGCCCCGTCAAACCACAAGATTTGCATGCCACGATTTTGCACGCCCTTGGAATCAAATCCAAGCAGTTGTTGTTCGATCATCATGGACTGCAAGAGAACCCGCTCGGTGTGAGCGGAGGATCAGCACTCGTTGATCTGTTTAGCTAGGCGGAACGACCGAGGCGAAAACCCGATTGAATCTGATTCGTTCGATTACTTGGGTTGCATGCGTTTACTGGGAACCGGGCCAGCGGGCCACAGGATCACCTTTCCATCTCGGCCGCTCGTCATCAACATGCGGCCATCGATCGTCGCGTCGACAGAGGTCACGTCACCAGTATGTCTTCGCAGGGAAAGGATTTCGCGACCACGCAAACCTTGACCACTTACTCCACCACGAGGATCCCAAACTCTCGCCGTATCATCAACCGATGATGTGACCACTCGCACTCCGCTGCCAGCATCCCCCAGCACCGCAACACCGGTGATTTGATCTGCGTGTCCGATCAATTCAACCGGTTTGCCGATTGGTTGATCGCCCAACACCCAAGTCCGAACAATCTTGTCTTTTGCCCCCGCCGCAAGGATCGAACCGTCAGTTGAAAACGCGGCACACGTGTAATCAGCTTCAGGAGCAGGCAAATCAACTTGGTCACTCCAATCAGCCGTGTTCCACAGGTGAATCATCCCACCGTCTCCCACCGCAACCAATCGCTCGCCGGTCGATGAGAAACGCACACGCCGGACCGCTGCGGCATCATTATCATCAGTCAGCGTGCCTGACAGTTGGCGAAGCTCGATGACTTTCCCCGCTTTATCGTCCCAGTTCCAAAGACGGACATTGCCATCCATATCACCGGTCACCAACGCGTACTGCGAATCAGCAATCACCCCCGGTGCAAATTGGACCGTCGTAATCGGACGCTCTGATTCCAGTTTCGCCAACGCTTGTCCTGTGGCGGCATCCCAGATTTTCAAAGACCGGCTCGCCGTCGCGACAAACTTGCCATCGGCGGAAAAACAAGCCTCGGTCAAAGCGGCATGGGCGCGATAACTTTTCAACAGACGTTGTGAGTCCAACCCCCAGAGAAAACCGCCGTTCCTGTTCATCGTCACCAAACGATTTTCGTCAACCGAGATGACTGCCTCCGCAGAACCCAGGACCGAAGGCAACTCAAACGTGCGAACGAGCTCAAACGCCAGCGATGGGCCCTCCTGACCTGGAGATTCAACGACCTTCGTCCAAGAGAAAACGTGGACGCTCGATGGAAGCTCCTTACCAACCGACCGACTAACGACAATCGTGCCGGGTGATTCCCCAAAATTGGCGGAGGTAATGTGCTGACCCGACGTGGACTTATCCCCAGCGCGAACAATCGACTCGGACGCTCTGTCGAGAAGAACGCTCTGACCGTTACTCAAATCCCACAATCTCACATCGCTTGCGCGTTTGTCTCCAACATCCCCCTCACTCACAGTGATCGCGTGTTGGCCATCACCGGCAACAACAACCTGAGTGACCAACCCATCATGGCCTAATCGTTGAGTCGTTTTTCGGGTCGCGACATCAATAACAGTCAACTGCTCGTCATCGGCGGCCAACAACAATTGCTTCCCATCAACCGTGAAAGCAGCCTCATTGACCCGGAAGCCACGAACGGTTTCGACTGGATCCCCAATCGGTTCACCACTCTGCAGATTCCAAAGAACACCAAATCCAGATCGATCCGCGGTAAACATCAGCGTTGAATCTGGAGAGATCGCAAACGCCGTCACCGCCTGCTCGTGCAATTTCAATCGGTGGACGATTTGAGGTGGTGTATTGCCATTTGGATCGAGTTGCCAAAGTAGTGCTTTAGCTGCCTGGCCGCTGGAACCAGTTAGCAGATAACGACCATCGTTCGAAATTGCGAAGGATGTGTTGATTCCGGTCCCGCGGGCTTCATGCAATTTTGTTCCCAAGCGAATGTCCCAAATGCGAATCGTTGCATCCGCGCTGCCGATGAACAAACGATTTGAAAGACGGTCCATACCTATCGACATCGCAACGTAGGAAGTTCCTTCTTCCAAGACTTCCTCTTGAAGTCTGACCGCTTGCGAAAACCCAAGATTATTGGGGTCAATCTCCATCACGCGGGCAGTGTGATCATGACTCGCAGTCACAACTCGATTCCCGTCGCGGGAAAACGCAGCCGACAAAATCTCGTCACGATGGGCTCGTGATTGCCGCAATGCCGGCACGTCCGACATCCCGTGAACAACAGCAGCGCTAACATATTTCTCCGGCCACCAACTGCGCACAGTCCCGTCGTTGGATGCCGAAACAATGACGGCAGCTTGCCCACGCAAGAATCCAGCGGCAACCACCCAGCCGCCGTGCCCCTTCAGTGTCTGTTCTAAATCCGCATTCTCGGTATTCCACATTTTGACCGTGTAGTCATCTGAGCAAGTGACCAATTTGGAACCGTCCCCGCTGAATTGCAGCGAACGCACTACATCGGCATGAGCTGCGCCCTTTTTTACTGCCGTCGAAGATTGTCGCGTTTCACGCAAGGAAAGATCGATAAGCGGAACCGTGGGAACAGAAACTGGAACCGTCGAATCGGTCGGTTTGCTTTCCGATTGAACCAAGTCAATTGCTTGTCGGATGCGATCTTCGTAATTGATCACCGTCGCACTGGCAGGATTCCACAACCAAACGTTACCACCCAAATCGCCCGAGGCAACGCGTTCTCCGTCGGAGGCGATGGCAACCGAGGTCACAGGATCGCGGTGCATGGACATCGTCCCCATCTGATCCAGTCGCATTGCCGGCGCGTCAACAACAGGATCGGTTTCCGATTTGGGCATGGCATTCCAGATCACGACTTGGCCAGTCACGTCATCTGAAATCGCTACGGCAATTCGCAATTGACGCCGATCTCCGGCGACAGCAATCTGCCGAACCGCCGAGATGTGGTAGGCAGCTTGTCCGCTGGTCAATTCACTCGCTGACTGTTCATCCCAGATCCGCACAGTTCGATCATCCGAACCTGTTACGAGCAAGCCGTCGTTGCTGAATTTCAAATCATTCACTCGGTCGCGGTGCATCGAAATGGTCCGAATCAGCGATCCTCCTGAATCGAAAATCAGCACAGCTCCTGACTGCGTCCCGACAGCCGCGATCTGGCGCCCCGAGTCAACAGCAACACAAGTGGCACGATAAGCAGAAAAATCGCTCGCAGTAAACGGTTCTGGCGGGGAGAGCTCAGCCGCATCCGAAAGCATCATCCGCTGCACAGACCCATCGGTAAGTGTGACGAGCGCGTGCGTGCCCGATGCGGCTAAACCCATATCGCTAATCGGTGCCGGGTTGGCTTGCACCGAAAAGGACTGATTGGATTGATGCCATAGCCAGCGCCACTCCCACCGATCAATTTGATCACGAAACTGTGGTGACATACGGAGCGAAACAAGGATTTCGCGTGCCCCATCGACCTCGTTACGTTCCAGCCTAGCTTTTGCTAATCCGATCATCGAAACGTACTGTTCATAGTGAGCGCGTTCTCGCTCGTGTTCCGCTTCAGCTCTCGCCACCTCAGCCTCGTCTCGAGCCTGCACCGCGACGCGCTTTTGCATCTCGGCCTCAACCTTGGCAATTCTTGCCAACTCCGCATTTTGTTCTGCAGCTTTCCTCGCTTTGCTTTCCTCCACCTCAGCAAGCTCTGCTTGCATTTGGGATTCTACTGCTGCTTCTTTGGCTGCAACTTCCCGTCTCTCAGACGCGAGCGCTTCTTCCTTCGCTTTTTTCTCCCGATCCGCTGATGCAAGTGCTTCTTCTTTCGCCAGCTTCTCTCGATTAGCTGATGCGAGTGCCTCAACTTTTGCGGCCTTCTCTCGCATGGCTGATTTGCGTGCCGAATCCTTGGCCACGTCGGCTTTCACTTTTGCTCCATTGATCACATAGATCGACACGGCACCACCAACTAGTATAAAAACAAGCATGGCGACTGCCATGTTACGCATCAGCTTGAATTTTGATTGCCGTAACTCACGTTCCTGGTACGCACGTCGAAGCTGTTCGATGATCGGCCGATGGTCTAAATTGCTCTCATCCAAAAGCGACAAGCCGAGATCTAGGTCGCCGTTCTCCAACGCAGCCAATGCATGAACACCTTTGGTTTCAGCTAAGCCCGCAGTCGCGTGCAGATTACCTGACCACGATTTAATCGCCTCTTCGAAGCGAAACGCGGCCCGCGACAAATCAGAATACGAGCTTTCATACCGACCTTTCTCTAGGTCCTCAGCGGCGCGAGCGGCCAAAGAAACGCTTTCTGCATGAGCCCGATAATCACGAATCGCTTGCTGGAAACTTGGCACATCCGGATAACGATCTTCCGGTTCGGTTGCCATCGCCTTCATTGCGACGTCAACCAGATCGCTTTGCAGCTCCTCCCGAACAGGCAAAATGGAATTTTCCTTCACCGCCATCAAGCACTTCGAAATGCTCTTCGCATGATGGGGTGCAACGCCGGTAATGATCATGTACAGCGTTGCACCAAGCAAATAGACATCCGCAGACGCGGTAATCTTTTCCAATGGGCCGGTTGCCAACTCGGGCGCCATGAAAGCTGGTGTCCCCCCCAAACCCATCGACATGAAGATTGAGTCTTGCTTTTCATATTCCGATGTCGGCAGAGCGAGCCCCCAATCCATCACCAAAACAACCCCAAAATCACCCAGCATGATATTCTCGGGCTTAATATCACGATGAACGACACCCCGTGTATGGGCGAAGGCGATTGCGTCGCAAGCCTTCAACAAGATTTCAAGGTTCTCATCCTGTGTCTTCTCGTGAATAACATCGGACCACGGCGTACCCGCAACCCGCTTCATCGAATAGAACAGGTCACCCTCTGATGTCAGAGCAACATCATGAATCGGCACGATGTTTGGATGATCGAGATCACTCGTGACGATCGCCTCGGATAGGAACTGCTGCTTTCGCTCTTTTTCGACCGATTCCAGCTTGCCGCTGCGCACCAATTGCGCCCGCCGCCGACCGGCCAACGGCTTGATCACTTTCAATGCCAAAACACGATCCAGGGAACCTTGTCGCGCGGCATAAACGTCCCCCATTCCTCCTTGGCCAAGTTTGCCAACCAACTTGTAATCGGCAGCTTTCAACGAATCCGCCTGCACCTCTGCAACATCGCATTTCCGCAGTCGCTGCAATTGCTCATCAGCGATCGTCCGGTCAGCCGACATCGGCAAAGAAGCTTTTGATTTTCCTGCCCGCACATTCCAGACTTCTAAATCCTCCGCCGATAGATCTCGAGGGTTCACGGTAAAGCTGATGTCCGAACTCGCCATAATCGAGCCGGCTGTAGCTACGATGTCCATCGACGAATCGCGCCCCTGCACGGTGCGTTCGCCACCCCCTGCTTTGACGGTTGCATGCGATTTTTTCTTCCCGCCATCGGCAGCATCCACGGCCCCACTCGCTTCAACCGGCATGGTCTGATCGATTGCCAAACCATCAACCGTCTTGTCTAACGCTTCTTCAATCGCTTCCCCGTCAACGGTAGCTTCAACCGAAACGGTAGCGTCAAGCTGAACAGTCAGATCATCATTTCCAAGGGTTTTCTCTAGCTCGTCGTTGGACGACTCAGCTGAGCTAGCCGCATCTTCCTCTGCAGGAACTAGTGTCGATTCGCCGGAGGGCCTGCGCGGCGATTCCTCGGGCAACGACTCTTCGTGAATCGTCTCATTTATATCCCCATCCTGTTGCGACTCAGATTGTGAGCCATCAGAGGAATTTGGATCTTCGTGCGGTTGCTCTTTAGCCATGACAAGAAGGCTTGATAGTTTGTGGTATCGAAATCGATTGATTTGTCGCTCGCTCTACTGAGCCAGCCGACACATTAGATTGAATTTCCCGCCCCATTTAATCATTCAAGAAACGGTTCGCTGATGCCACCGTTTCGCATATGCGGATGCTTTCGAAAACCGTGATGAACGTTTCCGCCGCGACCAAGCCGAACTCACTGTGTACCCACCAACAAGCGGAATCAAGTTGGTGGACAATGGCGTAGAGGATTGATCTGCGGGATCACCAAGGGGCACCTCTTCGAGCTCCTCTTGGTCAGAGTTTTCAGCTTCGTTTTCCCCCGGTAAATCTTCATCCTGTTGTGGCAATTCAACCGGGCCATCATCCTTCGGCAAAGGAAGTTCCTGCTGCACTTCTTTCAACCGTAAAACACCTTCATCCAGGGATTCCCCTGGTATCGTGGCTTCGCCGCTTCGGACATCGACTTTCAAAATTGTCCGATTGGCAGAATCACCAAGTACATATTCAATTTCGTAACGCCCATCAGGCAGACGACTAAGCAGATTCTTGATCTTGTCCCCATCGAGGATATCATCTGGCAGTCGCTGGACAGCCAGATCTCCACCGTCCGGATCAGGCGACAAGACTCGTATTTGAAAATACTCCTCTCGCCCTACTGTCGGAGCAACCAAAACCTCATTGGATTCCAACGTCGGCTGAACAAACTCAATGTTACTTTCACCGCGGACTACAAAATCAGTTGTCACGATTTCTGGAATCACTTCGCGGACTGGGAAGAAAGCAACCGGAATCGAAATCGCGGGAATGATAAAGGTCGCTCTGCCATTTTCCAGTAATGGATCTGTCCTCGGATCATCTGTCGACGAAACCACTCCACCTTCAACCTCATTTGCAGCGATGCCCTGTTGCACATCAGAACCGAGCACCAGGATCGAAGCATGATGACGAACGGCAAAACGCACCTCTAACGAATCTGTCGCCGATTGACGACCATTCGCCGTGCTATTCACGATGTCCGATTCGGAATACAGATGCTCAACTGTCAGACGAGCATCGGGAGAAACATTACCCTCAACAATGCCTCCGTTCTGGTCGACGAACGTCGGCACATCGGCATCAAGACCATCAACCCGCTGAAATCTTTCTGGTTCACCAGCTTGGCCAGAATCCGAAGGAGCCCCCCAATCAATGTCCATGCTCAAACCACGCTCGCCAGCTTGACCAATATCTAGTGACAACGTCCCACGAGCATCATTTCCAGTCGCTTGCTCGAGCGTATCGGTCCGCATGCTACTTGCGACAAAAAACGCTGAGTCGCCATCACCAACAACATCCGTATCAGGAAACGGCTGGTTCTCTCCTGGCGGCACTAGGTCAAGCGGACGCGAAGCAAAGACTCGAGCCGTCCCCTGATCCTGACCAGTAAAGATCTCGATTTCGGTTCCCAGGCGTATTGAATCGGATTGAATGAACACGCTGCGCTGCTCACGGGTCAAACCAAGATCCGACGGAGACGTCTCGCTTTGTGGATCATCGAATATCGCGTTCGGTGTTTTCTTCTCAGCAGACAGCTGAACGGTTTCATCCAACTCAATGAAACCCCCCTCGGCAACCACTTCTAAATCAATCCGCCCGTTCGCACCACGCGCCATCAACTCCTGATCACCTTTACGATCAGGACCATCATCTCCGACCGAGTAATCCATCACGTAAATCCCGTCCGTGGCAATAATCTCGATCTGACCATTCGCCGTCTGAACAACCTCATCAGCTAGATGATCGGACGAAGCCAAACGGATCGTGTCACGCTCAACAATTCGAATATCTCCCCGATTCGAACCTTCGACAGTGGCCTCAAAATCACTGACGTTTGTTGCCAAATCAATCGAATAGTTTCCATCGCTCAAATCATTGCTAGCCAAGATCGACAGATCATCTGAAACCAACAACGATTCAGCATCGACCTTAAGAACATCGTCGCCCGCAATCAAAGTGACATCACCGCTTCCCGCAGTGAACTGCCCGATCGGAAGATCTCCAAAATAATTTGCCAGGATGATATCACCATCCGCGTGCGACGTATCAGCGTTTAATTCACTTGTCGCCACCACGTCAAACGGATTCAGATCATCTCCGATCAGAGCACCCAGCAGTCCGACCCTCGCTGCCCGCAAATCTGTCGCGTCTGTTCCCTCACCGTCGAAAATCCCGCCAACGGCATTCAAACGGGCTGTTGCACCAGTAACATCAACGATTGATTCCAATAAAATATCGCCAGAGCTCGACAACTCCAAACCCCCGCCAGCCGTACTCGGGCCAGCCACCGTCATCGAACTGTCTTCCGAGAGCGCGACCGCACCTGTGGAATTGAAAATCAGACTGCCGAAGTTCGTCGCGTTCCCGGCACTGTCGCCCAACGTGATGTTCGCCGCAGACAGAGTCGCCAGCTGATCGACTGAAATGTCACCCGAAGCACCATCGGTCAAGTCGCCCGCTGCTGTCACCGACAATGACTCACTGCTCAATGTTCCGTCCAGGGTGACCGAACCAGCTTGATTTTCAATCGTCGCTGAAGTCGAGGCCGAAACCACGTCAAAGGTAAGATCTCCACCACCCAGTTGCAGCAGATCGACCGCACCGTTGCCGGTCACCAGCGAACTCACCAACACCGCTGAGCCAAGCGTGTTCTCAAGTGCAATCACACCACCGGTCGTTATCGCCGAAAGATTACTGACGGAGGTTTTCAGAACCGCGGTGTTACCCAGACCGGTCTCAGCGTTCAGAACAACTGATGAAGCCGTCATTCGCCCAGATCCATTGACCGAACCAGCCGCACTGGTCACCGCCACCTGATTCAACGCCGTCATGCTGCCGTTCAGCAGTACGTCGCCATCGTCGGCACCGGTCGTGAGTGACACCCCACTGCCGATTGCCGTCGTTTCCAAACTGCCCGCCGCTGTGATTTCGATTCCGCCCGTACCATCTTCACCGGCAGACAACTCGATCAAGTCGGATGCCATCACACTTGCGTGAATCAAGATATCGTCACCTGAATGCAACGTGACCGTGGTGGGATCAATCTCCGCATTCACTGTAATATCGTTCGTGGCTGAAAGCCCAATCTCGCC
>JAQWPZ010000165.1 GCA_029245125.1 Rubripirellula sp.
GAGAGATTGCAAAAGACTAACTTCATTCATGATGGTCTCCCCGTCGGTGACAGCCGACGAAAATTGAAAGATTGCAAAGGGCAGATTCTGCCCTTCGGGAGACCATCTTTCAACTTTCAACAATTTTTCGGACGCTTCCTTCGTCGGCGTCTCGGTAGTGAGGCAAATCCGAGACGATCACTGGTGCTGGGCCAACTGCAAAACGGCGTGGTCCAGTTGTCGGGCGTTCAACGCTTTGTTTGGATCGGGAAAGCGTGTTTGCGGGGACAGTAACGGCATCGAAACGCAATTGATCTCGGCTGCGATGTGCGGCTTGGCAAGGCAAGAGGGTCAGATTTATACAGTGATGAATGTTTTGCTATAAAATTTTATCCCACGTGCAAACTGCTGACGATTCTCAGCGGCATGCTTCGACGCGGGGTGTCATGGGAGGCGGTGCGAGACTACGGCGAAAGCCGCTGACGATGCCATGCTCGATCTTCCGCATTGCAGCTGTATTCAATTCGGTCATGAAGCCTGTTTGGGCCACCCTGCCAGAACTCGAAGCGAGTGGGTTTGACACGGAATCCTCCCCAGTTGGGAGGCATCGGAACGGATTCGGTTGCAAACTTTTGCGTTAGTTCAGCCAATTTGGCTTTGAGCAGACTGCGTGTCGAAATCACGGTGCTTTGCTGAGACACCCAGGCGCCCAACTGACTTCCGCGAGGGCGAAGGGCAAAGTACTTCAACGAATCTGCCGCATTAATTCTTTCAACCTCTCCGTTGACTTCAACCTGACGCTGCAGCACGTACCAAGGAAACAGTAAAGCAACTTTTGAATTCGCTTCAATGTGGATGGCTTTGCGGCTGGCGTAATTTGTAAAGAACACGAAGCCCGATTCATCAAACAGCTTCAATAGGACCGTACGCTGTGTCGGCTGACCGGTTGGATCGACGGTCGAAAGAACCATCGCATTCGGTTCAACCACTTGTAAATCCGACGCCTGCTGAAACCATCCTTCAAACTGTTTGAAGGGGCTCGGATCGACAGTTTCAACATCGATTGGGTCGCGGGAGTATTCCTGCCTGAGGTTGTTTAGGTCCATGCTTTTTCATCACGTGCGAGCAAATTTCAAGAGCAATTCGATATGGCAATCAGTAAGCAGCGTTTCTTCGGTCACGAGTCAATCTTCGACATGGATTCGACTTTATTACCCACGCGAATTCGCTTTCGCATTCCTTCGGTTCTCACATTATCAGCATTTGGGAATTGATTGCGAATCGCTTCGCGAGCGTTGCCAAGCGAGGCCGTGTGTAATCTTAACCCAATACGCAAACGTTCTTCACCCATCATCATCGGCGACCGCATCGACGGGGAGCGATGTCGTGGCAACAACGGGGATGAGAAGCAGGCGAACGAAGTTTTTGCATGGTTAGCTTCCTTGACGCATTGTAGGACTTACGATTGGGACACTGCACCCTCCACATTCGGACTCTGTCCATTCTGAGGAAATCACCTCCGTCGGCAACCAGGAGAAATCCTTCGGGCTGACACTGATTTCGCTAAACCGGCCGACCGAAGTGGACGGGTTCTATGCAAGTCACTGTCGGCATCGCATTGTCGGCATCGCATTTGCGGGAAATCTGAGTCCGAGACATGTTTCCGAGAGCGTTGGTTGCGGGGGTTCAATTTCGAGTAACGAGTTGAGAAACGGCGTTTTTGGACGTTAGGGGAACCTGTGTCCAATTTGCCTGGGTTGGCGGTTCTCCCGCTTTTTGGAAATCTGGAAAAAGAGTGTCTGCTTTTTGCTGGTCGTGTAATTGGTGCGTAACGAAAGACCTACTAGCTTTGGCTCGACGCCGAGTGCATGCGAGATGTGCGACTTTGGATCTTTCACGGCAAGCTTGACAAAGCGGTCGACCACATGGGATCGCGGCACATCGTTGATCGGCGAAACAAATTAGACAGCACCGTAAAGCTCGCAGCGCTGCCAGTGTAACGCACGGTCCGAATAACAGCCTTGTGTTTCGATATGTGGGCGACAATCCCGGAAAACGCGACATCACCGAGTACGGCTCAGAACGCTTCGACAAGACGGACCATGTCTGGGATTGGTTGTTTAGGCAGCGGGGGTGAATCATGCGGATGAGATTTGAGTTACGTGCGTGCTTAGCCGCCGGGCTTGCGCTCCGCTCCCGTCGCGACGGGTGGATCACACACGAAAGCTGAGGAATATACGCATCATCGTTGACAGCGATCTCGGATATTCACCCATTCCGAAGACAGTTTTGGCCGAATGGCCCCATCGCAAGGCCCCATCACAAAACGCAGGGCTATCGTCCGTTAACATAAACTCGATGAACGCTTTGGCTCGCCAGTTCGACCAGTCGTAACCGCGGTCGCCACAGATGCGAGTTCAATACAATGAGTAGCGTGGCGTCAATCTGCTCTCGCTTGATCAATCCTTGAATACATTTGATATGAAGAAAATCTTACTGATCGTTCTGATGGCCATGGTTTACTCACCCGTCGACGCGCAACGCGTTGGCGATGAAAGCACCCCCAAAGGCAAAGTCTACGTTTACAAGCAAGTGGATGGCGTGAACCGGGAAATGGAAATCTATTTTCCTGAGGGGAAGCGGGCCGACAAGAAGCCGGTCGCGGGCATCATTCTGTTTCATGGTGGTGGTTGGGGCGGGGGCAGTCGTCAGGCATTCAGTTATCAGTGCAACTATTTTGCGAGCCGGGGAATGGTGGCCGCGACGGTCACTTATCGCTTGCGAACCAAGGAAGATCGAGCCGCATTGACCGCTGGGCAATCGACCAAGCGTGTTTGTATTCCCGATGTGAAGAGTGCGATTCGTTGGTTCAAGCAGCATGCCAAAGAACTGGGCGTGGACCCCAATCGCATCGTCGCAGGCGGTGGCTCGGCGGGGGGGCACATCTGCCTGCTGGGCACGACCAGCCCGGGCCTTAATGATCCTAATGACAACCATGGAATTGACACTTCCGTGGCGGCTTACGTCCTGTTCAATCCTGCGCTTTCAAAGAGTGACGCCAAAGATCCGGATGTGGATTTTTTGCAGCATCTAAAAGCTGACTTTGGACCGGCAATCGTCTTTTTCGGCAGCGAGGACAAGTGGATGACTAACGGTTGGACGCACGCAGCCGCAAAAATGAAGTCGCTCGGTATCACCTCCGTTCAGATGAAAATTGCCCAAGGGCAAACGCACGCGTTTTTTAACAAGCAGCCATGGAAAGACATTACGCTGATTGCCGCTGATCAATTTCTAACGGAGCTCGGCTACCTCCAGGGCAAGCCCACACTCTCGATGCCCAAAACGGGTGAAGAGTTAAGATAGGGGAAAGTGGCAGGTCTCTTTTTAAGTAGGAGAAACGGTTGGTCTTCTAGTGGCGGTCCAATTGACCGGTCGCACCTCCGAGCACTTCTTCGGCGTAGCGGCTTGACGAACCGAGGTGACTTTCGCAACTGTCCAATGGCAGGCGGTCGTGCAAGCCGAAAGCACTTAGGCAGCTTCATAGGACAGCGACTCAGCCACTGACCTGGCTCTATCCCCGCCGCTACTCCCGCCAATTCACTGATCGAGAAATGGCTCGTCCTATACGTTCCGTTATCGGGTCACGGCCAGAGGTATTCGGTGGATGGAAAAGAATTGCGTCTTGAATGCTCGGGCAGAGATAGATCTGGTTCATGGTATGTGTCAGCCGGGGACGGGTGATTTGGCCGGGGTGCGCGAGTTACGTGAGTCACGCTTGGGAACGGAAGGCGGCCGTGCAATGCCCGTCGGTATCATGGAAAGTCGGGGCCATCAAACGCGTGATCCGCGTGAGGCAGCAGACTGGAGCTGTGGCGTGCCGGAAACGATGGTGCGGCGGTCGTGGTTCTTCCACTTCGACTGAGTTGGCTATTCTCCCGTTTGCTGAAAACAGTGAAAAAAAACGTCTGATTTCCGGCGGTCACGTACCTGGTACGTAACGTCACATCATTCCTCCTGGTCCAAGTCGTTAGGTCTGATCTTGCCAAAAACACATTCTGTCCGCTTTTTCAATTTTGCGGTCGCGGTTTTGCTTGTGGCTTCAACCGTGCATGCAAATGATGAAATCAAAGCGAAAATCTTAGAGTTGTTTCCGCAAGTTGACACCAATGGCGATGGACTTCTCTCTGATGCTGAAGAGGCGGTCATGAGCCGACAGGTTTTGAGGCGACGCCCTCAAATTGACAAAGATGGAGACGGTGTTCTTTCTGATACAGAGAAGCAGGCTCTGCTTCGGATGGCTGCAAAAAGGGCGAGCTTGAAGCCAGCCAACCCGAAGTCAGCCAACCCGACAACTGAGACGCCGCAGAAGGAATCAAGTTCTTCTAGTGTCATTTTCAACACCGAAGAGATTCTCGATGAAAGCACGTTGGAAACGAAGACGCTGCAGGAATGGCATCCCGTAGGGGCCACGCGGCAGAAGCTGATCGAGATCAATGTCGCCGAGTGGTGGCGGGGACAGGATTACCGGATTCCGGTGCGACTGATCGTGCCGCTCGAAGGTAAGGCGAAGGGCTTTAGCATTACCGGCGCAAATCCCTATGAGACGCTGATGAAAGATGCCCGCCCGACCGACTTTCAGGCGAAACTGCTGGCAGGTGGTGTTGGCATCGTGAAGACGCACGTCAAGGCGTTTCGGCAAATTCCCGGCAAGCAGGGCTTGGAGCAAAAGATGATGCGGAGGTTTATGAAGGAGTTGAATCCTCGCTACACGACGATGTGGATTTGGTCGATGACCTTAATGCGGGCAACCACTGCGGCGTATGCGGAAAACAATTACTTCGAAGAAGGCAAAGTGGCCGGCTCGGGCGCTTCCAAGAACGGCATCTCGCCCGCGGTCGCCTTAATCCATGACGAGCGTTTTACCGCGACATGCTCCGACGTGGCGTTTGCTTACTATTCGCCGACCCGAAGAGCCGACAAAGAAGAAATGGCCAAAGTGGTCGCGGCAAACAAAACGTTCTTCGAGGCCGTCAAGACCGGTGATATCGATCTGGATCAACAACGCGCGAGAATTTTTCGGCGCGTTATGGTGGGATCTGAGGGCAGCATGGATGAGATGGCGGTGAGAGCGGGAAGACCCATCGAAGAAATGCAAATCTTTGCGGATCGTTTATGGCCTAGCGTGTGCGTTACGGAAAATTGGGACCGGCTGATGGAACGCGGTGTCGAGATTCTTTTCCAGCCGGGAACGCATGACTATGTCGCCTATGATGTTCTTTGGGGGGCGCAAAACCATCCCCCGTTGCCTGTCTATTACGAACCCAATGGAGGGCACCATCAAACGCCGCATGTCGCGACGGCAAAGGATGAGCAGAATCGAGACGCCTTTCTCTGGAATCACTTCTTCGGCGGCGAGTCGTTGCTGAGCCCCCCGACGTCGACCCATAAAGTCGACAAGGACAAGCTACGTGTTCGTGTGAGTTTTGATGAAGGACCTCAGCCGATAAGCGGGCGCATCTGGTGGATCTATGATCGCGCTCCTGCAGGTTCCGCTCCGTTCTTGCATGTGCCAATTCACGAAAACCAATGGGCGGATATGGAATGGGATCCCAAGACTGGTTCTTGGACCGCCACCATTGCCTTACAGGAAGGAGCTTCCCATGTCGACTTCTTCAGCAACCATGGAAAAGTTGTCAACGGATACCAGCACTATCTTTCAAGCCCCTACACCCGAGTGCAGCTTGGCCAGAAATAATTCAATGGTCGAAAAATCGGGGCGGGTTGAAGGAAAATGAGGACAGGCATCGTTCACGTAGTTAGCATTTAGCGATGGCTGGAAAATGTCTGTCCCCTTTCGATCGCCCCTTTCGATCGCCCCTTTCGATCTTATGGAAACGTGACTTGCCTCAGAAGATGAATCTTTTTTTTGAGACTGAAGAAAATGGTAAGCCTGCGCACCCCTTTAAAGTGTTCATTAACGGCACGCCGAACAAGGGCACTGCCAAAACCAATGTGATCAGTTGTGTAACTTACGAACGCACACCCGGATCAAGCAAAAAGAAGGCCAAGGTCACGACTGAGGAGTACCATGCTGAAGCGGGACAATGGCACAAAACAAGCGTCGCCTTTGACGACGACGTGGCGACCATTCGTGTCGATGATGTTCCATTCACTGTTGAGGATATAGCCTCCTGAATAGAGTCACCAAATGCGGTGTCGGCGACATCTGGGGAACTCTCGAAACGAAAAACGTGACCGTCATTAAGAACTAGAATTCTTGCATATCGCAAAAACAGACAGCGACAGAAACGATGAAAAGAGCATTCAGCATCCTCTCCCTATTCTCACTGATAATCTTGGTGTCGGCATCCTTCGTTGACGCTCAGGAAAAACCGAACATCGTCTTCATCCTCGCGGATGACCTTGGTTTCGGCGACCTCGGTTGCTACGGCCATCCCTATGCGAAGACGCCCAATATCGACGGCCTCGCCAAAAGGGGGACGCGATTCACTCGATTTTACGCCACGGGAGTCACATGCCAGCCCAGCAGAACGGGCTTCATGACCAGTCGGCATCCTCGCAGCTTCGATCGCCGGATCGGTGACTTCGGGTTTGATGGTCACGCGACAATCACGCAGCTGCTCAGTGACAACGGATACGCCACTGGTCATTTCGGCAAGTGGCACATCGGCCCTGGAGCCAGCGGGCCGACTGCATCGGAAAAGAATCCACCCGCGCCTCGCTATGGCATTGATGAAGTGAAAGTTCTCGGCAGCCTAAAGGACCGCACGAAGGGGCGTGACGATAATACTTTCGACGCCGCCATCGACTTCATTCAGCGGCACAAGAACGAGCCGTTCTATGTGAATGTGTGGGCTCACATTTCGCACTTCAGTATTCCATCGGATACCGTCTTTGCCGAAAAGTTCAACAATCTGCAGGTCGATGAATCACTCTTCGGTCCATACATGAAAGCGAACAAGTTCGATATCTGCCGAGACGAATGGGGACTGAGCGTCGAGGCCTGCATGAAAAACTACCTCGCCGATGTCTGGAGCCTGGATGCAGCGATTGGCCGGTTGTTGAAGAAGCTGGATCAACTGGGTCTTTCGGAGGATACGATCGTCGTCTTTACCAGTGATCAAGGCCCCGCGAGGAATACGCTCAACACACGGAAAGCCAACCAGGTCGGCGACACGACTCGTGCGAACATGATGGGTTGGCCG
>JAQWPZ010000200.1 GCA_029245125.1 Rubripirellula sp.
CGAGTGTTGAGAAATGAACAGGGGGAAGTGGACGTTATCGATGTCGTTGGCCAAGACAAGGACTACGACAAGCCGGATGGGCGGCGGATTCGTGATGAAATTGTGCCGGTGTTACGAAAACGCAAAATCAATCCAGAGAGGTCTGTCCTGCTGTTGTTTTGTAACCTGATGGATTACGACCCGGTGGCGGGGACGATTTCTCATCACAGTCCCTACTATGGTGGTGGCTCTCATTTAGCTGGCACTGCGTGGCAATGTGATTCCGCCATTCTTGATCCGCTGCGGTTTCGTGATCCGACACCGATTTTGGACGGAGAGTACGGCAGAATCACCGTCGGCCGGCATAACTCGATTTTCATTGGTGGCGTGATTCATGAGCTTGGGCATGCTTTGTCGTTACCCCATTGTCGCCAACGTCCTGATGAATCGAAGCTTGGGACCGCGCTGATGGGTTCTGGCAATCGTACCTACGCTCAGGAATTGCGGAACGAGGGACGGGGGACATTTTTGACGTTGGCCCATGCCTTTCGTTTGGCTGCACTTCCCGTTTTTAATCCGACGTCGCCCCCTTCAATGAGCCGGCGGCCCGATGTCGAGTTCGAAGCCCTGAAGGTTTTTGCCGGCGAAGATCGCTTGATTCAGATTCAAGGCCGCGTTGTGAGCGACATTCCAATCCACGCGATGATTGCCTATTTCGATCCTGATGGTGGCGGTGACTACGATGCGTTGACCATTTCAAGTGTTCCGGATGCTGCTGGTGAATTTGCAATGCAGAGTTCCGTTTTGGCACCCAACACAACAGGCGAACTTCGCTTGGTAGCCTGTCACGTTAATGGCGCGACGAGCAGTCAAGGCATGCGATATCAGATTGATGAAAGTGGCAAGCCTGTGTTGAAAACGATCCGCTTGAAGCTCGAGCTGAAATCGATGATCGCAGCATTGCGTGCAGGGAATTTGCAAGCGGCCAAACAACAACTCGCGGCATTGGCAGAGGACGATTCGGAACTGAAACAGATTGGTCAGCAAGTGCTCGATCGATTTGGTGATCCGGTTCGATCTGGAACTATCGATCCTACAAGTGTTCCCGTTCAGACACGCAAACTGTTTTTGTCAGACTGTGAGCCTTCCTCGGCGAAGGTCGGTTGGCTGCGACCAGTTTATGACCAAGTTCCAAACGGGGAGCGACTCTTATCGGTGGGCGGCGATTACTTTGCACGCGGTATTTTCGCTCATGCACCAGCGAGGCACGTTTATGAGCTCAACGGGGAGTGGAAACGAATCAGTGGGTTGTGCGGTGTTCAGGGATCAAATTTTGGGCGAGTCGATTTTACGCTGCTCGGTGATGGCCGCACGTTATGGTCTGCGCGGCGGGTATCGGCTGGCGAGGGAAAGCGATTTGATGTGGCGATCGACGGCGTTGAAACTCTGACGTTGATTGTCGGCGATAGTGGGAATGGCCGAAACGGTGATTGGGGAGTTTGGATAGAGCCGCTGCTGACGCGATAATGATCCGCACGGGACGGTTTCGGCCTGGTGTCGGTTTCAGCATTTGAAATTTGCTGAATTGGGATGAGGCATGATTCGCCCACGAAGTTATTTGTTGCGTGCCACCAATTCGATGCTAGCAACTCGGGGGTAATGATCTTGGCGGTATTGATGCCGGGGCCAAGCCAGGAGTTTGCTTGCATTTTGTGCTCAGCGGCATTCCCGATACGGACACTGGGGCCAGGGACACTGGGGCCAGGCCATGGACACTGGGGCCAGGCCATGAGTTTGCCTGCAAACTGCATGAAGATGACACTGGGGCCAGGCCATGAATTTGCCTGCAAATACGGACACTGGGGCCAGGCCATTGGGACACTGGGGCCAGGCCATGAGTTTGCCTGCAAAGAGGGGCGTACTGGGGCCAGGCCATGAGTTTGCCTTCAATTAGAGGGGCGTACTGGGGCCAGGCCATGAGTTTGCCTTCAATTCGTAATCAGCGGCATCCCGGATACGGACACTGGTGGCGGATACGAAACGACGCTGGGGCCAGGCCATGAGTTTGCCTGCAAACTGCATGCAGAAGATGCTGGAGGCATGTTTTGCTGGTACTTGCAATGGTGTTTTGGCCGCAGGCATCTGAGTGGCATCGACGATCTTGGTTGTTTGTTTCACCGCGCAGAAGGGTTCATGGCTGGACAGTCCTGGGCATGCAGTGGTTTCAAGCTCAGTTTGGCATCGAGCCGAAGGGGCATACTGGGGCCAGGGGCATACTGGGGCCAGGCCATGAGTTTGCCTTCAATTCGTAATCAGCGGCATCCCGGATACGGGGGCATACTGGGGCCAGGCCATGAGTTTGCCTTCAATTAGTAATCAGCGGCATCCTGGATACGGACACTGGGGCGGGACACTGGGGGGCATACTGGGGGGCATACTGGGGCCAGGCCTTGGGTTTGCCTGCAAACTGTATGCAGAAGATGTTGGAGGCATGCTTTGCTAGTACTTGCAATGGTGTTTTGGCTGTAGGCATCTGAGTGGCATCGACGACCTTGGTTGTTTGTTTCACCGCCCGGAAGGGGCCATGGCTGGGCAGTCCT
Organism: Rubripirellula sp.; assembly: GCA_029245125.1. Classification (GTDB taxonomy): domain Bacteria; phylum Planctomycetota; class Planctomycetia; order Pirellulales; family Pirellulaceae; genus Rubripirellula. The sequence goes on from JAQWPZ010000200.1 coordinate 2,580, forward strand.
GGGCATGCAGTGGTTTCAAGCTCAGCTTGGCATCGAGCCGAAAACATGTGTTTTTGGCTAAAACGTGGCGTTTTGGTCGTCCAGAATTGCCCTTTCGTCGGCAAAGGGTTTCCGATTCAATGCGAGGTCGATCTCGGCGGGAAACTGGAGCTAGATGAAAGATTTGGGGTGAATGGATCACTCCAGCTAGATGGTTGGACCATTTGGCGCGCTCCGACGTCGCTGGTACACGCTAACTCCATGGATGGAAGTTGCATGATGGTTCGCAGCCGGTATCAAGCTGGTCCGGAAGTGTCTGGTTTGGTGCGAAGCGCTAAACGCGACGGGTTGGTCGAATCTCGGACCACGTCTCGACTTCCATTGGGTACTGCCAAGGTGCGGTGTCTAATGATCGTGAGCCTGTTTTTGGTTCACTCGACGTCGCTCACCATTGCTCAGTCGCTCACCGTCGGTCAATCAACCGAGGTGCCTGATGTGACTGTTGAGGCGGCAGCACCAACTCTGTCCGAACTGCAGACACAAGCACAGCTCAACATTCAACGTTTGAATGCGGTTCTGAGCTCTCAAGAATCTGCCAACTCGAACATTGCTGAGTACGCCACCGAGGAACTCCAGCTTTGGGAAGAGCTGGAGCTGGTCATCGATCAGCGAGCACTGATTCAGCAAGATTTGGCGGCATTGGAGAGTTTGGACGCTGTCTCTGATGAAGCAAACATTCCGAATGAGGAGTTGCCGAAGTCTTACCTCGAATTTGAGGAATTTCGGAATGAAGTACTCTCCAGCGAACGTAATCTAAGCGTCTTGGGTTTGGAGTTGCGTGCTGAGAAAAATATGCAAGCGAGGGTGAGCGAACAATATCGCGATGCAGAAAAAGCACGTCGTCACTTGGCCGAGGGTTTGCAAAGTGGCGAATTGCCAGAGCTTGTTCGAGATCATGCGCTGGCTGTCCTTCGCAGCCAAGTCTTGGCTCACCGTTTGGCAATGCATCGTGAGCAAACAGCAGTCACCGCCAAAAAGATTGAGGTTGCTGAGAAGGACGTCGCTGTTAGGCAAGGTTTGCAGACCGCTCTGCAAGGGAATTTCAAGCTAACGGAAGGAGAGCTCGATAGCCATCTGGCCAAGTTTGGTGATTTCGAAGAGACGATTCGTTTGGAGATGAGCAGTGCTGAAAAACGAATGCAACAAGTCATTCGGCAACGATCATTGAATCCAGGTGCAGCGGCAAACTTGGCCTACGAAGTGGTGCATGATGAAGTGCAAATGTTTCAGCACACACTATCAGAAGCAAAATACGCTCGGGAATGTTGGCAGCGACGGTATCAACTCTCCACGGGGCAGGCGTCTGTCAGTGAAATCGCGGTGTGGATTGAGGAGTCAGAGCAGGCGAAGGAACGGGTCTCGCATCTAGCAGAGAAAATCCAAATTCGCACGATGCAACGGAAACGCGAGCTTTCCGAATTGGATCGGGCAAGGATGCTCGTAAACGCATCACAGACGAATCCTGAAACCGTCATTCAAGTCGCCGAGTTGGAGAAGGTGATCGATGTCTATGGACGAATTGAATCATTGGTTCTGATGGCGGAGCGTTTGTATGACCGTTTTATTGAGGATCTCGAAGAACAGCAGGATGGATTTTCGCTGGCCGAGTGGATGCAGGTCGCATCGGCTAGCATCGCAGCAGGTTGGCAATATGAAATCGCGAACATTGACGATCAAGCGATTACGGTTGGAAAAGTGGTATCTGGATTACTGCTACTGCTGATCGGGTACTTCGCCAGTCGTGCATTTGCGTCGATCATTGCCGCACGTGTCTTGCCGAAGTTTGGGCTTAGCCATGCGGCAGCATCGGTGTTCCGCACCTTGTTGTTCTATTCGTTGATCATCGCCTTGGCGTTGGTGACGCTTGATATCGTCAACGTTCCGTTGACGGTGTTCGCATTTTTGGGTGGAGCGGTGGCGATTGGTTTCGGCTTTGGCAGTCAGAATCTCGTCAACAATTTTATCAGTGGGTTGATTTTACTTGCCGAACGTCCGATCCGCGTGGGCGATCTGGTGAATGTGGATGGTATCGATGCAAACGTGACGAACATCGGTGCGCGAAGCACCAAGGTTCGTACTGGTTCGAACCTCGAGATTTTGGTTCCGAACAGTAAGTTTTTAGAGAATAACGTGACAAATTGGACGCTTTCGGACACGCGGGTTCGGACCTCTGTCTGTGTCGGCGTCGCCTATGGATCACCCGTGCGTGAAGTGATCAACGTGTTGAAGGAAGTGATTGACCAACACGAGCTAGTGATTCGCTCACCCGAGCCGATCGTGTTGTTTAAAGAATTTGCAGACAGTGCGTTGATTTTCGAGGTGCACTTCTGGATTCACATGAAACGAATGATGGATGGCGAAAAGGTTCGCAGTGAAATCCGAGTTTCAATGGATGATGCGTTTCGGGACGCAGGGATTGTGATTGCATTCCCACAACGGGATGTTCATGTTGATCTGCAGGCGCCGATCGAAGTACGGCTTGCTGATTTGCAGAAGGTTGCCAACGCCGGGGCAGGACTTCGACGTGCAGCTTAGATTGACAACTCGCGAATGACTCGTGCGAATCGCTGCCGTGACCATTCAATCCCAAGGTCAGAATCGAAGGTCTGAAAACGCTCTGCTCTCAGCCAGGGGAAGTTGCTCGAACGAGTCACCGTCGGGTCGTAGAAGTCGCTGATCAGAAGTCGCTGATCAGAAGTCGCTGATCAGAAGTCGCTAGTGTGAAGTTGTTGATGTGAATCAATGATGCCGGATCTATGCTGCTTGCCGACTGACCGCCTCGAAATCGCCTTTCAAGACAATGTTCTGTGCGACCTGTCTGGTTTCCTTTGATTGGTTTTCGTTTGATTGGTTCACCTTTGCAGATCGGACACCAGATTTTGCGGTGATCAAAGCGCCCGTTAACCATCCTCTGCGTTGGAAGTAGAAAATCGTGCCTGCAATCATCAACCCCATGATTCCCAACGCGATCGGATAGGCATTCGGAATACTGAGTTCTGGCATTTCATTAAAATTCATTCCGTAAACGCCAGCCAGAAAGGTGGGTGGAACAAAGACACTGGTCAGCAGTGTCAGGACTTTCATGATCTCATTGCTTCGGTGGGCGACCGACGACATATAGGTATTCACTAGGCCGCTTGTCGATTCACGATACATATCAACGACGTCAGCGAGTTGCGCACAGTGGTCGGCCGTATCGCGGATGTAGGACCGAGTATCATCGGCAATGAATGGGCTATCACCTGTCAGCAATGCCAAGACAACTTCTTTTTGTGGCCAGATACTTCGTCTTAACCGGGCAAGTAGGTTTTTGGCAGTGTGGATTTGTGCCAGCAATTCGGGACGAGGTGATTGCAGTGCGGCCTGCTCCATCGTCTCGATTGTGTCGCCGAGTCCCTCCAGAAACGGGTAGCAGCCATCCACACATGCATCGAGAATCGCGTAGACCAAGTAATCGGGGCCCTTTCGCCTAAGTCGGGCACCTGGATTGTCCAGTCGGTTGCGAATTGGCGACAAGACGTGTTCGCAATTTTGATGGAACGTTAGTACGTAATTTTTGCCGAAGATAATGCCAAGTTGTCCGACCGCGGCTTTGTCATGCTCGTTGACGATTAAACAATGAGCGACCACCAGGTGATGGTGCCGAAATAGCTCGGATTTTGGGCGTTGGGGCACGTTGACCAGATCTTCCATCGCCAATGGTGAAATTTCGAAAGTCTTCGCTATCTGCTGCAGGATTTCCCCATCGTGAAGTCCTTGGATATCGATCCACAGCAACGAATCGCTCTCGTCTGGACCTGGCAGTTCCTCGATCGAATCACAGGTGTTGGTAGACACATGTTGGCTGGACACGCGGGTGACTTGCACCGTGACCGGACTGGTTGCGGGCCCCAGGACAAGCGTGCCGGGACGTGCTCCCACCTCGGGGTGGCGTTTGTGAAACATAGGTTGATCGTAGGATTAAGCAGGGTTGGTTGATCTTGGGAGCATCCCAGAGCAGCCTGATCGGGGTCAATACAGGTCGGATGAAACCCGTTTTTGATGTTGGCTTCTAATCAGGGCACTTCGTATGGTCTCCAAATTCTGTCGATGCTGAGGGTTAGCCGCTCCCGAGGTGTTTCGACGGCGACTTCGAATGTTGCCCGGTTTCTACCAGGCGTCGTCTGTTTGCACGAAAACTCGTGTTTGCATGGCAAGTCGTCGGAATAGATCTTTCGTTTACTCGCAAACAGAAACGGTGTGCTGCGTGTCTGATGATCATCACCCAACGAATGATTCCCAACCTGAGTCTGTCGCGATTCTGGTGCACGGGACTTACGCCGGGGATGAGGAAAGCGTGGGCGAAAAATGGTGGCAATTGGGCAGCCGTGCCACCAGCTTGCTCCGGTCAAAGTTACCGGCCAGCGTGGGTCTGATCGGTCAATCGGAAGTTTTCCATTGGTCAGGTGAAAATAGTGAGCGGGCTCGCAGCCAGGCTGCAAAAAAACTGCTCCGACACCTCGAGCAGCAAGAGTCACGGGGAGTCGACTATCACCTGGTTGGGCACAGTCACGGGGGGTCAGTGATCTGGAGTGCCCTGCGATTGGCAACGCTCAGCAAAAAACCACTCGCAGGTTTACGCAGTTGGACAACCGTTGGGACACCCTTTCTCCAGCATCATGGTCACAGTGCGTGGAGTATTGGCAATCTGGTCGGCATCATCTTGGGACTGCTTTTGCTTCGGCCGGGATTCAATGCTCTGCGGGCCCTGACTGCGATGCTGGCCAACGCGTTCGCAGGTGAGAAAGTCGCGCTGATTTTACCACCAGCTGATCAAATTGGTTATGTCGCGGTACTGCGAGCCCCCATTTTGGCTGGCATCGAACGACTGGGGGTAACGGTCAAACGGTCAGACGGATTCGTCCAATTGGGCCATTACGATCCTTTCAGTGGTATGTCACTGGCGCATTACTTTTTCGCAACCACTGAGGGACTCCTGCTGCTCGGGACAGTGATCTTGACGGCCTATGTGTTTTTGCATCTCAGCATGCTGTGCGTACGACCGCCGCTGGAGTCGTATCGGATTCGAGCAGAGCAACGTCTTCAGCAACGCACGTTCAAGGATTTTGGTCCGCGTTGGCTTGGTATCTGGTCACCTGATGATGAAGCCATTAATGGGCTTCGCGCGACACTTGATATCGGGATGTCATTCATTGGCAAAATGATGCCGCGGGAGCGTGTGTTCTTTACCGATGCCATCAATTTGTTATCGCGTCCGTATTACTGGCTGTTTGCTCCCGTCTTGAATCGAGCCGTGATACCGGCAGTCGATGCGAAGGTGAAAAACGTGGTGATTCGTGCGGCGCAAGGTAATGATCGCCCCGCATCGACCGTGATCGATGTTACCCCTTGGCCGGTGGCAGAGTGTCAAGATTCATGCCAGCCTTTGCCCGTGGATGTGAATCGCAAATTGCTGGCGTACGCCGACAAACATGCGCAAGACATTGCCCCAAAGCTGCGGCGTCTGTTGGCGAATCCATCCTTCACGACTGGCATTGCCGCATTTGGAAAAGAGCTTTCCGGGAACGAACTTGTTCATACGTCTTATTTTGAGCACCCCGAGGTGCTGGATCTGATCGCCTGCAATATTGCCTGGGCGACGGGACGCGATGCATTAGAAGCTCGAGCAAGTCGAATCGATCCTCACTTGGCAGCTTGGTTTGCCGAATCAAAGTTCCGCAACATCGATCGCCCACCAACGATTCCAATACGAGAGAAATCGTCTGCTCCGATCCGTCGCAGGATGCCCGGTCAACAGTCTAGTGCGGTTAACGCTGCTGCGAATGAAGCTGCCGCGAATGAAGTTGCTGCGAATGAAGTTGCTGCGAACAGGGCTGCCTGAATCGAAAAAAAGCTGGACAGTATTGAATCGATGGCGATTAGGACGGTGTTTCGAGTGAGCGTTCTCGACCGAACAATGATTGTGCAACGGATGCGAGTGCCGCAGTTTGTTTTGCTTTGGTGCTTTGCCTTGGTCTTTTTCATCGGGGCAGGCTGCCGTAGTCTCAGTCCTTCGGCAGATGGTCTGGGGACGAATCTGCTGCATCGTTTGGCGGTGCCGTTTCCGGCGGCGAATCGGCGTTTGCCGAGTTTGTACGGAGAATTAACGCGTTCTGCGTCTGATTCACTCGACAATTCTGGTTTGACCGTGGCTTTGGAAAGCCTCAGGCGTGCCGAAGATGCTGAGCGAGCGTCAGAGCCGGAGTGTCTTGTCCTCTACGTGGAAGCGGCGATGGCGAGTTGGCCACTCTTGCAGGCGACAGCGGACGGACAAACCCGCGAGGTCGGGCAAGCTGCAACGGCTTGGAAGATCTATCAACGCAGTCTGGATCGGTTGACTGCGAACGCGATCAAGTTTGAGCGATTTGATCCTCAGCGAGGCATCGCGTTGACTACCGGGGACGGCGAGGAGGCTTGGATTGAAGTTGAGCACGTGGGGTTCCCTTGGGCAGCAAAAGATTTTGCCGAGGTCTACGCCGTGCCAAAAGGAGAGCATGATAGTTTGCGCCGCTACTGGGAGGAGCCAGGGATCGGCGTTTCGCTTGTTATTCAAAAGACAGACGCGGATGCCTATCCATTTATGGGCCCTGTCGTGCCATTTTCTGCGACGGCGGTCTTGCGACCAGTCGAAAAATCAAAGCCGACAGTGATGACGATTTCGGATCGTTCCGACCGCAAAGTGCCGGCGTTGGCTGGAAAGAAAAAAAGCGAACCGGAAAACAGCAAACCATCCGTCGTTGGTGTGCTGGAATTGCATAATCCCGTTTGCACGGAACAGGTCGCCTTAAACGAGCAGACTTGGGACTTGGCGAAGGACGTGTCGGCGCCGCTGGCGCTAGCGCAGGTCGAGATCGACCGCGATAACTATTTGGACTTCTTGATGCCGGGAAGAGAAGACAAATCACTCGGTTTGAGGATGATTGAGCCTTACCAACCGGGCAAGATACCGATTGTTTTCGTTCATGGATTGTTATCTGATCGAATGACTTGGATTGAGCTTGCAAACGATCTGCGGGCCATTCCTTGGTTCAACCGTCGCTACCAGCTTTGGTCGTTTCAGTATGTCACGGGTGAACCCTTCATTCGATCGGCCGCCGCAATGAGAAAAGCTTTGCAGGACGCTGTCGCTTGCTGCGATCCGGAACAGTCCGATCCTGCGCTTGCCGAAATGGTGCTTGTCGGTCACAGCATGGGCGGGCTCGTGTCAAAGTTACAGATCACCGACAGTGGCGAGGCGTTATGGGACAGCATCGCCACCCGTCCCGTTAACAAAATAAATTTGACGGCGGATCAGAAAGAGATCATCGATCAGCTCTTTCATTTTGAGCCTTTGCCTTTCGTGAAGCGTGTGGTGTTCATTGGTTCTCCGCACCAAGGATCGCCGTTCGCAACAGGCTGGGCGGGTAGGATCGGATCGCAACTGGTCATTCAGCCCCATGAACGAATCGTCATGCTGCATGCGGTTATGAAACAGAATCCCGGCTTGTTTGATGGGCAGCTGACAAAGCATCTTCCGACCAGTGTCGATCTGCTGCGTCCTGATAACGCTATTTTGACTGCGACTTACGAATTACCTGTCAATCCAGTTGTCCGATTGCACACGATTATCGGCAGCGGTAAACAACTCAAGGATGGAACGCCAGCAGATGGCGTCGTACCAGTCGCCAGTGCTCAGCATCCTGGTACTGTGAGCGAAAAATTAATCGATACGATTCATACGGAACTAACCCATCACCCGGAAACCACCACCGAGTTGGTCCGTATTCTCAGCCTACACGCATCCGATTGAATTGGCCGGCCATCCAACGACTTCCCGTCGGGTCAGCTGATATTGCGCACAACTCGAGCAGTATCGCGGAGTTCGGATTGTAGCCATGAGTTTTTTGCTTGGTCGGGATTTAGAATAAACGAGGTTGCATTCGCGAACCACTCGCAGGGAAATCGCTGCGTCGCATTTCCGTTCGCAACGATTTTCGCGTTGGCATCGATTTTGAACGACTAATTTCGATTGATCCATTGTCGAAACAGTCGAAAACCAATTGGATACGAGATAGATTCTTTTGCCCAAGGACGGTCTGAGATTGACTTGACCAATGCCGACCAAGGGTATGGTGTGAGCTACCGACGGAGGCGATTGGTTCAGCGTTGAGCATGGTGGGGGAATTGTTCAAAGGCTGCTTCTATCCGATAAGAAGATTTTTACTATGCGATATCTTTGTCTGCTGCTAATCACGCTTGGCGTTCTTCACTCCGGTCACGCTTACTCGGCTGAACCGGGTTGGTCCAACAGGGTGATAGCAACCGGGAGTCAGCGTGAAAGAATTCGCTCGACACCCATTGAGAAACGCCCTTACCGTCCACTTCATTTTTACGGGAACACGGTTCGTAGAGTCCATTATCGAGGAACCCCGATTCCAGTACCGCGTGATTTACCGCCCATGAGAGGCATGTTCGGAGTATTCGGACGCTCCTTTCGCTGAGAAAGCTCGCTATCAATTGCCGTCGATGCGTTGCGATACTGCGTTGGATGTCTCGCAGCATCGACTCGTTCACCCAGGGATGCCGTGGTGAGGCGGCGGTGTTGTGGGGACATGGTGTTGTGGGGACATCGGGAAAATTCTCTCGAGAAAATTCTGCTATCGAAGCATGCCACATTCGCTGTAGCTCTTTAGGTTACTGCCCTCCCTTTTAAGCTGATGTGATGAGCAGAGATGCGTGCCCGGTTCAACAGGTGCTCATCGGCGAGCATCACTGAGTATCATGCGTCGAGAGCAGAACCCAGGCGTTGTTGGTGCATATTGCTCAAGGGACTGCCGGCAATTGCCACTCGAGCTGGCCGCAAGCAGAAATTGGCTGCTCGCGAGACTCTAAGACGCTAGTGAGACGCTTGGGTGGCTCGTAGGAAGCAGCCCGTTTTTGTGACCGCATGCGTGGTAACTCTCCCCGTCACGTGAAGGGGGCGATGGCTGCAAAAGACAGATTGACGCTGCAAAAGTCAGATTGACGCTGAAAAAGTCAGATTGACGCTGCGAGGTATCACTCGGTTAAAACACGAAGGCTGTTGGATTCAACCTTTTTTGCGGGCATTTAAGGATGCTGCATGGTGACGTAGGTGGGTTGAATTTCCTTCAGTGGCTAAAATAAAGCTCGGTTATCATCTTTGTTTTCCAGTGCATCTCCGCGTGCATTTCGGATCAGGTAGGAAACGACGAGCGGAGTCGTCAACGGAATGAATCACGCATGAAACGTTTTTCACTATCGATTGTTGTTCTGTTGCTGTTGGCGACCTTCAGTGCTGCAGAAACAAAACCTCTAAAAGCTTTGTTGATCGCGGGTGGATGCTGCCATGATTATAAAGGGCAGCATGAGGCCTTATTCAAGGGCATTCAATCACGAGCGAACGTCCAGGTTGATGTTTATTGGACTGACGACAAGGGCACGAATCCACCATTTCCCCTGTTCGAAGATCCTGCTTGGGCCAAGGGATATGATGTGATTATTCACGATGAGTGTGCTGCGAGTAACAAAGATATTGCGGTGGTGCAACGCATCTTGAAGGTTCATCAGACCATTCCCGCGGTGCATTTGCATTGTGCGATGCACTCATTCCGGAATGGTACGGACTTGTGGTTCAAGCACCTTGGATTGAAATCGACCAGCCATGGTCCACAAGAACCGATCGCAATTGCATTTGTCGATCGTGCTCACCCAATCACGCAGGGTATGAATGATTGGACAACGATTAAAGAAGAACTTTACAACAATGTAGCGATGCACGATGCCGAACCAATTGCGACAGGCACGCAGTCTTATCTTCGGAATGGGAAAACGACGAACTCAACCGCGGTGGTTGCCTGGGTCAACCAAAAGCAAGGTGCCCGAAGTTTCAGCACGACATTGGGTCACAACACTGCAACCGTTGCGGATGGTCGGTACCTTGATCTGGTAACTCGAGGGCTGCTCTGGGCGTGCGGGAAATTGGAGCCGGGCTATTTGCAACCGTTCGCGGGTAAGAATGCGATTACTTTCATTCAAACGCAGCCAGCAGATACTGCTCAATCGCTGCCGAAATTGGGAGTGATGCCGGAGGGGGCCACACTTGTGATTCCTGCTGCTTCATCCACGCAACAGCCGAATTTGCCGCTGAATGCATTCGACGGTAATACCGAATCACGTTGGTGCGCGGCAAATGGCGGTTACCCGCATTGGTTGGCATGGGAGTTTAAACAACCTGTCACCCCAAAGTCGATTCGCATCACGTGGGAGTTCGACCGGGCGTATCAATTTCGCGTGGAGGGTTCAGTCGACGGTAAGGTGTGGAAGTCACTCCTTGATGCTGCCGCGAATAATCGCGTGATGAAGGATGATCTTGCTCTCAACCCGACCTCGTCGATCAAGCACATGCGAATCACCGGCCTGGGATCAACTGGTGGTTGGTGCAGCATTCGCGAGGTGTCGCTGAAGGGCGATGGGATCACAACGCTGTGGCCGGCGATGCCGGATGGCAAGCCGTTTAGTTATCAACCAAAATTAGCTGACCCATATGCCAAGCAAGGAAATATTCCGCCGGAAATTACCGTCCTGACTGCATCCCAACGAGCCGAGATTTTGAAGGATGTCAAAGTCGCAGATGGATTTGAGGCGACCATATTTGCCGCTCCACCCGCAGTCAACTATCCGGTCTTTGTTGCTGCCGCGGCCAACGGAACACTGTTTGTCAGTTCGGACGGCAATGGGTCAATCGGACGTGATCCCAAACGCGGGCGTGTGATTCGTTTGCGCGACCTTGATGGTGACGGGCAAGCCGATGAATCCAAGGTGTTCTGCGAAGTGGATGCACCGCGTGGACTTGTCTGGGACCATGACCGTTTGTATTTGATGCATCCGCCGCATCTGTCAGCATTTATCGATTCCGACGGAGATGGGGTTGCCGATGAACAGCGGGTTTTGGTCAAGAACCTTGCCTTTGGATACGACAAACGGCCTGCGGATCATACGACCAATGGCGTGAGCATTGGTGTCGATGGATGGTTGTATATTGCTGGTGGGGACTTCGGCTTCATCAATGCAGAAGGAACCGATGGTCGCAAGTTGACACATCGAGGTGGTGGGGTGATTCGCGTGCGGCCCGACGGCACTGGGCTTGAGATCTACTCCACCGGTACGCGGAACATCCTCGAAGTCGCAGTCAGTCCTCGTCTGGATTTGTTCGCAAGAGACAACACAAATGATGGCGGCGGTTGGGATGTGCGGTTCCATCATTTCACTGGCGGCGAGGATCACGGTTATCCGCGTCTGTACAAGAATTTTGCCGCAGAATGCGTTCCGCCGTTAGCCGACTACGGTGGCGGTTCAGGCTGTGGGGCGACGTACGTGGATGAGCCCGGGTTCGGGATCTGGAATGATGCTCCGTTGACAGCCGATTGGGGTACCGGAGCGATTTGGCACCATTCTGTTCAACCCCGTGGCGCGACGTTTGAAGAAACAACGCCGCCGCAACCGCTGGTTCGCATGACTCGCCCAACCGATGCCGACGTTGATGGAAACAGCCGGTTGTATTGCGCAAGTTGGAAAGGGGCCACTTTTAAATGGGCTGGTGCTGAGGTCGGGTACGTCATTTGTGTGAAGCCGAAAGGAATCCAGGATCGCCCAATGCCGAACTTCGGGGAACTGTCTGCTGATGCGTTGGCGTTACTGCTTGATGATCCTAGCTATCGGCGTCGATTGGCCGCTCAGCGAGAGTTGATGCGTCGGGATGATGCTCGATATCGCCGGCTGATGGAAGAAATTCCTGCTCAACGCAACGATGCCAGGAATCTTGCCGAGCGAATTCGACAAGATGCCAGTACGGACGAAATGATTGAAGCACTCGGGCATGCTGATCCTGTCGTCGTGCATATCGCGATCAGGGCGCTGGCAAAACGTCAGGCTGTGGAGGCTTGTCTGGCTGTTGCGAAGACTCAACTCGCAGCGATGCCCCGAGAGCAGTCTTCGGCCTTGCGTGCCCTTGCCAAGATGCATCGGCGAGACGTGGTGGACGCTTTGATTGAATGGGCGGATCGTGAAGCTGATTCAAGCAACCGACAACACCTACGAGCCGCACTTTGCCGACTTTGCTTCCTGGAAGGATCCTGGAAAGGGGATTCTTGGGGCACGCGGCCTGACACGCGAGGCCCCTACTATCAACCCGAGGAATGGAGTCAAACCTCTCGCATTCAAGCATGGCTAAAAAAACAGCTGCAAAAATCTGACCGCGAGGAAAAAACTGCGTTGATTCTGGAGGTCAACCGTCATCGAATCCAACTAGATAATGTGGTAACGGAAATGATGGTTCTTGCCAGTCAGAATCCTGAATTGCTCGCCCCCACGCTTGCGAAACTTTCCGAGGTGAAGACATTACCTGTGGGGAGTCTCCCGTTTCTCAAATCGGCAATCAATGCATCTTCGTTGTCCAAGGCGTCACTCCTTCAAGCAGTGAGGGCGATCTGCAAATCGAATGAGCCTGCGGCACTGCAGGCGGCGCTCGTGGCGATGACTCAAATGGCGAACGAGACGGTCAATAAAGATTCGGTTACAAAAGAACAAAAGCAAGCCTTCAAAGTGCTTGTGAATTCGCCACTCTTGCTCAATCATCTCGATCTTGTTTTGGAGACTGGTGACGCTGGTGACAAGTCAATTGCGTATTGGGCCGATGCGGCTGTTCTTGACTTGGCCGGTCGCAAAAACGTGAGTCCTGAAGTTCGCGAGCGGGCGAAGCTCGCCATCGATACGATGTGGAGCCAAGCGGAGCGACAGATACGGTTGGTCTCCATCGCGACAGCTTTGCAAAACCATTTCTTGGACGACCGAATTCTCAGTCTGGGAAGCCAGTCCGGTGAAGATCTATCAGTGGCGGTGAAAAAAGCCGTTCAGGTTTTGCGGTTGGCCGACAAGATGAGTCAGCAGTTGCCTCTGATCGAAACGGTTGGCGTCGATGCTGCGTTGCAGCAGGTCGCATTGACCACAGGAGAAATTTCACGTGGTCAGCAAATCTTTCGGGAGGCGAACTGTGTTGCCTGTCACGCGGTCAGCAAAGATGTCAAGCAACAGGGGCCCTACCTCGGGAATATTGCTGCAACCTACAAACGGCAGCAACTCGCGGAAGCCGTTTTGCAACCTAGTAAGACGATTGCACAAGGCTTTGCAACGACATCCGTTTTGACTCTGGATGGCCGCGTAGTCGTCGGCTTTGTGACGAATGAATTGGCCGATCAAGTAACGCTGCGTGACGCCCAAGCCAAAGATCATCAGATATTGAAAGAAGATATCGAAATTCGCAAGACACTTAAAACCTCCGTGATGCCGGAGGGTTTGCTGAATAAGTATTCGGTTCGAGATCTTGCTGCGATCGTTGACTACTTGGATTCTCTGGTCACGCCCTGATCAAGCATTTCTTCTGACGGCAGGATTTGCCCGATCAATTGAATCTTGATCGACTTCCCGTTGTCCTGAGTGAGCTCAATGGTTGCTGCTTGCCCGTCAAGGGCGAGCACACTGGGGGCGGCCACGATTTCTGGAGCTCCTGTGCTATCGGTGACGGTGATTTCACAGCTCATCATCAGTTGCTGCGGCTCCCCTTCAGCAGAACGAACGGAATCCTGATGCGTTTCGCGGTCGTCGGCGAGCAGCGAAGGTAGATAGGCTGCAAAGCAAACGCCAGCGATTAATAAACATCCGATTGAGGCTGTCTTGAACACAAGATTTTTCCGAATGGGAAGGGTAGTGCCGATACAGTGGCATTAGCAGATACATCCTCTGAAAAGTAACCCCAATCCTGCCTCACACGGTTTTCGATGATCGATTGAACTGTTTGCTGTCAGCTCAGTTCGAGGCAGCGGGGATGAGCCAGCGGGAAGGCCCGCTGGTCGAGCTGCGGTCAGTCGGGCGCGAGGAGCGTTGGCGTAAAGCTCTCGAGCGAGATTTCGCAATCGATCATTTCTTTTGGTAGATTGCCTGAATGATTCACTGTACCGCTACCGCCATCCGTGTCGCTTTCGTTTCGCTTTCAATCTGTATTTCGGCGCACGCCGAGGTCAAGGTGCGAGTTGGAATCGTGGCCTATGAAGATTTCGAACAGGAACTAGCGGATTACGAGCAATTCTTTGCTGGGCTGACAGAAAAAGATCGGGAGTTGTCATTCGAGTTGGCAGTGGGATCCTATAGTGAGGTGCTGCACTGGCTGGAGGTGCAATCGATCGATTTAGCGATTTTGACACCCGGCGCATGTGCAAGTGTGATGACGGACGATCCGGCATTTGCGACGTGGGATTATTTAGCCTCGGTTGAACTTCCTCCTGCTGTATCGCCGCTCGCACCTGCGGTTCGACGGGCTTCCGGGTTCCATCGCAGCTACCGGTCCGTTTGCGTGACTGATAAGGATTCAACGCTTCAAGATGCAGCGGATCTTCGGCGGGCTTATGAACGGGGAGAAGTTCAGTTTTTCTTTGTTCATCCCAAATCGCTATCTGGTTTCATCGCACCGCTTTACGCGCTGCGGCAGCTAGGGATTGAGGTAAATCGCGATAGATTTGAATTCACTTATTCGCACACTCAATCGTTGCGTTTGCTTGCGAAGACGCCCGCGAATGGTGTCGAATCGGTGGCATTCGTCTGGGACGACGTGGACGCTGACCCTGCGCTGTTCGATTCACTGCGAAGCGTTGAGTTCGCGGAGCTTGATGAACTTGCTTTGCCACGCAATGTCGTGGTTGCGAGGCGTCTGTTTGAGCACGGCGATCGGGTTCGTGACTTAATCGCTGGCGCGGAAAGTGGTCAGTATCGGTTTACGCAGCTTAATGATTGGATGCAGCCGTTTAAGAGAGTGCGTGAATGGCTCGTTGATGCTAACTCGTTGGGGATTGGACCAGAAACACTTTCGCTCGATGAAATGGTTCAGTCGTTACTTCAGTATTCACGCTCGCAACCAAACCAACCACGATTAGCGCTAGTGCTGTCAGGCGGTGGTGCGAAATGTTCTTACCAAGTTGGTGCTGTTTCAGCGTTAGAGGAGCGACTGGCGAAGATTCGAGACGAGACGGGTGACAACGATTTCGATATACAGTTGGTGGTGGGCACCTCGGGCGGTGCGATCAATGCAGTTCCCGTCGCGATGGGAATCACTCGTTCGGAGCCGGGACGAAAGGGATTTCGTGATACCTGGCTTCAGCTTGACCAGCGGGACATCGTCCGGTTGCCGCGGTTGATGCGAATCAACATGGGGGTCTGGTTTGCGGCTTTGCAAACAGCAATTGTGATTTGGATTGTCCGGCGTTACGTATTAGATCTCAAAAGACGCGGGGAAGCGTTCGCGATCGTCTTTACGGTTTTAGCAGCGGTTGAAGTCTGCTTGGGCTACTTTCCGATTCAGCCGTGGGCAATGCTGGGTGGAAATCACGTGTTGCATCATCTTTGGCTTTGGCTCAGTTTTGGCGTGCGCTCTTCTGCCTGGGCGCTGTTGATCGTCGGCGTGACCGCCCTGCTCTGGGAACAGCACCGATCACGTAGTGGACGGCATATTGCGATTCCCAAGTGGCTGACCAATTCAACGCTCGCGGCTGCCATTTTTGGTTTGCCCGCCCTTCAATTGGTCACTCTGCTGTTCTGGCAAGAAACGATTTCGACGGGTGCTGGAATGGAACGCTCTCTCGCCGAAAACTATCCGTCGTTGATCAACGCACACCTTGCGGAGCGTGGTCAAGAACCACTGCGGTATGATGCAGATGCTTCCTATGCCATGCGTTTGCAGCAAGTCAGTCGTGACGTCGTGCGACGCAATTTGGTGCCGCGGGACTTAGTCTTAACCGGAAGTTGTTTGGGGCAGACGAGCGATGAATTGCCTAGCGATCTGTATTTTTATTTGCCGAGTGATAAAGACTCCAATCCGCCCCCATTCGGTACTCGAGGCGTTTCGTTGCGAGAGCATCCCGATGCGATGCTCGATGTCGTGATGGGATCTGGTTCGATCTTTCCACTGTTCCCAGGGCGTTTCATTGAAGGGATGCCGCGAACCGGTGAGCGAATCGAATTAGTGGACGGCGGCTTCGCGCACAACAGTCCTGTTGAGGCTGCGGTGTTGTGGGGAGCGACACATATTGTGCTGATCGAGGCAAAGCCAAGGAAACGAGAGGAACGCGGGAATTTTGTTCTTAACGTCGCGTCGGCATTTCGTCATTTGCATTCGCAAGCACAGTTGCTCGATACGCGTTCGCGAGGACGGGTAACGATTTACAGCGTCGCCCCCAAATCGCCACACATCTGTGTCTTGGATTTTGCCGACAACTTGGTTCGCGACAGTATCCAGCGCGGGTACGCGGAGGTTGCGAATGGTCAAGAGACTTTTCACCGTGAGCTAGGGGAACCCGTTTTTCAGACGGTGGCCGCCCCGGTGGTGCAGTGATGGTCGTTCTTGATGCTTCCGATCCGCGGACGAGTTTTGGTGGAAACACGGTTTGTGTTGCAAATGACAAGGACGATAAATAAGTGTCCCCTTATATTCGATTGACTAAGCGTTGTCGGAGTGAGGTGATGCTCGTGACTTGCAATTCTGCCAGGGAACTTTCGGCACGATTTGCGGATGTTTCAAGCGGTCAGAAGTTGGCGTGCGGTTGATATCTCGCATGTCGATGAGCCGATTTTTGGTCCGACGAGTGAGAGCGAACAGCAATCCAAGCACCGCCGTGATCAAGGCTGGGAAAGAGACGCGTTTCTTCGTGCAAGATGCCTGCTCGGATAGCTTCTGTTAGTGAGTTGCTCTTGTAAATCGACGTTCTGTTCTTCCACAGTTCGCCAAGTGGTTGTTCAGTTTTTCCACCAGCTTTCAGGGCATTCAGTTTTGTGATTCGAGGATCGCTGTTCAGCTGTGGATCCGAACTAGGTCCTTTGCGGGCTGTCTGTCTGATCTGCGGTAAAGATTAAAAATAGTGCTTTGGCTTGATAGCAAGCCGCTGCTAATTGGCACAGCCTAAGCGGGTGCAAGGCAGTAAGCTGTGCTATGTGGGGTATGGGATGTCTGCGTAGTTTGAGTGGTCGATTGCCGATGCTATGGGTCAGAAATGCCAGTTGCCAGTACGTGAGCGTTTGCCCAAAAACAAATTCAATCCTCCAAGCCCTGAATTGCTTTGTCGTTACATTTCGCAGAGCACAGCATGCCGAGATTTGGTTTCTGGGTCAGCGGGCTTGCTATCGTCGTGATTCCTTTGACTCTTATTTGTAGCCAACGGGGGGGGGGCGGTGAAAGTCTTGGTGAGAAGCGGCTGGGTTTGGTACAGTGAATGCCTACTCTATGTGGCAAATTTGATCAAGGATGTTGTCACCTTGCGTGTTCAAGATGTTGGGTCACTTTCGGGATTCAACTTTCCGCCTTGCTCGAACTTATCTGTTTTCTATCGCATCAAAGCAGTGCTATGAAACTTTTTCGAACGACTCGTCGCCGAGCCTCGCATCAACCATCCGCGAGTCGCCGCCGCCTTGCGGTGCAGTTACTAGAGTCACGACGTTTGCTCGCAGGCGATACTTACTACGTCGACTCTGTCGACGGGGATGACGCGTTGTCAGGTGATGCTGAAGCATCTGCTTGGAAGTCATTGACTCGACTGGAACAGCAATCGTTAAGTCCCGGGGACCAGGTCTTCTTCCGGCGCGGTTCGAACTGGAATGATCGGCTGGACGTTGCTTCATCCAGATCAGCATCGGAACCGATTGTTTTTGATGCTTACGGTACCGGCGACTTACCGGTGATCAATGAAATTGACGTGGATGGGAGTTTTACGGCTCTGCAGAATCTAGTTGTTGATCACGGCAAGCAAAGCGGTGACGCGATCCAGGTGCGGAGTGCCACGGGCGTCACCCTACGCGACATGGTTGTCCGTAACGGGACGAGCGATGGAATCGACGTCGACAAGGCAGATGGTTTATTGATCGATGGATTATTGATCCACTATTCTCTAGCGGGGTCATTCACAGTTCAGGCGGATGCCCACGGAATCGTCGCGACCGATACGGATGGATTAACGATTCGAAATACCGAAATTCATCACGTCTCGGGTGATTCGTTTCAGGCGGATCCGGACCGTGATACCGATATCACGACCAATGTGTTGATCGAGGATAGCCATTTTTGGACTTCACCATTGGAAGCGGACTTCAGTAGTTCTTGGCTGGCTGGGCAGCGACCTGGCGAAAATGCAATCGACACGAAGGTAGTGAAGGACAACTGGGAAACTGTGCCGCGGATGAAGATGACGGTACGCAACGTTACCGCCCATGGATGGCAAAAAGACAGCGACATCAGCAACAAAGCCGTCTTCAATATCAAAGAAAAAGTTGACGTTGTTTTCGATGGAGTCACCGTCTACGACAACGAGATTGCATTTCGATTGCGTGGCACGCGCGGCAAGGCCGACGTTACCATTATCAATGGAGCGATTCACGATAACGAGACGGCAATTCGTGCTGAGGATGATCTAGCGAACCTGACAGTCCTTAACACAACCTTTGGGGACGGGGTCGGAACAACTTTGCAGTTCGCAGGAGGCAGTGGTGGAACCAGTAGCTGGAACTTGAAGAACAATGCGTTCTTAGCCGGGAAGCCAAGCGTTGCCAGTGACGCCAGTAACCTCACCGCAACATCATCCGATTTTGTCGAAACAACGACTGGCGATTACCATCTCGCTGCTGGATCAGCACTAATCGACGCCGGCACAACACTAGCAGAAGTCCCAGTCGATCGAGACGAAACCGCCCGCCCTCAGGGAACCGGATTCGATGTCGGCAGTTATGAGTTGATCGATACAATTCAGTCAACGTTGGATTTCAACGATTATGTGGTTGGCCCCTATGGTGGTTCGCAGGACAGTGCTGGTGGGATTGCGATTGCGGATGGTGGCGCGACACTCGAGATCACAGGGAACCGCTGGAAGAAGATCGACTTTGCATATGAGGTGACCGCAGACACCGTCTTGGAGTTTGATTTCC
>JAQWPZ010000207.1 GCA_029245125.1 Rubripirellula sp.
GACGACAGTCTGCCCACCGATGACCTCGAACTGGTCGAACAGGAAATTCGCCGAATGGAGCGCAGCGTCAACAGCCTGTTGGAATTCGCACGACCTGAACAAGGCGAACACAGCACCTTCCCGATCCAGGCAGTCCTCCGCAAAACATTGCAACTAATTGAGGGACGCTGTCAATCGAATCATGTCGTGCTGCAAATGGAGTGTGATGATGCCCCGATTCAACTTGAGGGGGATCCATCGCAATTGCAACAACTGTTGCTCAATCTTTTGCTCAATGCCCTCGATGCAATGCCTGATGGCGGTGAGCTTGTCATTCGTGCAACTGTCCTTGAAGATCAACTCGAGTTGCTTGTGCTGGATACCGGAGAAGGTATTCGAGAAGATATCTTGGCAAAGTTGTTCACGCCGTTTTCCACCAGCAAGCCGACAGGCGTGGGACTTGGCTTGGGAATTTGCCGCAGGATCGCAGTCTCACACGGTGGCACCCTCGTGGGAAACAATCGAATCACGGGCGGAGCCGAGTTCAAATTAACGTTGCCGTTATCGAAGTCATCAACCCACCAATTAGAGTCGGGCGAGAAATGTTCGACCACCCCTGCGAGGCGTCATGCAAACCCTACTGGTCATTGATGACGAAGCGTCGATTTGCAAAGCGTTTGAGCGGGCCTTCACGAGCGAACACGTCTCGGTCCTAACCGCGAAAAATGGCAGCGAAGGCGAACAATACTTCGTCGACGAGAAACCTGATGTTGTCGTCATCGACCTGAGCCTGCCCGATACGAACGGATTGAATCTGTTCAAGCGGCTCCGGGATATCGAACCGCGTGTCCCTTTCATTTTCATTACCGGGCACGGTACGGTCGAATCAGCGATCGAAGCGACCAAGCTGGGGGCATACGATTATCTGTTTAAACCGCTCGAACTTGATGAAATCCGTACGCTTCTGGACAAGGCGTTCAAGCTCAGTCACATGGTCCGCGTTCAACCAGTTCTGGCAGAATCGGACGGTGACGAAACCTTTCTTGAAGATGCGATTGTCGGGCGTTGCAATGCGATGCAGGAGGTCTACAAAGCAATCGGTCGGGTAGCATCCCAAAATCTAACGGTCTTGTTGCAGGGCGAGAGCGGAACTGGGAAAGAGGTCGTTGCCCAGGCAATTTATCACCACAGTGCGCGATCAACGACGCCTTTTCGCGTGATCAATTGCGCAGCGATCCCAGACGCCTTGCTGGAAAGTGAGATATTCGGTCACGAAAAAGGTTCGTTCACTGACGCGCAAAGACAGCGAGTCGGCAAGCTAGAACAGGCTGACGGTGGGACGCTATTCCTGGACGAAGTTGGCGATATGTCACCGATGACACAAGCCAAACTGCTAAGAGTTCTGCAAGATCAGTGCTTTGAACGTGTTGGTGGCAACACTCCGATCAAAGTCGATGTACGCATCATTGCGGCCACCAACCACGACTTAAAAAAACTCGTCACGGAAGGTTTGTTTCGCTCGGATTTGTACTTTCGCCTTAGCGTTGTCACGATTAATTTGCCACCACTGCGGGACCGCGAGAATGACCTCCAGGTGCTGGCCGAGTATTTCCTGCGCCGATACAGCAAAGATTTCGGACAAGATATTCGAGCGATCGCCACGGAAACCATTGAAGTGCTAAGCCAATATCACTGGCCTGGAAACGTGCGGGAACTGGAAAGTGTTATGAAGCAATCTCTGTTGACCGCTCGGGGAAACATCTTGCTGCCAGATTTCTTACCGCCCCTCAGCGGTATCAGCGATCAACACGTTTCATCGAACGATCCCGAATACTTGTCTGAGAACTTTGTCGCACAGAGAATCGGAGCAGGGACAAATCAGCTTTACGCCGAAGCGATCGCGATTGCCGAGCGTCAATTGATTCGCCAAGTTCTTGCTCACACAGCGGGCAACCAACTCAAGGCGGCTGGCCTGCTGGGGATCAGTCGAGTCACGCTGCGAAGCAAGGTAAAATCCCTCGGCATCCAGGTAAGCGATTTCAGTCGTTAGACCGAGACCCCAAAGATCCTGCCGATCACGGCAGTTGCTAACATTGCAATCGCGCCCCAAAACGTAACCCGAATGATCGGTTTGGCGAGCGGAGCGCCGCCGGTCGCCGCCGACAAACCACCCAACAATCCGAGAAACAATAAGGACAGAATTGAGACCGACCAAGGAATCGCTGCGACCGGTGTCAGAAAAGCAGTGGCAAGCGGCAAAGCAGCACCGACCCCAAATGATGCTGCCGAAGCAAGCGCCGCCTGCACGGGCCTCGCCACGGTCAATTCGGAGATTCCCAGTTCGTCGCGGGCATGCGCTCCTAACGCATCGAATTCGGTCAGTTGTGTCGCGACCTGTTTGGCAAGTGATTCGTCCAGTCCGCGAGTGACGTAAATCGCCGCCAACTCCTCCAACTCTGCTTCCGGCATCATCGCCAATTCTTCGCGTTCCTGCGCGAGATCAGCGTTCTCGGCATCGGCCTGCGAACTTACCGAGACAAATTCGCCCGCCGCCATCGACATCGCTCCAGCCACTAAACCTGCGACTCCTGCCAACAAGATGTGTTCGCGATTTGTATCAGCAGCGGCAACCCCCACGACCAAACTGGCCGTCGAAAGGATCCCATCATTCGCCCCCAAGACAGCCGCTCGCAACCAGCCAATTCGATCCGTCCGATGCGTTTCATTATGTTTCATTTGATTCCACTTGTTAAACAAGTCTGGCCCGTTGGCCCCACAGGCTTCCAGCAAGGCTTTCCCAAAAGTTTGCCCCAAACACGCTTATTGCGGAAAAGGATCTTCGCTGGCAAAAGGTGAATGACGCGGTTCATCCAGTACGATAACGACCGGCAAACCTTCTGCTCAACCGGCGGGAATTTTACCAACGCCACATTATCACCGGTCGCATAAGGTGATGATAAAGATGGAGACCTGAACCGCAAGCAGACAGCAACAAGCTTGGGCCAATGAACAAAAGTTGGATCGGCAAGGCAGACGGCCCTCAATCCAGCTTCGTGTCAGGATCATCGAGATGGGTGATTCGGATTTCTTGTAGCCCCCCGGCGAACCAAGGGTAGATTGTCGGTATCACCAAGGAGGTCAGCAGCGTTGATGTGATCAGACCGCCGATCACAACGGTTGCGAGGGGACGTTGCATCTCGGCACCGTCGCTGGTTGACAACGCCATCGGTAAGAAACCAAGGCTTGCCACCAAGGCGGTCATCAAAATGGGACGCAAACGAACCAACGCGGTATCGTGACTCACCTCATGAAGCGGCATCCCTGACTTGCGTGAATGCTCCGCGGCGCTCACCCATACGAGTCCGTTCAGGACGGCGACTCCGAACAAGGCGATAAAGCCAACCCCCGCCGAGATGCTGAATGGCATCTCGCGGAGGTAGAGCGCGATGATCCCCCCCGAAGCTGCCATCGGCACCGCGAGGAAAATCAAGCCGGCCAACCGCATGGACCCCAGACTGGTGTGCAGCAATAAGAGGATGATTACCAACACGATCGGTGTGATGATTGCAAGTCGCTTGCTGGCAGACTGCAGGTTTTCGAAGTCACCCCCCCACTGCACCTCATAACCAGGTGCAAATTCCACCTGCTGAGCAACAGCGGCTTGTGCTTCCATCACAAAGCTGGCCACATCACGCCCACGAACATTAGCCGAGATGAACGTTCGTCGGCGGTTGCCTTCGTGTTCGATCGTCGGCGGCGTTTCCTCCAGACGAATGTCTGCGACTTCTTTCAAGGGAACGGCTTTTCCATTGGAATCTGCAACTGGGATCTGCTCCAACAAGCCGAGGTTTTCACGCCATTCGACAGGAATCCGCACCATGATCGGATAGCGTGCTCGCCCTTCAAAGATCTGGCCAACCTGGTGACCTCCCAGCGACGAAACGACATCGAGCACGGACTGAGCATCGATCCCATACTGGGCGAGAGATTGCGGTTTCGTCTTGATCGTCAACGTCGAAAGATTGGCTTGGTAATCAGCTTTTACATCCACGGCTCCGGGGATGGCGCGCAACACGGCTTCGATTGCTTTGCCCTTCTCGCCAAGCACTTCCATATCGTCACCATAAAGCAAAACTGCCACATCGGCTTTCACGCCGGCGACCAATTCGTCGACTCGCATCTCGATCGGCTGCGTGAATCCGAAAGCAACCCCCGGAACGTTGGCGTTCAGTTCATCTGACATTTCAAGAATCAAATCGTCTCGTGTTTTGGTTTCCGGCCACTCGTGCACCGGTTTCAGTAAAACCCAGACGTCTGTTTGATGCACACCCATGACATCGTTGGCGATTTCCGGACGTCCTGTTTTGGAAAAGACCGTTTCGACTTCTGGGTAGACCTTCAGTAAATTCTCAATTTGCGTCGACATCTCGATCGATCCTTCGAGCGTCGCACTGGGAAGCCGCGACGCTTCCACCAGCAAGTCCCCTTCCTCCAATCGAGGCATGAACTCGGCGCCAAGATTCCGCGCCATCGGCAAACTCAACGCAAATACAGCGAGCGCTGTTGCCACGGTGACATGCGGATGCTTAATCGTTCTTGTAACCAAAGGTTCGTAGAAGAATTTGACGATGCGAACCAAAAACACTTCTTTCTCTTTCATCTTCTTAGGCAAAAAGAGGGATGCCATCGCCGGCATGAATGACAGTGACAGAATCATCGATCCCCCCAAAGCAAACAGCACCGTCAACGCCATCGGCCGAAATAACTTTCCTTCTGTACCCTCGAGTAACAGGATCGGCAGGAAAACAACTGCGATGATCAGCTCGCCAAACATCGTTGGCTTGCGAACCTCGACGGCAGCGTCGCGAATCACATCTTCATGTTTGGTATCACCATTGTCGTGGGAGAGTTTACGAATACAGTTTTCGACCATGATGACACTACTATCAACAATCAAGCCAAAATCGATTGCTCCCAAGCTCATCAAACTGGCAGTTACTCCGGTGTAGGCCATCACGTTGGTCGCAAACAGCATGGAGAGGGGAATCGCCAGTGCAACAATGATGCCAGCTCGTAAATTGCCGAGCATTAGCAGTAGTACGGCGATCACAAGGATCCCGCCTTCGGTCAAATTTGTAAGCACCGTGGTAAGCGTGCGGCCAATCAGTGCAGCGCGGTCATAGGTCACTTCCAAACGCACACCCTCCGGCAAAGTGACCTCGATTTCCCGCAGTCGTTCTTTGGCCAGCTCGACCACTTCGCGGGAATTCTCACCGATTAACATCATCACCAAACCGGTCACAACTTCACCGCGACCGTCACGCGTAACAGCACCTTGACGCGTCATCGGCTCAATACTTACCTTCGCGATGTCGCCCAACAAAATGGGGTTCCCATCAGGCTCTCGGCGAATCACCACCGATTCGATGTCGTGTTGGTTCTCAAGCAACGACACACCACGAATGAATCGCTGTTCACCATGATGAATGACGTAACCGCCCCCCGATGTGTTGTTGTTAGCTTCGAGCCGCTGAAAGACTAACTCCATCGGAATGTCATAGCTCGTCAGCCGGTCAGGATCGGGCTGAACCTCGTAGGTCTTGTAATATCCGCCATGCGTATTGATTTCGGTAACACCGTTAACCTGCCGCAACTTTGGCGAAATCTCCCATTCCAGCAGGGTGCGAAGTTCCATCGGGGAATGTCGCTCGCTACGGACTTCAAACTGCAGGATCTCACCCAGTGCTGTTGTCAGTGGGCCAACCGTTGGCGTGCCATAACCGGCTGGAATATTGGCAGCAGCGTCCCCCAGTCGCTCGGTCACCAACTGGCGGGCACGATAAATATCGGTCCCTTCCTCAAAAACAATCGTAACGACGGAAATACCAAATTTGGAAACGCTGCGAAGCTCTTCGACGTCCGGCAATCCCCCCATCGTGTTCTCGACGGGATAAGTCACGTAGCGTTCGACCTCGACCGGCGAAAGCGAACCGGCGTCAGTCACGACTTGGACTTGCACATTTGTCATGTCTGGCACGGCATCGATCGGCAGGCTCAATGCCGAATACAAACCCGCCCCTGCCATAAGCAAGGTCAGACTAATGACGAGCCCTCGATTGATGAGCGAGAGTTCAATGATCTTCGTGAGCATGATGCGACAGTCCGAGTTGCATGCGTGGTGGCGAGTCAGTCAACGCCCAACACTGATGGGCAGAAAGGGAATCAAGACAACAGCAATTCCCTTGCTATTCGCCTTCACCCTGGAGCAGAAGTTCCGATTTCAACAGAAACGCGCCTCCCGTGACAATCAACTGTCCCGGCGAAATCCCGGACACCACTTCGACCCAATCAGGGGTCGCCTCGCCAGTCTGAACGTCCACCCTTTGGAAGGCTCCATCACGCATGTCAACGAAAACAAATTGCTCGTTCTCGTGCTGCAAAACTGATTCCGGCTTGATCGACAATGCTTGGTGGGGTTCGCCGACAGGAACGGTCACGCGCACAAACATCCCCGGCCTCAGCCAGCCTTCATGGTTCTCGATCTTGGCGATTAATGGAACCGAATTTGTATCGGCTTGCACTTCGCGGCCAAAATAGCGAATCGAAGCATTGAAAACTCTGTCGTTGAGCGCGGGGACCCTGACGGAAATATTCGTCCCCGCTTGCAGTGTTACCGCTGACCAATCGCTCTCCCGAATACTAGCCTCTACGGTCAATGAGTCGGTGTTTGCGAGCACGATGATCGAGTCACCCCGCATCAATCGCTCATTCTTTGCAAACCCTTGGGACTCCACACTGCCGCGAAAGGGTGCTCTGATTTCGAGCCGGGAGAGATGGTCCTCATTACTCTGAGATAGCAAGCCGGCATCCTCTTCGTAACCCAGCAGTGCTTCGAGAGCTTTCCGAGCAAGATTCAATTGTCGCTCGGCATCGGCAACATCCGCTTCAGCTTTCAGCGTCGAGTTTCGAACCGCAAACGCAGCCTCATCACGAGCCATGCGGAAAGCAGTTTCGGCGAGTTGCCGTTCACCTTCTCGTTCGCGGACCGTTCGCCCCGAAATCGAACCTGTGGCAACAAGCGGTTGTACTTTTGCGATCAATTCTTCTGACAGACGCATTTTGGAATAAGCCGACAAAATTGCTTGACGGTAGGCACCGAGTGAACGATCTGAAAATGCTTCTTCGATCACCTCAATAGATTGCCGCTGGTCAAGCAGAGCAGAAACGTCCTGCAAATTCTTCGCAATTGTCAGCTCTCGATTTAGGATCTGTCGCGCGATGTCTCGCTCGTTCGCACGCCTCATGATTTCGGCTCTCGCCTGACCAATTTCCGGGCTACGGATCACCGCAATTAAGTCCCCTGTGTCAACTTGATCGCCGGGCGTCACAACCAACTCAGCCAGGATTCCATCCATCGGCGCTTTGATATCGACATGCTTGGTTTGGTCGTAGCGTAGTCGGCCCGGCACCGTGTGAACGTGCTGGATCGTCTGCGTTCCTGCTGCCATGCTTTCGAAGCGGGCCGCCCTGACTTTGCCATCCGGGAGCACCAGCTTGCCATCCGGAAGCACCAGGGGGTTGCTCAGCGTGCTTGCATCACCGCCAATCTCAACGGCATCGATTTCCCCGTCCACATTGGCTACTGCTGCCGATTCCTGGTGATCGGAGTTCAATTGGTAAATCAATCCCCAGCTAACAACGAGTCCGACGAAAAACAACCAAGTTGGCAACTTGCTGTGCAGCAGAGAAACAAGAGGAGGCAGTGGGCTCATGGAATCCGGGTCGGGAATCCGAAGTGATTCCGAATAGCACGCTGTTTGAGTCTCTTTCGACGTGGGAGAAGGTGAAGGCGTTTGGTGATCGGTCATCGCGCATGGTATCTCAAGGAACTGGACAATCTTTTGCATCCAGATGCAAGAACCGTGCCAACATCGAGCATGAACCTCCCGTCCCGCTGATTTCCGCGTTCCCCGGTCGATACGATCAATTGCGAAACTCGGACGTAAAGCCTTTCACCACACGCCTGGACAGATTCTGTCCACCACGCCGATGGTGGGTTTCGTGCTCTAACGTAATCTCAAGGCAACGTCCAATCCCCCGGCAACGCAAATAACAGTACCGATGGTTCAGCCTGGAGGACGCTGGGTGCGGTAACCGTGACCCGATAGGAGCTGACCCTGACCAACGCCAGCTGTATCGCATGGAGCCAAAACTTTTATTAGATCGATTCAACCGATCAGAAGCTGTTTCGAATCCTCGGCGAATCCTGCTGGCTCCCCCTGATCGCTGGCTCCCCCTGATCGCTGGGAGCCCCTGATCGCTGGGAGCTTCTGATCGCTGATTCCCGAGCTTGCGGTGAGCCCTAGTTCGCGAGTACTCACGAACGATGCTCTTCTACCAAGCTGCGATGAGATTCAGCAGCGGTTGCCTGCCTACCCAGATTGATCGCTCTTCTCGGCGGTAAACGTCTCAGTCAGCGGGCAGCATGGCCCACAGTTCTGGCCTTCCGGCGTTGCAATGCACGGCGCGGGAGAGCAGTCCCATGCAGGACCAGGACAGGAAAAGCGTCATCCGAGCGGCGTGCCAAGCATACGGCGATCCACTCTGACGCTCTTGCGTGCGGTTACTTGCGCTGGGAACTGGATGAAAGACAGTCTCGACCAACATCCCGCGTGAAGGCTCATCGTCCTGCCATGTGTCCAGGGTGTAGATCGTTTCGGTAAGCGTCTCAGCCTCCGCGCCTCGCCTCAGCACCTCGCCGTCGATCGCGTACGACGCTTGCCGACTCACAGTTGGAAGCGTGAGGAGCCCGAGAAATGTCCAAACAGTAAATCCCAAACAGGTCATCACCAGCTCAGCGACGCTTGTAACTCCACCACCCGGCAAGAGCGTGCTAAGACCAAAGCCGACCAAGATCCAACCAATCGCTACGACGATCCCTCGAGTTCTGCTGCCGGTCTCGATCGCGACCATCCGCCGTGCGACGACGACCGCGAGTTGCTTCGTTGTCAAACGATCAACAAAGTCCATCGGCACGACAATCGACTCAAAACGGGGCAATCCGACGACGCCGCCGTTGAACCCTGGATCTGTCGCGTGCACGACAATGACAGGGCGGTCGTTTAGCCCCCAGGCTGTAGCTCGTCGGACCGCTCTTTCAACCTTGTCATCAGTGATCTCACAACATCCGCCGGTCGCGTAACAGACCAACCGGCGTTGCATTGCGACGTACACGATTGCCATCACACCGATCACTAACATCGCGGCAACAACCCCGCCCGCACGACCTGCCGCCAAAATCGCCAGGAGTGAAAACGCGAATAGACTGCCTTGGACGATCACGCCTCGCGCCCAAGTGCCAGTAAATTCCCATCTGGAAGTCTCAGTGCGGCCGAAGCGTGTGGGCAAAAAATATCCACCGATGAAGTCGACCGGAATCATTGCAACGATGTTTCCGGCGATGATCGCGAGGACTGCTGTCACGTCTTCCCATACGAATGATCGCGAGGTAGGCAACCAACGGTTGGGCAGATCGAACACGATTGCCGCGATCGAGACGACCACGATAAGCCCGACTCCTGTCATGCCAAGCCAAAGCCTTGCACGAGCGTATGTAAATCCGTTGCGGGACTCCGTGTTCAGGGCATTTTCCACGGCAACTGACCTAGCAAGCGCTCGCGACTGCGACGGTCTCTTGCTGTTCCGCCGCTGCGTCATCGGCAGCCAAGGCGGAGAGAACCACGAGAGCACGCAGTTGGAGTTGCATCGCCCCCGCTCTTGCCTTCCGTTCTCGACGTTCTTGATCGCTCCAACCCGCACGGACTTGAAGAATGTTCTCAGAAACGATTGGTGCCATTGCTATACCCCCAGGTGGATTGTGTTCTGCCCGTATTATCCCGGCCTGACAAGGACCAAAAGCGTTCTCAAGAGGTCAGAACCGCTTTCTGGCGATCACGGTGCAATTTGCTCCGCTCAGCCTTCGCAATCGCTCGCAGCGAGCAACGTTCGTTCCCTTGCCAATAACCCCAAACCTCGACGAAAAACCGATGGCAGGTCATCAGACCAGAACACTTTGAATGTCCGCGCCGGAGCACGCGAAATTCTCGCCATTTCAGTCGTAAAGCAGCTCCGAATCGACATTGGCCAGCCGAAATGAATTTTGCATGATCGGCTTGTCTCCCACACGAATCGTCGCGCGAAAGTCAAAGAAACTCGTGGTATGCTCGTTGAGCCTCACTTCGGTCACCAAGGTGTCACCTGGCTTCGCGAATCCCTTAAACTTCGCGTTTTTGACTCGCACCAAAACCCCGAGAGCATATTTGTTGAAGCGTGGATCGTGAGTGTTGAACTCTGGCATCGGGTTGAATTTAGCTGCAATCAGAATCCCCGCGGATTGCGTGCTCAACTCTTGCATCATCGCTCCCGGGAAGATGGCAGCCCCAGGAAAGTGACCTTGCACATAAAACTCTTGCCCCGTGATCACCTTCTCGGTCTGCACTGAATCCTCGCTAATCGACACGATACGATCGACTAACAAATATGGGGCACGATGGTGTAGATAGTCTTCAACGTCATTGAATTCGTGTTGGTAATATTGCATGGAACTGGGTTTAGCCGCAGTGTTTAGGCAGGGAATGTGTAAGGGCGATGCAACGCAAATCATCGGCGAGGCGAGCAACAAATTGTCCGGCACCTGTCGCAGAGGGTGCTTCGAATTTTGCCCCGCATTCGAAGTCACGCGGACCAATCGAACCGTCATGACGACTGATCGCCGACGCAATATGTCTTACCTTCAATCAGGTGAGACCGCGAGTCGTCGTTAGCGAACGATAGGCGGGAGCCCAGTGCAATTCGGGCTGCACACCGCTTTGCGACGAAAAACGGTGGCTTTGCGACTACCAGTGACCTGTTGTCGCATTCCACGGAAAACGAGTTCCAGCCTCGAGATAAACGCACAAGAGCACGCCAGACTTTCAAAGATTTGCGTTCCTAACGGTGGCTTGAAACCTGTTCAACTTGACGGGTACCAATCCTACAAGTGACTATCCATCCACTCCTCTCGAGAGCGACGCAAATCGATGTTCGG
>JAQWPZ010000217.1 GCA_029245125.1 Rubripirellula sp.
TGAATCCCAAAGTGGTGAATCCCAAAGTGGTGAATCCCAAAGTGGTGAATCCCAAAGTGGTGAATCCCAAAGTGGTGAATCATCGGGTGGCGGTGAGCAGGCCCAGCCTGATGAATCGAATCCGTCGTCCTCAGCGAGTGAAGAGAATTCCGGCGATGAATCGTCCGCTGGTGATCTGAGTGGCAATCCTCGAAACTCTGGCTCACGTTCGAATTCGACTCCCCGCGGTGGCACTGGGGAAGGAAGTGACGCTGCCGAATCGGGGCAGGATGCGGGAGCTGAATCGGATGCGGCTGATCCGCCTAAGCCGGCCAACTTGGAATACACCAAGCGAGCCACCGATATGGTCTTGGATTACCTGAAGGAAACACGTGATGCGCCAGATCGCAAGTTGCTAGAAGAATTGCAGTGGGATGAGCAAGATTTGCAGCGATTTTCCGACCGCTGGCAGGATGTCCGTGATTTGAAACCGAATGCACTCGATGGAACGAGTAATCCGGATATTGATGAGGCCTTGCGAAGTTTGGGATTGCGGTCTCCCACCGACGCACCAGCGTCAATTGATGATTCTGCGGATGCCTTGAGGGGCATACGAGATTCAGGCAATCGAAAACCACCGCCGGCAGCTTTTCGGGATGCATTCGATGCGTTCCGTCGGTCGCTCAATCCGTGATTGCGTTTCTTTGAAGTGGCGTGCTCGCTCAGCATCCGCTGAGTGAGCAATCGTGCTGAGCGAGCAATCGTGCTGAGCGTTGCGAAAAGATCAGAGTTTTTGGACGGCGGTTCTGAATGGGTGAAGTTTGGGGAGATTGCCAAACTGCAAATTGCGTCCCGAGACGAAGGCGTGTCCCGCAGACAAGACGCGTTCCTTGATCAATGTGTTGGGGCCAGTTATGGGGGTTGCCTTGCACCATTGCCCTCCACCCGGGCTACGTTAAAGTGACACTCCGTTCGTTAACCTGCTTCGACCGAGAGTGATCCAGATGTCGCGCACTTTATTTCGTGATGCCAATGTTGTTTTGCCAGACCAAGTACGCCACGCATCTGTGTTGGTGGAGGCTGGTCGCATCCTGGATGTGGATGCGGGAGCCGGAGTTGCAGCCGACGAGGTGGTCGAGTGTGCCGGCCGCTATTTGATGCCGGGCGTGATTGATGACCAAGTGCACTTCCGTGATCCTGGATTGACTGGCAAAGAAGACCTCTCCACTGCGTCGCATGCGTGCGCTATCGGTGGAGTGACTTCATTTTTAGAAATGCCCAACACAAAGCCACCCGCGATCACGGAAGAAGGTGTGCGCGCGAAAGAGGCGTTGGCGGCAGAGAAATCCCTGGTGAATTATGGGTTTTACATTGGTGCCACGCCCGATAACTGTGAGGCACTGAGTCGCGTTCGCGATGTACCAGGGATCAAAATCTTTATCGGTAGCAGTACAGGTAATTTGCTCGTCGATGAACAAGAAGCATTGGAACGTATCTTCGCGGAAACAAGTTTGCCGATTTGTGCTCACTGTGAAGACGAATCGACTGTGCGGGCGAATGCGGAGAGATTGGCTGGTACGACGGACATTTCGGATCATTCACGCATCCGTGATGAACAGGCAGCGATGATCGCAACGGCCCGAGCGACAGAGTTAGCACGACGACATCGTCACCGCTTTCACGTGCTGCACGTTTCGACTGCTGCCGAATTAAAATACCTCGTGAATGCTAATCCTTACGTCACGGCAGAAGTATGTCTGCATCACATTGAATTCAATGTCGATGACTATCCTCGGTTGGGTAGCCGAATCCAGATGAATCCGTCGATTAAAACCAAGGCGGATAACGAGGGTTTGTGGCAGGCATTGCTAGACGGAACGATCCAAGTGATCGCCACGGATCATGCGCCCCACACTCTGGAAGAAAAGAATCAACCCTATCCACAAAGTCCATCTGGATTGCCGGCAGTGGAAAACAGCTTGGCGTTGATGTTGCATCGCGTGGCCGCAGGTCAGTGCACGTTACCTCAGGTGGCCAGTTGGATGTGTGATGCACCGGCTCGAGTCTGGGATATCGTTGGCAAGGGGCGGATCGCCGTTGGTTATGACGCCGATTTGGTGCTCGTCGATCTGGAGCAGGAGAAGACGATTCTTGATGAACAGCAGCAG
The DNA here is from genome assembly GCA_029245125.1 of Rubripirellula sp. GTDB lineage: Bacteria > Planctomycetota > Planctomycetia > Pirellulales > Pirellulaceae > Rubripirellula. Next base: position 2,148 of record JAQWPZ010000217.1, read on the forward strand.
ACAAAGTCTCGCTGGAGTCCCTGGCATGGGGTGACACTGACCGGATGGCCCACGGCGACCTACGTCGCAGGCACCCCCGTGTGGACCAGCGAGGATGGTTTTCGTCATCAGCATCGGGGTGCGAAGCTGACCTTTGATCATGCACGCGGCGGTTTTTGGTCCACTCCGGATGGAATTGGTCCTCGCGAGTAATTCCCCAAGCGGGAACAGCGACGGCACGCACCACTGCTTGAGATCACTGATTACAATCATGGCCGTCGTGGGATCCCGCCCACAGGTTGGATTCCGCCTACAGGTTGGATCTCGACCGCCTGCTGGAACCCGCCCAGATTCCCGACCCCTTTCAGATACCAGACCCCACCGAGCCGGAGTGATCTTTGATGAGAACTGCATCCTTGTTGTTTGTATTGGCATTTCTGTGCCCCACTGTCGCGGCCGAAGATCCGAAGGATTCTGGCGACGGTCTGCAGGTGCTTTACGGCGGCGGTGATTTGACAGGGTGGAAAGGGCGAGCGGATCTTTGGTCGGCCGAGAATGGTGAAATCGTGGGCCGCACGACAGCGGAAAACCCAATCGACGGCAACACTTTCTTAATCTGGACCGGCGGGCAGCCGGAGAACTTTGAATTGGTCGCGCAGTTCAAAATTGAAAGTGGTAACTCCGGTATCCAATATCGCAGCAAAATCGTCAACGAAGAGAAGTTCGTAGTTGGGGGCTATCAGGCTGATATTGATTTTGGGAATCGATTCGCCGGCATCCTGTATGAAGAGAAAGGACGCGGAATCCTGGCTCAGCGTGGTGAGTTGGTCACGATCGGTGCTGATGGAAAGAAGGCGGCCAAGCGATTTGCCGATTCGAACAAGTTGGCCAAAGGAATTCATTCCGGCGAGTGGAATGATTTTCGTGTCCTCGCCGTCGACAACAAATTGCAACATTTCATCAATGGCGCTATGACGGCGGAGGTGATTGATCATCAAAGTGAAAAAGCCGCCAAAAAGGGCGTCATCGCCCTGCAGATTCATCAGGGGCCGCCAATGGTCGTCCGATTTAAGAACATCAAGATCCGAAAAATCGAGTAATTCCTTGCTCGAAAAGAGTGAGGGCGGCCGCTTTGATAGCTTGCCGCAGACGCCGGACGCCGATTGAGGCTGGGCTTGCCGGGAGGATTGTAGGGCCTGTGATCACCTCGCTTCAGACCGCTAGCGGTGTCCAGGTCGCTAGAGTTAGTTTGGAGACTACGATGGCGAAATCAATCTGGCCCACTGACGATCATACCGAGTCGCTGCTGGACGCTGCGCGAGACGGTGACTCGGACGCCGTGAATCGGTTGCTCGAAAAACATCGAGGACCCGTACGTAGGCTGGTGGAGCTGCGGCTCGACCGAAAAGTCCAACAAAGAGTCGATGTCAGCGATGTCGTTCAGGACGTGATGATCGAGGCCAGCGGCCGCCTCACGAAGTATCTCGATGACCCTTCCATGGCGTTCCACCTGTGGCTTCGCCAGATCGCGTGGGATCGCATCATTGATACTTACCGGAGGCATCGGGTCAGCGCAAAGAGGAACATGGACCGCGAACAGCCGATCGCAGTTCCGGCTGGGACTGATCAGTCGACGATGGAGTTGGCGGTGCAGTTGTGCGATCCCGGGATTACGCCCGCGACGGCGGCCACGAGGCGAGAGATCGTCGCGCAGGTTGAACGGGTGATTGAGCAACTGAGTGATCAAGATCGTGAGATCATCCTGATGCGACATTACGAGCATCTCTCGAACCTGGAAATCTCTGAAGTCCTTGGTTTGAATCCGCCGGCGGCGAGCATGCGGTACTTGAGAGCACTCCGGCGGCTGCGTGAGTTGCTGGATGATGCCGACACCAGCGGTGCTGCCGGCTATGAGGGGCTGCCGTGAGCGAGTCGTCGACGTTCGACGCTTCGGCCGATCGCGATCAACGCCTGGCCAACGTCGTGGCGGAGGTGACTGATTCGATCTGTCGCGGTGAGATTGTTGACCTGAGACGCACCTGCGCGGAGCATCCCGATTTGGCGGATGAAATCACTCGCTTGTGGGGAACAATTCTGGTCACCGATGTGGCGGCTGGTAGCGAAGATAAAAAGGCAGCTGCGCCCGCGTCGAAACGTTGGAAAAGTTTGACGCTGCCAACCGTGGTCGGTGACTACGAATTGATCGAGGAGCTTGGCCGAGGCGGGATGGGGGTGGTGTTTCGCGCTCGGCAGATAAGCCTTGAACGCGAAGTCGCAATCAAGATGATTCTGCGGGGACGATTGGCGAGCGAATCAGACCTGAACCGATTTTTGGCTGAAGCATCTGCCTCAGCAAGTTTGAAGCATCCCAACATTGTCCCCGTTTATGATGCGGGCGATGTCGAGGGGCGACCTTTTTTCAGCATGCAGTTGATCGAAGGGCAAACGTTGGCCGAACGTGTGGCATCGGGTGTGTTACCGCAACGTGAAGCTGCAGCGATTGTGGCTTCGATTGCACGGGCAATCGCGGTGGCCCATGAAAACCAGATTCTGCATCGTGATCTCAAACCCAGCAATATTTTGATTTCCGATGATGGGACACCGCTGGTTACCGATTTCGGGTTAGCGAAGCAGATCGGTAACGGCGACGAATTGACGCGAAGCGGAATGATGGTCGGCACGCCAGCTTACATGTCTCCCGAGCAAGCGAGCGGGCGGCGGAATTTGGTTGGTCCCGCGAGCGATGTTTACTCATTAGGGGGCGTGCTCTACTACGCCCTGACCGGCCGCAGCCCGTTGGTCGCCGATACGCCGATGGAAATGGTGATGCGAGTCATCGAACAAGATCCGACACCGCCGCGGGCGCTGCGGCCAGGAATGGATCGCGACCTCGAAATGATCGTCATTCGGTGCCTCCAGAAGCCGATTGATTTGCGTTATGAGTCGGCTGCTGCCCTGGCTAAGGATCTGGAAGCCTATTTGGCGGACGAACGTGTGGCGGCACGCAGTGGGCGGTTCAATCAAGTGGTCGCTCGCGTGTTCCGAGAAACCCATCATGCAACCGTTTTGCAGAACTGGGGCAAGCTCTGGATTTGGCACTCGATGGTGTTACTGGTGGCCGGCTTACTGACTTGGCAGCTTGATTATCGCGGAGTAACGCAACGAAGCGTTTACGTCGCTCTCTGGACGGTCGGCCTCGGCGCGTGGGCATCCGTGTTTTGGAAACTGCGGCAACGGATGGGACCGGTCACATTTATCGAACGCCAGATCGCTCATGTCTGGGGCGCCAGCATGGTAGCGATCGCGATGCTGTTTCCTATCGAATGGTGGCTCGACATGCCCGTGTTAACGCTCTCTCCTCTGCTGGGAGTGATCAGCGCGATGGTGTTTATCATCAAGGCGGGAATGTTAAACGGCGTTTTTTACATTCAAGCGATCGCGCTGTTGTTTGCCTCTTTCTTGATGGCTCTCATGCCGCCGTATGCACATCTGATTTTCGGCATTGTTTCCGCCGCATGCTTCTTTGTCCCCGGCTTCAAGTACTCCCGCCGGCGAGCCGAGGAGAACGCAAGGTCAGTAGCGACAGCTCCGGCCGGCAATTGATCCGCATTAGATGCGTACCACTGAAACCTCGGCTGACGTGCATCGTTGTTGGCGAGCGGTAAAAGTCCCCTGAAGCATATCGACTGCCGTGCAAACTGGGGCTCAATAGCGGACCGAGTATCGGCAGTCTGCCCTGCCCTCCATGGGTGTGTCCCGCGAGCATCAAGTGAACCTGATGTTCGCGTGCCCACTGAAATTGATCTGGGCTGTGACTGACCAAAAGTCGGAATGATTCCTCGCAAACCGGATTGATGTCGGGGCGACGATACCACGGATGTTCATTGCCGATCAGTAAACATGGCAAGCCTCTAAGTTGCCAATGCAGCCCTCGACTGCCAAGATCTGTCCAGCCAGCTTGGTCCATCGCTTTGCGTGTTTGTACCGAATCGGCAACTCGCGTGTCATGGTTTCCTAAAACGTAATAGCAGCCATCAGGAGCGTTGGCGCGACCGAAGATGTCGCCGAGCCAGTCGATACAGCTTGACTTGTCGATGATGTCACCCGTCAACGCAATCAAGTCGGGTTGCCAGCCGGTGGCGCGTTCCACGGCGTAGCGTGAAAAGTCACCATGAATGTCACCGGTTAAATGAATGTCCGAAAGTTGGGCAATCCGGTAACCATCAAGCTCTTCTGGTAATCCGGCGACCGGAAGATCAACTTCTTCAATCGCCAAATCAAAGATCTGATTTAACGGTAATCGAGCATGCCATTTACACTTGCCACTCA
>JAQWPZ010000230.1 GCA_029245125.1 Rubripirellula sp.
GGAGTGCGGATCGTGGCAATCGGTACAACGGATTCCCTTGTGATACATCCGACTCTGGATAAACGAACCATAGACATACACTTCGTCCTTGATCTGGCCGTCGTCGTAGTACGTGCTCGGTTGCAACGTTTCCAGGCTGAAGTGATCGCAGAACTCTTGTCCCGGTTGGAACTCACTTCCTAGTAACCCGCGGCGACTGTGGCAGGGGGCACACGATTGCAATTGGGGTTCAGGATTCTCACCTTTTAATCGCGCAAGTCCGTACTTGTAATTTCGATCCCAAAACAACGATTTGCTGTTCGCCAATTCGACATGCAAACTGCCCGGGCCATGACATGCTTCGCAGCTAACGTCGATCTCTGAAAAGGTGGTGTGGTACTTGGCGGTCTTGGTATCAAAATTCCGTTTCAAATTCGTCGAGTGGCAATCCGCGCACATCGTTTGCCAACGTTGTGCGATACCGGTCCAGTGCAGCGGATCACCCGGTTCAAGTTTCTCCGCTACGTCGGGCGGGCGAAGATAGAACCAGCGTTTCTGTTTGGTGTCCCAGCTAATCCGTAGCACTTGGAGTCGTGGGATTTCGTCCTCTCCCAGGTCCTCGTCACGATCGAATTCGATCATGTACTGCTGCAGCGGATCAACGCCGAACACGTACTTGACTTCAAAGTCCTGCATGACGCCGTCTTCGCCTTCGGTATAAACCATGAAGCGTTCACCATCTCGAAACATGCGGCTTGTTAAGCCGTCATGCTCGAGTGTTGCGTCGTCAAAGTCGCCCAAGACTGATTCGTCTGTCGCTAAATCCATCGCCAAGTCGTGATGTGACCCGGCGAACGCTTTCGCCTCTTCCTGATGGCACTGATTGCAAGAATCTCGACCGACATAGTGCGGTTCAATGCCGAGTGGTTTGGCGGACCAATAATCGGCAAACACGCCACCCGCGACCAATAATAAGGCCGCTCCGGCAATGATGGCAGGCTTGTTCTTTACAGAGATCGTGGGCAGATTTCGCAAAGGATTCGAGTGGATTGCAAAGGGAGAGCGTCAAAAGTTTCGCTCAGTCTACTCGGACAACAGATTTTTTGCTTCCACCCGTAATTGATCAACCAGTTTCCGTTGATAATCAGCCCGCCCGTCTAAGTTTTCCAATAAACGAGCCGATTTCAGCAACTGTTCGGCAACCCTTGCTCGTTGCGAACTCGACGCCATGGATGCTGCGGCCACCGGATGGTTGGGGCGGGAAGGATTGGGGGCAAGATCGAGTTCGGATTCCGACGCAGATTCTGGTGCCAAGCCGAGTTGTTCTTCGGTGGGGAATTTGTCAAGCACGTTGCCGTTCGCCTGGATCACCTCGTGGACACCGGCACCGATTAAATCACCTGCTGGGATCAATTCTCGCAGGTGCTGCTGCATTGGCACGCCGGGCCTTGGTAGTGGAATCAACTGATCGTCATCCGTTGGCTCGGGGATCACCACATCCTCGGGCAGCGGATACCCTTTTTGGGGCGGTTCGGTCGCCTGCATCATCAGGCTTCCGGCAAAGACGGCTAACAGGATCGCTAATGACGATCGATGAGACATGCGAGGGCCCTCCTGAATCCACTCGTTTAGAAAACCCCAATTTAGTGGCATGTCGGCAAATCCCGCAATCTCGGTCTGGGGAAATTCAGCCGATCCGATCAATGTTGCGACCAAAATAGATCCCCCCGCCGCAGTTGTCCGCCTTTGGCTGGATCGTGGTTGACTCGCCAGCTTGCCGCATCATCGTTTTGCTCCCAGCATCATCGAACGTGATCCCATGCGGGGATGGCATGATTTCGTTCGACGCTGGGTCTTCGACGCTGGGTCTTCGACGCTGCTGCACGTTTCGGTGCTTCCAGGGGCGGGGTTTTTTTGCTCGCTAGCGATTGATATGGCTATCGACCACGGCAACTCGGATGTCACAGACATTCGTCCCGGTGGGACCCGTCGTCAGCAATCCGTCCACGGCTTTGAAAAAAGTGTAGGCGTCATTGCGTTCCAAGAAATCGAGTGGATCGAGTTGTGATTTTTGAATTCTCCGATGAATGGCACCATCGATCATGGCGCCTGCCGCATCGGTGGGACCGTCTTCTCCGTCCGTTCCAGCCGATAGAATCGCAAACCGCTGCCACTCTTGATCGGTAAGTTGGTATTCGAGCAACTGATGATACGCGGCCAGTACCAACTGTTGATTGCGGCCTCCGCGTCCACGGCGGCTGGGCGGGGCAAGTTTGACGATCGGTTCGCCACCAGTGATCAGGCAATCCGTCTGATGGGAGTCTGATTGGGGACGCAGCATTTGCAGTGTCATGTTGGCGAAGTGTTTACCAACTTGTTCTGCTGCACCCTCGCAGTGTCGGGCCGACTGCATCACATGGTTGTAACCAAGTTGTTCGGCGCGAATTCCGGCATGATCGACTGCGATCGCGTTGTTTCCAATGACCAGATTGGTGACGGGGACGACCGGCGGGCGTGCCGTGTTTGCCGCTTTGCTTCCCCGCGTCAGCGTGTTGTAGATGCTCTCTGGCAAGGCGTGATCCGGATCATGTTTTGCCAAGACAGCCAAGGCATCAGCCGCCGTGGTCGAATCAACAACGGTGGGTCCCGAAGCGATCACATCAAGCGGATCTCCCAGGACATCCGAAAGGATCAAGGTGATCAGGTGTCCTCCGCGACAGGCTCTCAGCAACCCACCACCTTTGATTTGGCTGAGATGTTTGCGGACGGTGTTCAGTTCGGTGATGTTCGCGCCGCTGCCACTGAGAATCCGGGTCACGTTTTGTTTGTCCTGCAGCGTGATTTCATCGATGGGGGCTGGCAGCAGCGCACTGCCGCCTCCCGAAATCAGGGCCACGCAAAGGTCTCTTGGCCCAGCCTGGGAAACCAAGCTTAAAATTTCGGACGCTCCCATCACCCCTTCGGCCGTCGGTTCATTGATGGATGCGGGGCGTGCCGGGTGGATTTTGACACGACCGATCTTTGTCTCGGTCCCTGCTGGAACATTGATCCAGCCCGTGATGGGCAGCCAATCGCCAATCGCGTCGACAAATCCTCGGGCCATTGCTGTTCCCGCCTTGCCGCCTCCAATCAGCAGGATTTGATCGAAGGAGTCGCGGGACCAGATCTGGTCATCAATCATCAATTGGTTGCCGTCCAGCTGAATGCTGTTTCGCACGAGTGGTTCAGCTCGCACGGCATCCAGTCCAGCGGTCCAGATTTCGAGTGCTTCCAGCGTTAAATCGGACATCATCAGAGCCCAGCGAGGTTTGCGTCTGCCGCAGTCGGTCGATGACTGTTATAAGTTGACAATCATGAATCAGCCAACCGAGCCACCCGATCGCGATCAACTTGCCGCAGAATACTTCGATCTGTTGCCCTTCGAGCCGTACCCGGTTCAGGAAGAAGCGCTGCTGGCCTATTTCACGGGGGAACAGGGGGTGCTCATCTGCGCACCGACTGGGACAGGGAAAACGATGATCGCCGAAGCGGCGGTGTACGAGGCCCTGCGGACTGGTTCGAAAATGTATTACACCACGCCTCTGATCGCATTGACGGATCAAAAGCTCGATGAGCTGCAACAGTCGGCCGTGCGGTGGGGTTTTTCGGCTGACCAAGTCGGATTGGTGACCGGTAATCGTCGAGTCAATCCGGATGCCCCCGTATTGGTCGTCGTCGCCGAAATCTTACTCAACCGATTGTTGCATCCAGAGGCATTCGGTTTCGACAAAGTGTCCGCCGTCGTGATGGATGAATTTCACTCGTTCAATGACCGAGAACGTGGCATCGTTTGGGAATTGACGCTCGCGTTGCTGCCCGCGCACATTCGGACGATGTTGCTGAGTGCGACGGTTGGGAATGCATTGGAATTCAATTCTTGGCTGGCACGCGCTCATCAGCGACGGTTGCAACTGGTCGTTGGAACAGAACGGAAAGTGCCGTTGCAATTCGAGTGGGTCGGTGACGAGCTGTTGGCGGATCTGTCTGAGAAATGCGCCGCTGGTGCTGAAGAGGCGCGACGAACACCGGCCTTGCTTTTCTGTTTCAGCCGTTCGCAGTGCTGGACCACTGCCGAACTGCTGAAAGGGAAAAAACTGATCGATAAAACTCGGCAAGCCGAGCTTGCCGACTATTTGAATGCCGCCGACATGACAGCCGGTGCCGGTCCCAAGCTGAAACAATTGCTGATGCGTGGCGTGGGCGTTCACCATGCCGGCGTCTTGCCCCGCTACCGCCGAATGGTCGAAGAGCTGTTCCAGCGAAAATTGCTCGCTTACTGCGTTTGTACTGAAACCTTGGCCGCTGGTATCAACCTGCCCGCCCGAAGTGTGATGCTGCCGAGTTTGTTGAAGGGACCAAGGGACAAGAAAAAGTTGATCGATCCCGCGTCCGCGCACCAGATTTTTGGCCGGGCGGGGCGACCGCAATTTGATGATCGTGGTTATGTCTTCGGGTTGGCTCACGAAGATGATGTCAAAATTCACCGCTGGCGAGAAAAATACGATTCGATTCCCGAAGACACCAAAGATCCGGGACTGCTGAAAGCCAAAAAGCAGTTGAAAAAGAAGATGCCCAAGCGGCGTTCGGGTGAAACTTATTGGAGCGAGCAGCAATTTGAGCAGTTGCGAACCGCAGAATCAGCCAACCTGAGCAGTCGAGGGCGGATTCCGTGGCGACTGCTCGCCTATCTGTTGGGAAAGAATCCCGAGGTGCAGCCGATTCGGGATTTGGTGGGACGCCGCTTACTGCAACCCAAAGGAATCGAGGAAGCGCAACGTGATCTCAACCGAATGTTGATCACTCTCTGGTCCGCGGGTTACATCGAGTTGGATCCAAAGCCTCGAGCCGCTCAACCAAAACAAAAGCCAAAGCCTGCTGACGGTGACGCTCAACAAGTAGCGGCACCCAAGACGGAAGGTTTGTTCGGTGAACTGCTTGACCAAATCCGTCCGGTCAGCTCAGAGACGAGTGAATCAGGTGAGGAAAATCAGGACCCTGATCTGATCGAAAGCCGGGGTTACGAAGTCGACGATTATCGTCCTCAAACCGCGAATCCCACGGAGCGGCTTGAACGTTTGGTGCACTTGCGTAGCATCAACCCACTGTTCGGGGTCTACCTGGCCGACCAATTAGCGATTGCCGATCCACAGGAACGGATCGCAGCGTTGGAAAGTGTGCTGCAAGTCCCCGGCACGGTGGCTCGCTTCGCACGCGTACCACCTCTCGATGAGATGCCGCCGGGAACACTGGCCCAAACCAGACTCGATCCTCAGTTGTTACAACTCGGTTTAGCCACAGCCGAAGAACTCGGTGCGGCGGCCGAAGAAGATGACGAGGAAATCACCGATCGGGGATTCGGACGAGTCATGTTTGCGGAACCAAAAGTTTGGCCGCTGACTATCGGTGAGAAAATTTTGCGTTTGTTCCGCAATGAGTATCCCCGGGTTCACGATGTCAAAATTCAACCGGTCTGGATTGTTGGCGAACTGATGGAATTCGGCGGTGATTTCAATAAATATGTGACCGCGCGCAAGTTGCAGAAAGAAGAGGGGATTCTGTTTCGACACTGTTTGCGGATGGTCCTGTTGTTGGATGAAATGGCCAACGTGCCACCGCTCGAATCAACGGTCGAAACTTGGGAGGATCCCCTCGACGAATTAGCCGATCGCTTAAGTGAGGCTTGTCGCTCCATTGACCCGCAAAGTACAGATGAAATCTTGACCCAGCCCGGCAGCGAAGTCGACGATTTGATCGCCCCGGCCCGCCGTAAAGCCAGTTCCGATTGAAGCCAGTTCCGATTGACCTCTGGATAAGCCAACGCAGGATAACCATTGATGAGCTGGGATTACCGAGCTGTGCTCAGCGGCAAGCGGAAAGATCCGGTTGCGATGACCATGCGTGGAGGACTGCGAATTGCTTCTTGGTTCTATCGGGGCGGCATCGCATTTCGTAACCACCGCTACGATCGCGGGACCGATGTCCATGATTGTGGTGTTCCCGTGATAAGCGTCGGTAATCTGACGACCGGCGGCACCGGTAAAACTCCCATCGTCTGTTATCTAGCCAAGCAACTGCGACAGCGGGGGCTGCGGGTCGCACTGGTCAGCCGCGGATATGGACGCGGGGAAGCCGATTCAAATGACGAAGCGATGGAGCTTCATGATCGTTTGCCTGACGTACCTCACGTCCAAGATCCGGATCGTGTCGAAGCGGCACGAATTGCTGTCGAGGAACTCGGTGCCGAAGTGATCTTGATGGACGACGGTATGCAGCATCGCCGATTGCATCGCGATTTGAATCTGGTCGTCATTGATGCAACTTGTCCTTTCGGTTTTGGGTATTTGTTGCCGCGTGGCTTGTTGAGGGAACCGGTTTCGGAGCTCCGTCGCGCAGATCTATGCATCCTGTCTCGCTGCGATGCGGTGGAGCAGTCGACCGTCGAAATGATCCGCCAGCAGATTCATGACGTGGCCAGTGAGCTTCCGATTGTTCATAGTGTTCACCAGCCATCCGGCTTGCTCGAATATCCGGATCACATCACCGCAATCGACCGGCAATCAGAGGTGCCAGTTGCTGTTTTAACCGCCATCGGAAATCCCCAAGCGTTTGAACGTACCGTTCACGACTGTGGCATGCGGATCATCGACGCGCGACACTTGCCCGATCACGATTCGTATAGCCCGGAGACCGTTCGGGCACTCATCCAGTGGGCTCAGCAGCTCGATGGCAAAGTCAACCAAATCGTCTGTACTCACAAGGACTTGGTGAAATTGCGGACTGATCGGTTGGGAGGCGTGCCTCTTCGAGCGATCCAAATCGAATTAGAAATGACCTCTGGCACCGATCAGCTGGAGTCGGTGTTAAGCCGGATCAAAGGGCCATGAGTCGGGTGTGATCGAGGCCAATGCAGTCTCGTTTACCCATCTTCGAATTGACGCATCTTCGAATTGACCCATCTTCGAATTGACGCGGGCAGCGAAGCAGCTACCTGGTCATCAGTCGCCAAACCTTTTCGGCCGCCTGGACGTCTTGTCTGGTTGCCCGTCCACGTCCGTACGCGATGCGATTGTAGGCGTCGACGACTTGAGGTGCAGAGGACGACATTCGTGGATTGGCTTTCGCAACACGGCGGATGAATTCGGCGGGCGTTTCATCTCGCTCGCGAGCCGTTCCTTGTTCCCGTGTCCAAGCCTCGAATGCTTGGAAGGTGATCACGATAATCTGCCGCAAATCGGACTCGGTACCGATTGGGTTTCGGAAGGATGCAAATGGTCGGGCCGGTGCCGATGGACTCATTTCTTCCGTCTCGGTCGCCACCGGCTGTGGTCTCTCCGTTCCCTCAAAAAGCGATTGCCACCAAGCAGCGATTAGCTCGCGGTGCAGCCACAGGAACACCGCAATGATGCCGGCCAAAATGAAAAAGATGAGTATTTTGAACAGGCTGCTAATCGTTCCCACGAGATTGCTGCCGGGTGAATCGTCAGACGAACGACTCGACGGGGATTGGGAGGAACTGGATGAAGCTGGGTTCTTGCTTGACTGTTGTTCGGAGTCACCTTGCTTTGACTGATCGCTTGATTGCGAATCCTGTTCGGAGTTGGGATCCTGTTCCCCTGAGTCGGGCTTTGATGACTCGCCGGCATCAGAACTCGAATCAGAAGAATCTGATTCACTGGACGACCGCTCTTGGTCTGCCGTGTCTCTCGATGATTGGTCAGATGATTGGTTTTGGGATTGGTTGGAATCCTGTGGATCATTGTTCGCGGACGATTGGTTTGGAGACGGTTGATCGCCCGATGATTCCGGTGATTTACCGTTTTCTTGTTTCGCGTTTGATTCGCTCGGTTGGTTTTTCTTGTTTTGGTTTTTTGAGCTGGAAGATTGTTCACTCTGGGATGAGTCGGAATCGGATGCATTTTTTTTCCCACCTGACTGTGATCCGGCGGGCCCATCTTTTCGGTTTCCGTCACCGGTGTCGCCGGGGGGCGCATTGGCTTCGGTTCGCATTCCTTGCGGTTCTTTTTCGGCCTCGTTGGTGTCTGCCGAGGTGGTTGAATCACCCTCGCTACTTTCATCCGCCCCCTCTTCGCCCCAGCCAAACCGGCTGGCGACGGTGTCACCGGGTGAGTCAAGCCACTGGGGTGGCTTGAACATGGCGATTGCCTGTCCTGGTATTGGAGCTAAATAAGCCAACGCCATGATGAGTGCGATAATTCCCAAGCCGCCTGTTAGCCAGCCAATCGATACGTCACGCGGCATTTCCACATTGCGTTGTCGCAAGTAGCGACGCAATCCCAAAAAACTTGTTGTCACCAACAGTGAAAGGCTGGAAAATAAGTAAAACGCCAGCAACCACCGCGCCCGTGACCAAGTGTCTGCTTGATTCCGCAAAAAGAATTGCCCAAGCCCGAACAGTGGCAGCGCGGCAAGTGCCAGGTACATCACCGTGCGGCCGGGTTGATGCGTCTTGCGTCCCCCGCGGCGCGGTGCTGCATCAGCCTGATGATCGCTGGAAGTCGCCTGTGGTGGCAGCTTGATTTTTTGCCGTACAAACAAATGTCCCGAATCGATTAGCCCCTGCCCGCTGGCGTCGACGTCATCATCGATCAGTGTGCAGTCGCGCACGATGACATCGACGAGGTAGGCAATGATCGCCAGGATGAACAACGAAAATATTGGTGAGTCGACAAACCTCAACAACGCGAGATAGGTCGCGATCCCCAGGGCGGCTGCGTATCCAAACGCATACTTGCGGTCACGTTCAATGGACAGTCGCGCGACGCCTACCATCCCCAGCGTGAACCAGACTAACGTCCAACTCAATCGCCCCGGAAAGTTTCCGTGGTAAAGAATTAACATCAAGAAATTGGCTAGGCTGCTGATCATCAGAAAGATCAACAGCGGGGCAACTGCAATCGCTGCGTAGTCCGAAGGAGTCTTCGGCAGTAAGAAACGTCGGCCGCTCACTGTTCCTCTTCGGGATGCGTTTCTTTCCAACGCTTGATGGCGGGACCTACCGAATTCATGGGTACCCAACGTCCACGGGTCTTATCACTCTGCAACAACGTTTCGGGTTGAATCTTGCCTCGGTCGATTCGCTGCAAAAGATCTGTCTCGGTGATTGGCCCAACACGTCGTCCCTTTCGGAACCAACTGTTAGCCATGTAGTACCAGGTTACGGACATTGCACCGCCTCCACTAAGGAACGATCCCGCGTGCAGATAGCGCGTCTGTCATGCCGCAATCCGCCGTTTGGTCGATTCTTCAGGGTCGTCTTTTGCGGGCGTTGATGGCAAGGCCAATCAGCCCGGGCAGAAACCCTCACAACCCAGTGTAACCTCACCACCGGTCAGAGTGTGCGAATGGCTGAAGAAGCATGGGGTGCGGGTGGTTGCTTAGTAGCTCTTTTGGGTGTCCCTCGTAAGTCGTTCTCGCGGCATGTTTTGTCGCGTTTTCGAACTGGCTGGAGCCTCGGACTGGCCGGATTTTCCGATTCAACCCCGGTTCGCCGATCCGGAGGCACCATGCTCTACCAACGACCGCTGCTGCGATCAGAGAGGATGATCTGCTTTGCTTCTTGGCTAATACCGAAGGGTGAGTTCGGATCGTTGAGTTCGAGAAATACGGTGTATTTCTGGTGAATGGCGTCGGAATGAACTACCGGAGCATGGGTGATTCGCAGGAAATGGATCGGTATCGCATTCCAACTCTTCGTGTAAACGCCTGCTTCGAGCGACGGTGCGGGGGTCATTCCGTAGTGTTGGGTCATGGTCGCGACCAATTGGTTGGGATCACCTGTGAATCCGTGGATCGTGATCCGCTTCAGTTGGTTGGCATGATCAAAATAGTAAGTCAGTGTTCCGGCGATATCACTCGGCTTGGTGCCTGTGACGATTGGAACCCGCAGTCCCTCCATCTGTGTTTCGGCCAATACGGTCGAAACCCGTGCGAATCGACCGATGACCCAAGAAGGATTGATATCGAAACGCAACACCTCTCGCAAATCATCGATGTGCGCGCCGACCAGCTTTGGTGCTGCTACGGGATCCGAGGGAACCGCACCCAATTTTTCTGCCATCTCTTGATCGTATCGAAAGCGATCGCCTTGGGCGCGTCGGATGTTCTCCACATCATGATGAGCATGGTTGCCATACCCATCATTTTCGGTGCTGACCAGGGTTGTTCCACCTTGAAAGTTTGACATTACCGACGAGACCGCATCGCGACCTGATTCGGTTTCTAAGGCGGTGTACATGCCACCCACCATGATGGCGAGCACAATCAAATTTCGGAAGATTCGAATCATCGAACCGGCAAATGCGGAGGGAGAAGTTTGGGATTGGCGGCATTGTCAGTGCAACTCTGCCGCCCGTAAATGTTTCATCGGTCAGATTCATTCGCAGCGTATTCTCGATTGAGCGAGGCTGCTGTGATTGTTGCGATTCACCAATCGCTTAGAATCACCGCAATCATGGCAGAACACGCAATCGGAACGGGTTACCAGTTTGTTGATCAACAGCAAGCATGTGAAATTTGCGTGAGGGAGATCGATCGCCAGGGCGAGGGAATCAGCACGATCAAGCGTTTGCGAGATCAAATCGGTGACGAGTTGTTTTCGATCTCGCTGACCTGCGCTCGACTGCAGAGCAAAGCGATTAGCAAACTAGGACCAGCGGCGGTTCGTGAAGATGGCGAGCCTGGTATTTGGTGGGTGACCGATCAGTCACTTCAGCAAGCGACACCGTGGCAGGTTGCGAGATACAAAGCTGGTTGGTTGAACGGCGTCCAAGTCGCAGATCTTTGTTGTGGAATCGGTGGGGATTCCATGCAAGTTTCAAGGCAGGCTTCTATCACAGCAGTCGACGCTGATCCGTTAATTGCTGCGATGGCGAAGGCGAATCTTGCACAAGGCCAAGCTGGACGGCGTGTCCAGGTTTTCTGTCAGGACGCGACGACGTTCTCTTTGCCGGTTGCTGCTGATTTGCACATAGATCCCGATCGACGTAGTCGAGGACGGCGTTCTTCGGATCCGCGGGAATACGAACCGAGTTGGGATGCGGTTCTCGAAATGATTCGGTCTTTGCCTGCTGTTGTCAAACTTGCCCCGATGGCGAACCTGCCGAGTGAGTTGTTGCCGCATCCTCATCATCGCTGTTGGATTTCGCTGCAGCGAACCGTTCGTGAGCAATCGTTGTTGTGCGGTGAGATGATTGACCGTCATCAATTGCAGCCCGGTGGTCGATCAGCAGTCGCCATCTCAGCCGATGCCAATGTCCGGACTTTCACGCCCGAAGAAGACTTGAAGGCTGGATCGGTCTCGACGCCGCTCGGTTTTCTGATCGACCCCGATTCAGCAATCCGAGCAGCAGCCCTCACCGAATCGTTCGCCGCGCATCAAGGTTTGCAGATGCTGGGTGGGCCGAGTGGTTTTCTGACAACCGACGATCCTCCGTTGCAAAGCACGGCGGAATTGTTGATGGGAATCATTGCGCCGGTTGTTTGGTGGGGAGCCTGTGACATGAAAAAAATCCGCAAGGAACTTCGGACGCGAAATGCACACGCCGTCACCGCCAAAGTGCGTGGTACGGGCCACGATCCCGCCAAAATACTGAAGCCGCTTCGGAACACAGGCGAGCAACCACTAACCCTTTGGATCGGCCGCAGTGACGATCGAGTTTACGCTGCCCTGACCGAGATTGTTTAATCAGAAGTTTATGTCGTCAGGGTTGTTTGGTCAGGGATCAATCCAAGTTCTCGACCCAGTGCGACCCAGTGCGACCCAGTGCTGGCAATGACAGTCGCTCTGGCTTGATCTCTGGTTTGTGACGGTTGCTCCTTTATCAACCTGCCCGCACGTTTTTTGTCCTGCCCGCAGCAATCGCTGCGCTAGTTTCACGGGGCAATAGTTCCTGGGCTCTTGGTAGTTGGCGGACTTGCTCGAAGGCAGGGTGGACCGCTAACAACAGGCTAAGCATTGGCGGCAGTGGATCGACCCATTGGGCAAGCAATTGATCGTCAATCTCTGATTTGATTCGTGATTCTAGGATCGCTTCATTGCAGACTTTCCCGAACGGTCCGTAGGGCAAGGTTGGGAGGTTTTTTTGTCTGGAACCATAGTATTCTTGTGCGGAGGTTGCTGGCGTGATGCCGGTGATTCCCTGTTCATTCGCTGCTAATTCAAATTGGGTTTGGTGTTCGTACAGATCGACCAGTAAGCCACGTGCCAGTTCATTGCTGCGGTAGCGATCGCGAATGCGTTTCGCGTCAGTGACTGCGCGTTCAATGTTTCCAGCGATCCACTGAGCCCGCGCCGTGTCGATTTTCGCGGTGACCGAAACGGGGTTCAGCAGTTGAGCCTGACGCAGCGATGCAATGGCGGTCGATGTTTTTCCCATCGTTAACAGCAGCAAACCGTATTGGTGATGAACTTGCCAATGGTTCGGCGCGACAAGTACTAGTTCACGCAAACTGGTCTCGGCGGGTTTGAAACGTCCAACCGTTTGCCATTCGAGCATCGCCTGCGCCAGCCGAGCATCAATCGAATCGGGATCCATTCGCAATGCTTCGTCCACATTTTCCCGAGCCTGACGGATCAGTTGCATCGCTTGTTCGTTGGCCGATTGGGCCGCCAAGGTGATCGAAGTCAAAGCGGTTCCGGCGATCGGTTCAGCAAACCGGCGATCGATCGATTTGGCTTTTTGAAAACACTG
>JAQWPZ010000247.1 GCA_029245125.1 Rubripirellula sp.
CCAGGAAAACCTGGCAACGGAGACCGTCCCAGCATCCTTCCAGGAAAACCTGGCAACGGAGACCGTCCTAGCATCCTTCCAGGAAAACCTGGCAACGGAGACCGTCCTAGCATCCTTCCAGGAAAACCTGGCAACGGAGACCGTCCCAGCATCCTTCCAGGAAAACCTGGCAACGGAGACCGTCCTAGCATCCTTCCTGAAAAACCGGGTGACGGAGACCGTCCGTGGTGGAACCGTCCTGACGGCGATCGTCCTGATGGTGATCGCCCGTGGGGAAATCGTCCTGATGGTGATCGTCCATGGGGAAATCGTCCTGATGGTGATCGCCCGTGGTGGAACCGTCCCGATGGCGATCGTCCATGGGGGGACCGACCATCACGTCCCGATGGCGACAACAACTTCATCAACATCGGTGACATCAACCTGGGCAATAACGGCATCATTAATAATCGTCCGAGTTGGGCCAACATCAGCAATGATCGTTACAACAACATCGGTAACCGTTGGCAGAACCAAATCGGGGGCATGCACAACTGGGAAAGTCGCTATCCCGATCGAGGCCGTTATTGGAACAATTGGGGAAATGATGTGCGTAATTCTTGGCACCACCACCATCACCACCACAACTGGTTTGGTCCATCGTGGTGGGGCTCTCACCAGCACTACTTCAGTGGCTGGCACTACGGTTACAGCTTCAATCGTTACAGCTACAACTACTGGTGGACCGTTCCCACTTTCGCTGCTTGCACGAATTGGTTCACATGGCAGGCACCCGCAGCGGTCTGGCAGCAGCCTGTCTATTACGACTATGGAACTGGTGGCAATGTCGTCTACCAAGACAACAGCGTTTACGTTAACGGTGAGCAGGTTGCCAGTAGTGACGAATTTGCACAGTCTGCGATGCGATTAGCGACGGTTGCTCCACCTGAAACCGAAGAGGAAGCGGCCGAAGTCGAATGGATGCCGTTAGGTACTTTTGCTGTTTCGTCAGATGTCGATGATAAAGAACCCACTCGCGTCATCCAGCTTGCCGCGAGTAAGGAAGGGATCATCAGTGGGACGCTTTACAATTCCGAAACGGAGCAAGCTGATTCGATTCAAGGTCAGATCGACAAAGAGACCCAGCGAGTTGCCTTCCGAATCGGTGAGAGCGAGCAAGTTGTCGCGGAGACAGGGCTTTATAACCTGACACTCGACCAGGCGCCGGTCCTCGTTCACTTCGGCTCGGAGCGAACCGAGAATTGGCTTTTGGTCAGACTCGAAAACCCTGATGAGGATGAATCGGATAGCCAGCCATCCGCTGAATCTCCGACCAATCTTTAGCAGTCATTTTTGACTTCCGCCGGACGGTGCGTGGATTCAAATGAATCTTCGTGCCGTTCTTTTTTTGTAAATTCACCTTGTTGTGCCTGCCAAGTCGCTCGCTTGGTTTGTCGCATCGCGTCGCGTCGAATTTGACTCTCGTGTTCTCGACGACGTTGTCAGTCCTTGATCTGGGCTTCACGCCGCAGCAAAACCTGTCGTGCCGCAGCAACGCCCAACACACTGCAGCAATTCTGGCACACTGCAGCAATTCTGACGGCAACCGATCGGGTTTCGTTCGATGCGGTATGCGTGCCGTTGCTACTGACATCACGTGATGGTGATGTTGGCGGACGAGTTCTGTGTGGGGAATCCGAGCCTGGTACGGCTCGGATTCAAATTCCCTCAGCGTTGGATTAGCGTCTCGCCAGGAAGAGTCGCTTGGAAAAGACAGGGACGCGAATCAACAGAGTCGTCTGGTCATCTTCCTGCGATTGGTTGTTACCTGGTGTGCTATCGACGTCAGCTTGGTCAGCAGCGATTACCTCCGCTTCGACCACCTTGGTACCGCGTGTTTCGGCTCGAGCGGTGATCACGAGGTTCACCGTTTCGCCAGCCGCAAGTCTTGGGATATTCCAAGGGCTGTTGAAGGTTCCCCGTTGCGGACGAGCTGAGATCAAGGTGAGCCCTGCAGGCAGAGCGATGTCGACAATGACATTGGTCGCTTCATCTGGCCCATCATTGGTCGCCGTGAAGACCATCTCAAAAACTTCACCCGGATTTGGCCGTTCATTCACAGCGGTTGCCGCGATCGAGAGATCGATCAGCCGAGGTGTGAGTGAAACGGAGTCGATGTCATCCTCGGTAGGGTCTTGATTGTCCGGCGTGCTGTCGGGATCAAATTGATCCGAAGCAATGATTTCTGCGGTGTTGGTGACAGGTTCCTTCGTTTGAACGAAAGAGACGAGTTGCAGAGATGCGACAGATCTCGCTGGGACGCTTGGGATGGTCCACAAGCCATTGATTGGATCGTAGGTGCCGGAGCTTTCATTCGCCCGTTCGAAAGTCATCCCTTTGGGGAGCAAGTCACGAACCAGGACGTTCGTCGCATCGTTGGGGCCTTCATTGCCCAAGATGATTGTGAAGAAAACTTCTTCATTTTTGTTCGGCGTTGGATCACTGACAGTTTTGATGAGCCGCAGATCGGCGATCTGTGGGGTGACTTCGACAGAGGCATAGTCGTCCTCATCCTCATCGCCATTTCCTGGCGTCGAGTCGATATCAGGTTGATCGGCATTGATGATTTCGGCAATGTTCACCTGCGGATCCGGTTGATCGATCCGAGCGTCAATTTCTAGCGTCGGGCGACTGCCTTTGAGTACGGTTCCAATGTCCCAAATGCCGTTCACTGGATCGTAGACGCCCTCGCTGGCGAGGATCTCCGTTGCCGTCATGCCGGCTGGCAACTGGTCTGCGACGACGACGCCCGTTGCAGTGGATGGACCTTGGTTGGTCACTTCGAGTGTGAAGCGTACAGTGCCCCCGACATTTGGGGATGCGTCATCCACAACCTTGGTCAAAGCCAAGTCGACCAGTTCGGGAACGAGCGAGACGCTGTCTTGGTCATCTTCGTCGGGGTCGTTATTGCCAGGTGTGCTGTTGGGATCGAATTCGCTTGACGCGATGACCTGAGCTGTGTTGATCTTTTCGCCCAGGCTAGTCACCCGAAACCGAAGTTCCAGGGTCTCGGAAGCGCCCTCTGCGATCGACGGAACCGTCCAGAAGTTGTTGGATTGGTTGTAGTCGCCCGTGCTTGTTGTGGCTGAAACGAAGGTCAGGCCGGTCGGGAGTTGATCAAGGACAACGACATCTCTCGCCGCATCGGGGCCCGCATTGCTGAGCGTGACTGTGTACACCTCTTCGGAGCCAGCGGGCGGGCGTTCGTTGCTGACAATCTTGGTCAGCGATAAGTCCGCGCTGGCGGTTGTCACTGTGACGGAAGCTTGGTCGTCCTCGTCGTTGCCATTTCCGTCGATGCCATCATCATTGCCAGGCGTGCTATCGAAGTCGAATTGATCGGCTGCGATCACCTGAGTTCGGTTTTCCGGTTCGCCCGGTTCATCGACACGGACCAGTAACTCCAGTGTCGCATCCGTCTCTGGCGCGAGAGACGAGACGGACCATTCTCCATTGGAGAAAACGCCGACTGACGGAGTCGCACTGAGGAGGGTCACGCTCGGTGGCAAGGTGTCCTCCACCACGACTCCAGTCGCAGTGTCAATTCCATCATTCTTCAGGGTGATGGTATAAGTCAGTTCGCCGTTGACCGAGGGTCGGAAGGGTCTCGCGGTTTTTTCCAACGAAAGATCGATGATCGTCGGTTGCACGGAGATGGAGTCTTGGTCATCTTCGGCAGGCACGTTGTTGCCGGGTGTCGAGTTTGGATCAGCTTGGTCTGATGCGACGACCTCGGCTGAATTGATCTTAACGCCGATGTTTAAGACTTCTGCCGTAATCAGCAACGATTCATCTTCTTTGCTACCGACTTGTCCGACATTCCAGATCCCGGTCGTTGGGTTGTAAGTCCCAAGGGATGGGTCAGAACTAATGAAGCGGAGGCCTTCGGGAAGTGTGTCGGCGACGCGGACATTCGTGGCAGGGTCGGGTCCGTCGTTAACAAGATCCAGTCGGAAAACGATCGGGTTTCCGACGTCGGGCCGTGCATTGTCGACCGATTTGGTGAGTGACAGGTCTGCCACCTGAGTGATTACGTCGACCGAATCCTGATCATCTTCGAGCGGGTCACCGTTATCTGGAGTCGAATCGATGTCGGGCTGGTCCGCGGTGATTACCTCTGCTGTATTCACGACCGTAATGACGCCGGAGGTGGAGGCGGAGATGTTCAGGGTGACAACATCCCCACTGTTCACGGTTCCGATAGTCCAAATCCCAGTCGAATCATCATAGGTCCCGCGCGTTGCCGAACTCGACACGAATGCTAACCCGTCTGGCAACACATCCCGAACGGAGACCCCTGTGGCTCGGGAGATTTCAGAATTGGTTAACGCGATGGTAAACCGAACTGTGTCACCCACATTGGGTCGCGGATTGTCAGCCGTTTTTTCGAGCGAAAGGTCAATCAGTTGGCCGGTAACTTCGACGCTGTCCTGATCATCCTCGCCGGGTTCGTCGTTACCGGGAGTTGAATTTGGGTCGAGTTGATCAGAAGACTCCACGCGGGCGACATTTAAAACAGATGTGTTGGTGGTCGATGTCGCAACGATGGTCAGAGTCGCTGTTGCATTGACATCCAGGTCACCGATGTCCCAGATCCCTGAGGACGAGTTGTAGTTCCCGACTGTTGGTGAAGATGAAACAAAATCGAGTCCGTCCGGCAGTATGTCGAGCACCGTTACGCCCGTCGCCGGATCGATTCCCGCGTTGGTGGTGTCGATGGTGAAGGTCACGTTATCTCCCACGTTAGGAGACGCTTCATCGACTGTTTTCGTTAACGACAGGTCAGCCACTGCCAGTTGAAAGGTAACTGAATCGTAGTCGTCCTCATTGGGGTTTGAATTTCCCGGTGTGCTGTCTGAGTCAAACTGATCGGCGGCGAACACTTCGGCAATATTGGTCGTCGTCTCAACGGTATTCACGGTTGCGTCAATGGTCAGTGTTGCCGTTGAGTTGGCTGCTATGGCACCGACGGTCCAACGCCCGGTGTTCACGTCGTAGTTACCCGATGTTGCATTGGATGCGACAAATACCAGGCCGTCCGGAAGATCGTCGGCAACGATCACGCCAGATGCATCGTCAGGGCCTTGGTTGTCGACCATCACCGTGTAGCGAATCGTTTCTCCAACGTTGGGGCGTTCAATGTCGATTGACTTGCTAAGTTCCAGATCGATCACGGGAGGTGTGACCGTTATCGAGTCCTGGTCATCTTCAGATTCGACGTTATTGTTGGGTGTGCTGTTCGGATCAAACTGGTCAGCAGCAGAGACCTGCGCGGTGTTGATCTTTGCATCGCTCGATTCAACCAGGGCTGCGATGTCCAGTGAGGCTTGGCCGCCGGCCCCAATCGTTCCGATTGTCCAAGCTCCGCTGGTGGCGTCATAGTCGCCCTGCGAGGCTGATGCCGAATCGAAAGTAAGTCCAGATGGCAGTCGGTCCGCGACACTCACATTGGTCGCAGCATCTGGGCCCACGTTCGATACGGTGATGGTAAAGGTTGCTGTTTCGCCGACGTTTGGTCTTGGATTGTTGACCGATTTGGTCAGGCTCAAATCGGCTACCTGTGGATTGACGACGGCACTGTCCTGATCGTCTTCTTCTTCGACTCCATTGCCGGGCGTGCTATCGCGATCGACCTGGTCAGCGGCGATGACTTCGCCTGTGTTGACGACCATTTCAGCGGTGTCAACGCGGGCTAGTAACGTCAACGTTTGGGTGATTTGATTCGGTAGGTTGCCGATCGTCCACTGCCCGGTGGAGGGATTGTAGTTACCTGCGGTTGTCGTCGATGAGGTCAATGTCAATCCATCAGGCAACTGATCCTGGACGACCACCCCGGTTGCATCGCTCGGTCCATCGTTGTTGACAGCAATCGAGAACGTGATGGTATCGTTCACATTCGGTGTGGGGTCATCCACCGTTTTTGTGAGTTCCAAATCGATTTCTAGGGCACCGATGATCACCGAAGACTGATCGTTTTCGGAGGGGTCATTGTTGTCTGGTGTTGAACTCGCATCGGGCTGATCAGCGGCGACAACTTCGGTGATATTGGCGATCATCGCGGTCGTGGTGGGGATCGCCAGAATCGTGAGCGATACGCTGTCATTATTGGGAACTGTCCCAACATTCCAGATTCCAGTCCCGGCGTTGTAGGTGCCCGTCAGGGTGGAGTGGGAGACAAAATCTAATCCGGTAGGCAACAAATCACGGACGCGGACACCCGTTGCGATGTCGGGGCCAGCATTCGAAAGATCAAGCGTGAAGGTGATCGTTTCGCCCACGTCGGGCATGTTGTTGTCAACGGATTTAACGAGGGCGAGATCGATTTGCGGAGCGAGAATCGTGACGGAGTCTTGGTCGTCCTCGTCTTCGACATCGTTGCCAGGCGTGCTGTCAATGTCGGGCTGATCAGCGGCTTGCACCTGAGCGGTGTTTGTCTTGTCACCTGGGGTGTCAACGCGCCCGGTGAGTGTAAGTGTGGGCGACACTTGAGCAGCTATAGAACCGACCGTCCACAGCCCAGTCTGAGCACTGTAGGTTCCTTGCGTTGCATTGGAACCGACAAACGAGATGCCGCTCGGCAGGAAGTCTTTGACCACAACGCCGGTTGCTTCGCTGGGGCCTTGGTTGGTCAAGCTGATGGTGAACTCGACTTGTTGGCCAACCACGACGCTGATTGGCGCCGCAGTTTTTGTTAATTCCAGATCGATCTGAGGCGCTTCAATCGTGACGGAGTCTTGGTCGTTTTCGCTTTCGATACCGTTCCCGGGGGAACTTTCAGAATCGGGTTGATCGGCGGTTTGGACTTGAGCGGTGTTGGTTTTTGGACCCGGAATCGTCACGTTGCCCGTGATCGTCAAAGACTGGGAAACGCCCGCAGGGATGGTGCCTATATTCCAAATTCCGGTGCCGCTGTTGTAGCTGCCCAGGGAAGCATTCGAACTGACAAAGGAAACTCCGCTGGGCAATTGGTCCAGCACCGTAACGCCGGTCGCTTCGTTCGGTCCCGCGTTGGAAACCATGATTGTGAAGGTGACATTTTCACCCACCACAACGGTTGTCGGTGAAGCTCCTTTGGTCAGGGAAAGGTTGATCTGGGGCGCGGCGATCGTGGCGGAATCTTGATCGTTCTCGTTCGGATCGTTGTTTCCAGGGGTGCTGTTGATGTCTTCTTGATCGGCGGCAAACACCTGCGCGATGTTTGTCTTTTCGCCGGGCTGGTCGACCCTGCCGACCAGCGTGAGTGTTGCAGTCCCACTACTGGCAACGGTACCCACATTCCACAGGCCAGTACTCGAGACGTAACTACCTTGAGTCGGGCTTGAACTGACAAACGAGATTCCGTCAGGAAGTTGATCCTGGACAATCACGCCAGTCGCGGTGCTCGGTCCGGCATTCGTTAACGTTAAGGTGAAGCTAACGTTGTTGCCAATCACAACAGTCGTCGGGTCGGCAGTCTTGATCAAAGCTAGATCGATCGCTTCCGTAACGAAGCTAACCGAAGCCTGGTCGTTCTCCAAAGGGTTGCCGTTATCGGGCGTGCTGTTGGGATCGAATTGATCCGATGCCGTCACCTCGGTTGTGTTGATTCGCGAGCCGGCGGACGTCACCGTGCCCCGAAGTTGAAGAGTTGGTGTAATGCCACTGCTGACGCTGCCGACTGTCCAGATACCAGTCGCATTGTTGTAGGAGCCCTGAGATGCAACCGCTGAGACAAAATTGACACCAGCCGGCAGTTGATCACGAACCTCAACACCAGTCGCTCCATCCGGGCCAACATTGGAGAGAGTGATTAGGAAATTGACTTGCTGATTGAGGCTCGGCGTGTCGTCATCGACTGTTTTGGTGAGTGCCAAG
This sequence comes from Rubripirellula sp., assembly GCA_029245125.1. Classification (GTDB taxonomy): domain Bacteria; phylum Planctomycetota; class Planctomycetia; order Pirellulales; family Pirellulaceae; genus Rubripirellula. Next base: position 7,894 of record JAQWPZ010000247.1, read on the forward strand.
TCAGCTTGTTCAAAATTTTCGAAATTCTGAACGCGGTTCGTTTGGCCAACCGTGCCGACGATATCAGCCTGACCATCCACGTTTGCAGCGCCGGTCAGGATCTCCAGCTCAATCGCTCCGACTTGCGTGAAGATTGCACCGCCACCACTGGTCGGCTGGAAATCGCTGAAAGGAATGAATTCTTTCTGCGAAACACTGCCTCCCGTTTGCGGAATCGCCAAAGTTGCAGTGCTGAATCGCGTGGCGGATCCACTGACGGCATCGTCGGAATAAAGTCGTACGGAAACTTCACCACCGGGCAAATCGGCACCGATCTGTAGCTGCAGTCCTAGCGCAGTTGCATCACTTGTCAGGTCCGTTTGTCCCAAGCCCGTGTCTTGGATGTTGGCGGCGTCGCCGTCGACTCCGTCCCAAGAAACTCGCCGCTCGCCAGCGCCATTTCCTTGAGAACCAAATGACAGCAAGCCACCCAGTCCAAGCGTTGTATCGTTGGCATTCAGGTTGATCGCGCCGGTTTCGCTGGTCAGGCTGACATAGATGTCTCGCTCACCACCAATGACTTCCGGCGCGGCGACCGAACTCGAGACGGCACTGTTAGGCGTCGGGTCGCTGACCAATTGGGTGGTTTGATTGAACGTATCGATTGGCGTCACGATCATGCCGGCCACATCGTCAGCACTGAAAGTGATCAGTGGCGATACGTTGCGGAGCAGTGCGCTACCGCTGGCGGTTTGCGCATCTTGCAGCACGAAGTAACCACCGGCGCTGATCCGGCTAAACTTGTACGTTCCGTTCGTTAGCGTGGTCGTCGACGAAACTTGCTGGTCAGTGCCCTGCTGAAAGATTCCGTCCCCGTTGTCTCGATGCAACGTCAACGCGGCACTGGCGACCTCTTCTCCAGGGTCGTAGCCATTACCGGTAAAGTCGTCAAAGACAAGTCCGGAAATGGATGCCAGGTCCGTCGCGACCAATAGTCGCCGGTTCTCCAAGCACTCTAGAAAAAGCCGCCGCCGCAAACGCCCTTTCGCGTTTGTCCTCGCTCTTCTTTGCATCGCTATCCTGGCATCTCAGAAGAAATCACTTTTCAAGATGCAGATTGTGTGACACACAACAACGCTCAAAACAAGAGGCCTAGGCAAACTAAGCGGCCTGGGATGCGGTGAACGATTGCGTGGTTGAGATCGATGGGGCGAAAAGTGCTTAAGATAAGCAGGATGGGGTATGTAGGTTAGGGGTTTTTGCCTCTGCGGTCTCTTCCTAGCCAGCTGCGATGGTCGAACGCACGAATTTTTCTCGCTCGGTTTTCCCTCGGAGACCTCGGTCATCGGGCCGGATTGCCCGCGAATGACAATTCGCTGCAACCGCAGGAGTCGCGAAACAGAATGCGAAGCAGCGCTCCAAACCGCCATTTGACGGTCCGTTCAGTGCGGACGTGTCGAGTCGGTGCCAAGCTTGAGAGGCAAAGGTTGGACTCGATTCCGATTGTTTCGGGGTGCCCGAAAAATGGGAACAGCCTACCGCTCTCTTTAGCCAGCACGATCCACAACCAGTTCCATCTGCAGCCAGTGATGGAGCAGCCAAAAAGATTGCTGCACGACTAGCAATCGTATTCGTTACTTTGTACCGAGTTGAGTAAGGGAATTAGACTGGCAGCTAGCATCTTGATGGCGACGAAGCGAAAACCCAGTATGCCTACCTATGCTTCCAAACATGAGATCACGGCTTCCAAGCATGAGATCACGGCTGGCAAGCACTGGATCATCGCACCAGCAATGATGGAATTGACCGAGAACGATTGGATAGCTACTTGATGACCACTCATTTCTTGCAACGACGAAACTGCATCTTTGTCCTGTTGGCTGGATTTGCATTCTTTGTGTCGACGCTCCAAGCCGCAGACACATTTACGGCTTATGAACTTGCTCAAGTCCCGCAGAACGTGACCGATCTTTGGGAGGGTTACGACGCGAGGAAAGAGCCACTGGAATTCAAGATTGTCAAAGAGTGGCAAGCAGACGGAGTCGTGACGCGATACGTGACTTTTAAGGTTGGCACGTTCAAGGGGGCCGATGCTCGCGTCGCTGCCTATTATTCGTTTCCTGTTAACGGCGAGCGGAATGCGGCGTTCGTCTGGAGTCATGGCGGAGGGCAGCGAGCCGAGCGTAGACGCGGCATCTATTTTGCAAAGCAGGGCTTCGCGACACTCGACGTCAACTGGCTTGGTCGACCGATGGAGGATGGGATCGAGGAGAATACAGATTGGGGAAACGTCGATCCGACTCAGGGGCCGCGATTTTATGCCAACGCATTACGGAAAGGTTGGAAGCGAAATTTGCAGCCGGATGAGTATTCGATTGATCCGGTTCCCAGCCCGCGCAACGCCAACTGGTTTCTGTTGACGGTTGCGGCCCGTCGGGCGATCACATTTCTGGAACAGCAACCAGAAGTAGACGCGGATCGAATCGGTTTTTCGGGCTTCTCGATGGGCGGCATGATCACAGCCTTGACCGCGATTGATTCGCGTTTGAAAGCGGTGGTCCCGTTCGTCGGTGGATCGGGATTCAAGTATGTCGATTTCCCTGGTGGAATCGAAGGAAGCAGCATTCGACCACACTTTCGGGATCTTGAACTCTACAAGAACACCATCGATGCCAGTAGCTACTGGCCGCTCGTGAAATGCCCAGTTCTCTTTATCAGTTCCTCCAATGATTTTCACTCCACCTTTGATCGGATCTACCAGTCGATGGCGCTGTTGAAGCATCCGAATTGGCGAGTTAGCACCAACCTTCATCAAAATCATGGCCCAGGACCTGAGCAGTGGGTGCTTTTGAATCGTTGGTTTGATCAGTACCTGAAAGGGATCGAGCAAGAGATCCCGGTCACACCACGTTCGACATTCAAAGTGAAGGACAAGACAGCGACATTTACCGTCACGCCCGCCGATCCGCAGCGATTGGCGGCGACTGAGGTTTATTTCAGCTACGACCCCAATTCAAGAACCCGTTTTTGGAACCGGGCCGATTCAGAACAGGCCGGAAGCAGTTGGTCGGTGGACTTGCCGGTGTACGAAAATCTGCCGCTGTATGTGTTCGCGTTGTGTCGATACAAGCTCGATCAGAAAACGCAGTTGGAACGAGGGGAGACCTCGACATTCACGTTGAACTCTGTGGAACATTCCATTGTTCCAGAGAACGTGGATTTGCAGGCGTTAGCGAAGCTGCCGAAAACTCGTGCGGTTTTTGAAGATTTCAGCCACGGCATCCAGGATTGGTCAACGCGAGATCAGCGGAGTATCAAGACGTATAAGTTTCAGAGCCCCGATCTAGACCGCTCGAACAGCAAGAAGCTTGCGCTAGCGATCGATTCCAATGGAAAACGTTTGTCGATGCGATTGAACATCGGGAGCGGTTTCTTGAGCAGGAAGGATAACCTCGGGAACTTTTCTTTTGTTCAGGAGATTGAAGGTCAGGGCAATCAGGAGATCATCGTCAGTCGAGATGATTTCAAAAGTGCCGACGGCAAAACTCTCGAATGGTCAAAGGTTTCAACCTTTGAAATTACGATCGTGGATCGAGACAGTCGTGCGAAACTGGATCTCACGACGAAGGACGGTCATGCCGTGCTGCGGTCGATCAAACTGGTGGACTGAAAGGTGGCTTGTGACCATGGGTCCTGACAACCAATGGAGTATGGAGTCTCGTTCTCCGCGAAAGTCTGCTGCAGAAGCCCACCGGTTTCTGCAGTAGACTTCTCTGCAGAGCAGGTCTCCCGTGACCAGATCACTATGGCTGTGCAGGTTTCGCCGCGACGTCGATCTCCAGCAGGATCCTAGCTCCAGTGCACCCGTAATCTGATGACTGAAAGCCACTGTGCCGAGTGGTGTATCGGTACCATTTGACAACGCGGTTATCGAAGACTTCACGGTTGAAGGACCCTCCGCGAGTGATTCGTCTTGTCCCGTCGGGTGATGGGAGGCCACGGGCTTTAAAGGAATTGGTAGCCGTGCTGACATCGGGTGGGGATCGGGGGTCAACGCGCGTGGGTACCATCGGAAAGACGTACGGAAGGTCGTGAACCCATTCTCCTGCGTTGCCAAACATATCATGCAGGCCCCAAGCGTTTGCAGGCTTCTTTGCCGCCGGCTGAAGAGTGCCACCAGAATTGGACTTGTACCAACCGGAGGCGAGGGCGAGTTGCACTTGCTGAGGTTCTGGAAGGTCCATGCGTCCGGCGCGGTGAGCAAATTCCCATTCTGCTTCAGTCGGTAAGCGGTAAAGCTGACCTTTTTCATAGGTCGTCAAGGCTTCGCAGAATGCTGTCGCCTCAGTCCAGTTTTGGATCTGCGGTCGGCTGCCAACGCCGTTTATCAACTGTTTTTTTGCTAGCGAGTTGTATTGGTCAACCGTCAATTCAGTTTTTCCCAGATAGTAAGGCCGCGTTAGCCTCACGCGGTGAGCTGGGAAAAAATTTGTCTGAGGTTCGTTGTATCCCATGGTGAAGTCACCGGGCGGGATTAAGACAAAGGTCATTCCAATGGAATTGGTAAATTCAATCGGGAGATTCAAACTTTGTGCCCAGGCACGCTGTTGATCCTGAGCAACGTTTGCTGGGAACGGGGCGATCGCAGGGGTGGCACCACCTACCGTCATCTCGACCAATTTTTCGAGTTGTGATTCGGCTTGTTTCAGCTCGATTCCCTGCAGCGAAGCTTGGGAGCGTTCCAGCAATCCTCTCGCCCGCATGGCAACATGACGCTGTTGGTCATCTTTTAGCTTCAGTGCAATTTGGTACCAAGCCTCGGCAACTGGCAATTGGAGGGCTCCCATTTCCTCGGTTTCAAGATCCAACTTCGCTGCCGAGGAAAAGGTTGGATCATCACCCTGGGCGAGATATTTCAGGCCCCGATCCCAGTTGCCGATGTCGAAGCACCAGTATTGACCGAGTTCCGAGAATTTGGCCGCATCGGGAGTCTGTTTGACACTCTCTTCAAGTGCCAATATAGCCGCTCGCTGTTCCGATTTTGTTTTGATTTGTCTGGAAAGAACTCGCAACATCCTTTGTCGGTCACGACTTCCGCCAACCAAGCTGCTTGCCAAGTTAAGCAGCGATATGGCCTCATCAAAACGCTCTTTCTGCTCGAAACGTTTTGCGAGCGGTACGGTCCATTCCACGATGCGATTGCGAGCAGCAATCAATTGGGACCCACGGTAATGCGTCTTGCTGATATCCGCCCATCTCGATGCAGCATCAGAACGATACGCGAGGCCATCAATTTGAAAGGTCTGTTCGAAAGCTGCGATGTGCTGTTCGGTCAGATCCGCATCCGCAGATTCAATCGCCCACTGAACTGAGCGTTCCAGGATCAAATATTTGAGCGTGATATCCGATTCTGCTTCGTAGAGCTCATGAACTTCTCGGGCCAAGTCTTGGAACGCAGTGGATTGCTCAGGCCAACGCAGTTTGTCGACAGTTTCCTTCCGACTAGAAAATGTCTGGTTGAATTTGATGAGCGCGGAATCCAGGCGTTCTTTTTCGGGAATCGGAAGCTTCGCTGGATTGGGTTCGGTTGCTGGATTGGCGGCGAGGCGATTCGGATTGTCCGATGCATCGGGTATCTCACCACTGATCTCAAGCACCACGCGAAAACCGATGTTCGTGCTCGCTGTGGTGGGGGCTCCGCCAGAGCGTTCAACAGAGGTAGATGAAACCGCCCTGTTGTTCCACCCGCTTCCGCGAATGACACGTTCGTCGCCGGAGTCAGGCCCCGCTGGATCGAAGCCCGCAGTGGCGTCAGGCGATTCCCACCAATCGGAAGTCCATTCGCCTAAACTCCCGTACATGTCACGCAGCCCCCAGGGGTTGATCGCTTGGGGGCCTTCGTTTGAAGGTTTTGCAGCAAGAGCCTCACCGTTGGTATTGGGTGGATCACCAGAGTTTTCGAAGTAATGCAAGCCGAGGCTGCCGGCACGGCAGGCCATCTCCCACTCAGCACTGGTTGGAAGGCGGTAGGTCGATTCGCGACTGGCTCCCTCATTCAGTTGTTGGCAAAACTGAGTCGCCTGATTCCAAGTGATCTGGCGAGCAGGGGTGTTGTTGGCGGTCTGCTGGTTCTTGGTGATTTTCTCAAACTGGCCAACAGTCGTTTCGCGGACTGATAGGTAGAACGGACGTGTGATGCGGACTTTTCGCTGCGGTGAAATCGCGATCACATTTTTCTGATAAGAATCAAAAAGTATGGGGCGACTTATTTGCCGAGACGCGTAATCGAGCAACAATTTGTTCTGGGCTGCTGTGCATCCCATCAAAAACTCGCCGGGAGGAATCAGGGTGAATTTCATACCGATGTCGTTGGTGTATTCGATCGGTACGTTCAGGTATTCTGACCACGCTTGCTGCTGGGCTTTGGCCTCGGCCGGATTGAAAGGAGCAATGGCAAGTGGCGGTGGACTGCCATTGAGGGCGGAGCGAACAGGGCTCGGATCAAGATTGGGATCGTTTGAATTGACTTCTACAATTTCAGATGAAGGCGATTCTGGGATTTCGCCAGCCGGTTTGTTTATTTCAGTTCGTTTGCCAACACGATCCTGACCCGAATCTTGTGCTGCGGGCATTTCGTTGTGTGTCGAAGCTGCTGAGTTTTTGTCGTCTTGGCTCGTTACTGCGATTTGCGACGGAGTAACGAAGTTTGATCGATCGCCACCCGCTATGATCCACCACAGCAAGATGGCAATGCTGATTCCGCCAAGGCCTCCAAATGCCTTCGGCAACCATGTTGCTGACGCATTTGTTTTGGGACGTCGATTCAATGTGTTGCGGTGAGATTCCTGATCACCCTGGACTTGAATTCGAAGTCTAGGCTGCCGAATTGCCGAATCGCTAGGGACCGGATCGCTAGGGGCCGGATCGCTCTCGATTGGGGCGGTTTCGACCGGCGGGGCAGGAACTTGGTTGACAGCGGCGGTTTCGACTAGCGTTTGATCATACGCTGCTTTCCGCTCTGGATTCACCAAACAGGACTTCGCCTCGACCAATTCTCGAAGTATTCGAGTCGCTTCATCTGGGTGCTTCAACTGATACGTGCGAACGTGTGCAATTTGCCTGGCTGCGGCTGCATCGATCACGTCCTGTTCGGCTTCAAAGATTGTGAGTCCAAGCAATCTGTAATGGGTGCAAGGCTGCTCTTTCGGTGGGACACCAAGCCAAGCGTGATAAGGATCGAAATCGTCAGGCATCAGTCATTTCCGGGATCGCTTGTGTCGAATGGAGACCAAGTGGAATCACACCTGCACGGCGTTGAGCACGAAGATCTAGGCGTGTTGGCGCTTTTGTCATTCTGGCATTTGCACCGCCATCATATGCTTTGGAATCTGCCTTTACTATCTAAAAGTGTTGCCGAGACGGCATCTCGCAAGATGCGAATGCGTTCCCGCAAACCCATACCGTTTCGGAATGTATCGTCACTACCTACATGCTGAAAAAAACCGCCACATCGCTCCGCGCGGACCAGTGACGCTTCAGGTAAGACGACCCTTTCCGATTGCCGCCAAGCCGTGACTGAAAAGGACCATTGCTGCGGTTGCATCTGATTCAGGTAGATAGACGCGGAAGGGAATCTGTCGGTCGCGTTGCTTATCCGACACCATCAGTTCAATGGATTGAAGCTGAGAGCCATCTTTTCATTTGAGTGGGTTGTAATTTGTGGCAATTGCCGATGAATACGATCGCGAGCAAGACAAACTAGCGGTGCGCAATCGTCAGTTCGGTGAGGACGAAAGGTTTCATGCGGTCTGCTCGAGATCGCCCCAAGGATCGCAGATGAGACCATTGAGTGGTTGATGCGGGGGCAGACGGTCTACCTTCGCAGTCATCGCTTCGGGTTGGCAAGAATGGCTCACCAATGACCCCTGAAATGTGTTGGTCTCGGTCGTCGTTCTGCATCACCATTCCTGCTAGCGATTATCCACGGCGTCCGACTTGCCAAGGTCGACTCGAGTGTACGGACTGGATAGATAGGTTGGATAGCGACCCTCTCGGAACTGTAGCGTTTTACGGTGGTTGCTGAAGAGATCGATCCTTGATGTTGTGGGATCGATTTTGATCTCGGCAGTCCATGTGCCCTGCTCTGCGTGGTGGACCATCTCTTTGGTGTTTTCGTCAGGGATGAGTTCTTTCAGATATCGTGGACTCCCGTCGGGGTCGCGGTCATTGATCCACCAGATGCGTCCTGTTTCTTCACCCGAATGAGGAGCGAATTGAACGGTCACTTTCAAAATATCCTCGTCGAGTTCCGTTTCGATTGTTGGGGGTGACAGCATGGATTCCGTCATTTCATCAGGGAAGAAATGGTGGAGCAATAAGGCGGCCTTGTTTTGCTGATCTCGTTCCGTTTTCGGGTGCCCTTTTTTGCCGTGACCGCTATTTGCGCCGAGGTAAATCGGAATGGAAGGATGGTGGACTCCGCCCCATGCCAGATCATAAGCAACCATGTCATGGGTTCCCGGATGAAAAAGCATTTCGACACCACGACTTCGGAGTGCATCAAGATTGCGAGAAATAAAGACGTCATCCGAGATGTCGGCCACGAAGCTTTGCAGGTCTTTCCAGGTGTGACCGGCGTTGAGTGCACGTTGATTGAAATTGGGGCCAAAGTGGCCTCCCGAAAAACCTCGCTGTTGGCCTCCCGCAGCGCGGTGTTGATCTCGTGCCTCCTGATCGCACAGTCGCAGTGGTGAATCCCAGATCGGTGATACTGTTGCGTGCAAGGCTGTCATGCGCTGATCGTGGATGATCGCCATCGAGGGAGACGCACCATTTTTTGATGAACCGGTGACCGCGATCTTTCCTTTCTCGAAGTGCTCCGTCTCCGCATAGGCGGTCGTGATGGCTCGCATCAGTGTGGCCGGCCAAGCCCAATATTGGATCTTATGGTGAGGGTCGAGTGACTTGGCGAATCTCGCCTCAGAGGCTCCGCCCAGTTGGGCTTCCCCGTAAGACCCTGGTTCTTGGACGACGGTCATGACCAGTCCAATGCCGCCGGCCAGCAAGTCGAGCTCGACTCCCCTCGGTTTGGCGTGACGTTCCAATTTCCTTGGTGTATTTCCACCAGTGAGGTGAAACCCGCGAGCCTTTCGATCAGCTGGGACAACCATTCGTACGGGCACCCGATAATCTTGACCCGGCCAAATTTCGCCAACATTGATGGTGACCAATTTTTGTCGAGTGGCGATCGGCCCTTGAACGGTTTGCCACGCTTGTGTGACTTCAATTTCCAGCGTTGTTGGATCGCGAATCGCATCCATTTCAAAAACCTCCCAAGCTTGGGCGGTCGTTGATAAAAGCAGCACAATCCCGAGCAGTCGGAGCATGATCAATGGAGTCACCCTGGTGTTCGCCTCACCACAAGTTGCTATGCCGAGGCGGCAAAGTTCAGTTTGAAAGGGAATGTTCCCGAAATTTCTTGCAAGACGATTCGATTAGTCTGTGAGCTCGAGCTGGTTCCAGTATGCAGCCTCGAAGGCCCAATCACTTGCGCGGTTTTCTAGTTCGATGAGGATCGTTTTTCCTGCCTGTTCGGCCAAGTCAATTCGGATCTCTTGCCACTTCGAGTCTTCGATCGGCTTTTTCAGAACTTCGTTGCCATCAATCCGCACGACAAGTGTCCAGTTGCCGTTTGGGTGGTTGTTCACATCAAACTTAAGTGCGGCTTTTCTTCCAGTTGGGATCTTGAGTGTGCGAGATAAAATGCAAGGAATCTCTTGGCTAAGGGGATGGGTGAGCAAGACGTTGCTGCGTCCGTTCCACCTTGCACGGAGGCCAGGTTTCATGCCTGGTCCGCCCCACGATTTTACCGTCCAACCCGGAGCAAATTTTTGGACGTCTGCAGGCAGGTTTGCTGTCTTGGTGATCGCAACCCGGGCCCCTGGTGCAGGTTTGGAGGTTGACGTTTTGGGATAGGGCATTTTGGCGTCGACTTCTTTACGCCAATCGTGAAGTTGATCTTTCAGTTTTTGCGCGATTTCCGGTTTTGATTGGACGAGGTCGTTCTGTTCACCGATATCCGTTTCCAAATCGAAGAGCTGAGTGGTGCCGTTTTCGTAGTACTCGATCAGCTTATACCTTCCGGAACGTATCGCCCCGTTCGGACTTTGAAATCCATGATTGCTGTAGTGCGGAAAGTGCCAGAAGATCGGCCCGCGATCGTAGGCTTCGGCCTTCAGCGCGGGGACAAAGCTTCTGCCATCCACATGTTGTTGGGGTAATGCTGGAAGGTCCAGCATCTCCAGTAGGGTCGGGTAGTAATCTGTTCCCGTGACGACCGCGTCTGAAGTTGTGTTCGGTCGGATCTTGCCTGGCCAGTGAACAATCAATGGGACACGGATGCCACCTTCATAGTTCCAGCCCTTTGCGCCCCGAAGCGGCAGGTTGGAGCTGGAAAAACGTCGGTTCAGATTTTCGGCCGGATAATTGATGCCACGATATTGGTTCGACGCCGCCATGCCACCGTTGTCGGACGTAAAGATGACGATGGTGTTCTTTTCGAGGCCAAGTTCCTTCAGTTTCGCGCGGATTCGGCCAAGACTTTCGTCGGTCGCTCCCACCATTCCAGCGAACTCGACGTTGTCTTGTTTTTGCTTGACCCACCACACTCGCTCGTTCTGGTGTGTTGCGCTGTTGTCGTTCTCGGCGATCGCTTTCAGTTGTTCGGCGGTGAGCGCTGGTCCATCCGGATTCGGTTCGAGGATGTAATCCGGACCTGCTTGGGACGGCATCGCGTCAAGTTTCGTGGTGTATTTCTTGACGAGGTCCTTGCGTCCTTGAATCGGGTCATGAACGGAGAAGTGCTCGAGGTGGACAAAGAATGGTTTGTCTTGATTTCGTTCAATGAAATCAATGGCGGCATCCGTCAATTTGTCGGTGTGATAATCACCTTCTTTCGCCGGCAGCGTTTCATCGTAATCTTTTCCAAACGGATAGTAGTACGATCTGACCCAGCCGGTGATCGCTTCATCGAATCCGTAAGACTTGGGGTCTTTGTTCAGATGGGCTTTGCCGTAGTTGGCGGTGGCGTAGCCATGTTGATGCAACGTCTCGGCCAGTGTTTGTTCTTCATCTGGCAGAGCGGTGAGTTTTTCGCCGTGGTGCAGTTTCTCGTATTCCCTCTCAGGACGGCCACCCAGCCATTCGGTTAAGTTTGTGCGGGCGGGGTATTTGCCAGTCAGGATGCTGGCCCGACTTGGCGAGCAGACGTGGCAAGTTGAATACGCATTGTTGAACAAGACGCCTTCCTTGGCCAACTGATCAATCGCGGGAGTCTCGTAGAACTGGCTTCCGTAGCAACCGACGTCTCGTTGGCCGAGGTCGTCGACCAAGAAGAACACAATATTCGGTCTTTGTTGTGCATTGGCAGCAAGTTGAAGTGCAAAGGCAAAAACAACGATTAGGCAAATTCTCATTCTGCGAATACCACTCAAGAGGTTGATGATTGCCGCGGCAAGGGATCTACCATTGTGGCGGAAAACTCGCGCCGGGTCACGCTAGGCCGCGCCCTTCCGAGCCAAGCAAAGTCACACCCCGGGATTTTAATCCAACCCGTGAGCCGCACGGCGCTCGCCGCGGTTTCTTGTCGAGTACCGGTGGCTAGCG
>JAQWPZ010000333.1 GCA_029245125.1 Rubripirellula sp.
ATCGCCTGCCTTTGATCATCGTGGCTGACGCGACGTTCGCATCACCGATTTTCATGTTGAATCGTAACAAATCGACACGAGTTCGCGAATTTCAATCACCCTCCTTCGCAAAGAACAAGGACTGTCAATGCGGACTTGTCCGATCCTCAATCCGCTGACTCCACCACGTGGCGAGCGTGATCGCAAGCTCCGATTCCATTGCAGTCAAAAACCAGCATCGGAAAAGGCATCCGCTACTTGGGTGTCGGCGAACCCCATTGAATTCGCGCGACACGTCCCTCTGCGCCTGCAAGAAACCCGGTTTCCGAATCGAGATCGATGGCACAAACGTAATAACCTTCTGTGCTGATCGTTTTCCATGTTTGCCCTGCGTCGGAAGACAGAGCAACACCGGTGCGACCGCAGACCAACAGCCGCTGCTTGCCAAGGGAACGAATGCAGGCTTTGTGTGGCATTCGCACCGAGGTCGCTGCGTTCCAAGTCTCACCACCATCTACGGACCGGGCAACATTGTTACGCGTTTCATCAGGCCGCTTGTAATCACCACCGACCACAACGACCGTGCGTGAATCAGGTACGGCGAGCGAAAAGATGCCCGAGGATTCATTGCCGCTTCGCAGGGGCGTCGTCTTGGCCACCCAAGTTTCACCGCCATCGGTCGAATGCAGCACCCGCGACACGGCCCCCCCAGTCGCGATCCAGACATCGCTGCCGCTGACTTCGATCCCCGTGCCGCTCGCCGCAAATCCGTACTCACCTGTTTTCAAAGCTGGCCGCTGCTGATCGGGGATCGGTTGCCAAGTAACTCCACCATCAAGCGTTCGAAACAACGCCATGCGTCCGCCTACCGGATCACCGAACAGCAATCCTGTTTTTCTCTCCTCATCGAAGGCCATTCCATCAAAGAAACCGTCAGGATCTTGATTCACGAGGACTTGTTTCCAGGTAGCGCCATCATCGCTTGATCGAAGGATTCGCGATTCGGTGTCCTTACCAACGCTCATCAGGATGACGGTTCCATCAGCCAAGACTTCAACGTCGCGAAAGTCCAAACCTTCCGAGTCAGGCACCGCGACACGTTCCCATGTGCCCCCAGCATCTGTCGTGCGAATCACGGTGCCGTCGGACCCTGTAACCCACGCTTCCTGCTCATTGCGAACAGCAAGCCCTCGAAACGATGCCACCACACCACTGTTCAGAGGGATGATCTGCACCTCAGGCGATGGATCTTGTGCGATGCAGTCGCCATCGATGAAAGCGAAAAGCGAGAGCAGACAAAACAGCGCAGAGAGCAATCGCATCACAAACTCGCATCTTTGGAAGGAGCCGAAAATGTTTCTCAGAAAGACCTACGTGGGGTACACCCAATCACCACGGTAATCGCGGCGGAGCAGGCGGGCCGCATCAGGATCGTTGGGGATGCTGTTCCCGTCCCACTGGATACTCCGTCCCAATTTCAGGGAAAGCATACCGAGCAAGCTGAGCGTCGTCGCTTGATGACCAATCTCGATCCCCGCCACCGGCTTCGATCCTGTTTCGATCGCTCGCACAAAATCTGCCCACAGCAGCTTGAGGTTGTGACCATCCGGTTCTTGAAGTTGTGAATCTTCGTGGACGATCGATTTCTTTTCGTCGGCTGGATAAAACGTCCACCCATCGCGCCAGCCCATATGGAACGTCCCCTTGGTGCCAAAGAAGTAGCAGCCGATGCTGGTCTGTTCGGGGCCCTTGCCGGCAAAACGACGGTGCTCCCAGTGAGCCGTGAAATCGTCGAATTCATAGGTAGCGATTTGATGATCCGGAGCATCAGTCGTCTGCTCCTTGTCCGTCAAAATGGCCTCACCCTTGATCGGCCGACCACCCACTGAATAGACACTTCGCGGTGATTGTTGATCGCACCACCACAGCACCTGATCCAACCAATGGACACCCCAATCGCCGAGCGTACCATTGGCAAACCCCAGGTAGTTTCGAAAGCCGCCCGGATGGATCCGCCCACAATAAGGACGCAACGGGGCCGGCCCGCAGTACATCTCCCAGTCCAAGTTCTCCGGAGGTTCGCTGTTGCGGGTCGGCTTTTCTTCACCGCCTCGCGAATGGACAAACATCCGCACCATGCCAATCTCACCAGCTCCGCCCGACTTAAGAAACTTCATTCCGGAAACATGATGCGGCCCAATGCGTCGATGCATTCCGACTTGCACGATTCGGTCGGACGCTGCAGCTGCATTCACAATCGCTTGACTCTCACCGATGGTGTGACCAGTTGGTTTCTCGATGAAAACATGCGCGCCGGCATTGATTGCTGCGATTGTGTTCAGTGCATGCCAATGATCCGGAGTTGCAATGATCGCAACTTCGATGTCTTCCTTTTCGAAAAGCTCTCGATAGTCCGAATAAACAGAGGGCGTCTCTCCCGACAATTCGTTGACTTCCTCGGCATTGATTTCGAGCCGATCGCTATCAACATCACACAGCGCGACCACTTTGGTTTGTCCCGCTGCGAGTGCTTCCCGCAAAATGTTCATGCCCCACCAACCGGACCCGATCAATGCGGTTCGGTACTGTTTGTCCTTGGCAGCGGCGTGAATCGACGGGGCGGACACTGCGGCAGCCGCTGCGGCGGTTCCAGCCAAAAAGGTGCGACGTTGGATAGGCATAAAGCATGTCCGGGAAGGGAGGTTGGGCGGCGGAGGCGTGGGCGGTGATCAGTAATCAGATCAGATCAGATCATCCACCCAATAGTCTAACTTCGGCAGTCGACACAAACGAGTTCGCCTTGAACGGTTCGGCAATAGATCCGTCCATTTGAAAGGACCGGCCCTGTCCAGCACTTGCCGTTGGCAACTTTCGTCTTCGCAATCGGACGCCAACCGGCGGCATCAGCGGGGGAGACAACCAATTCGCCCGCTTCAGTCAGCACGATCAAACGTCCTCCGGCCAGCGTCAAGCCTCCCGGCCGCAGATCGTCTTCAGACCAACGAATTTCGCCCGTTTCCCAATCCATGCAGCGAAGTCGCGCGCCGGATTCCATGTCACCATCCAGTCCGTAGAGATGGCCCTTATAGAGGATCGATCCGTGGATCTGGTTTTTCATCTCCTTCGATTTCCAAATCAGCTCAGGGTCATCCTTACCAAGCTCAAACAGTGCTGCGCCGCGATTGTATCCAGACGAAAGAAACATCCGCTGGCCTGAAATGATCGGATCGGCCGCGTTGCAATTAAAACTCGTCAACCATCGTTCCGACCAAAGCTGCCGTCCTGTTTTGATCTCGACCGCCACGTAAGCTTTACCCGATGCAAAGACCGCTGCAGGCGGATCAGAATCCGGCAGCACAACGGGCGTCGCGTAACCTGATTCGCGGTCCTCTGAACTCCAAATCAACTCGCCCGTTTTTTTATCGACCGCCGCACCCGCAGCACCGATGTTGAGCAACAACCGATCCTCCAAAACCAACGGCGCGGCGGAACACCCCCAACCCGGTAATCGCACATCAGCCTGCTCGGCAACCGACTGCTGCCAAATCAATTCACCGGTCGCCACGCTTAGACAAAATAATTCGCCAGCCCGACTGAGCACATAAACATGATCTCCGTCAACGGTCGGAGTTGAAGTTGGGCCGCCCTCAAAATCGCGATCATCCAGAGTGGCGGGGTATTGAAAACGCCATCCGACCGTCCCATCCGATTCGTTGATGGCGTGAACCTCATCGTGGCCATCAACGTGCCCGATCGTGAAGACGCGACCTTGTGCGACAACCGCCGACGAAAAACCAATTCCCACCGTAGCTCGCCAAGCAATCACTGCATTTCCATCGGGCCAATCACAGTCCCAACCTGATTCCGCAGAAATGCCATCTAGATTCGGCCCCCGCCAACGGAACCAGTCTTCAGCCGGCAACGGTGTCAACAGCAGCGCAACGATCGACAGCGACAAGACTGGCCGTCGAATGAAAGTGTTCATGTTGAAATCAGCCAAGAAAAACTCGTGCCCAATTGATTCACAGCAGACAACGCAAGGTGCGACGCACCGCCATTCGCTTCACGGATGTTTACCCGCACAGATTTTCACCCGCACGGATGTTTACCCGCACAGATTTTTACCCGCACAGATTTTTACCCGCACAGATGTTTACCCGCACAGATTTTTACCCGCACAGATGCAGCACAGACAGGTAGCTCGCGCAGTCCGCGTTACTCACCCGTCTAGCAGAGCATTGCCACTCACCTGTCTGCATCCCCATGCATCTGCCCCTCACACCTCAAATGTGCGAGAGGGGTTCGTAAAATCCGGCCCCCCTCGGTGTTGCCAGGAGGCACTCGGCAAGAACCTCTAGACCTCGATCTCGAATCCTTTCCGACGATCACGGTCGACCAAAGCTTGCGCTTGTTCGTCACCAACAATCTTTTCTGCCTTGGGGTCCCAGGTGAGCTTGCGACCCATCCGAGCGGCGATCCCCGCCAAGTGACACGTGGTCAGTGCGCGATGATGACTGTGAACATCTGAAATTGGGTCATTGCGGTCCTGACAGGCGATCATGAAATTCCGGAAGTGATCGGTCAACTCACGATCCTTGTAAACCGACTCCAATGCCCCCGCTGGCAAAGGGTTGGTCTTGAGGTCATCGACCGGCGTGCCAGTCAAGCGACCACGATTGACGAAAATTCGTCCTTTCGTTCCTTCAAAAAGAATTCCGTTCCCTTGATCATGTCGCAGTTCCAGTTCCTTGCCGTCGGCGAACGTCGAGTTGATCAGAAATTTGGTCGCCGTGTTGTAACGCGTATCGTCAACGGGAAAACCATCCTTGAATTCGACCGGGTGTTCCACTAATAACGGATCCACCGATACCGGCCCTGTCTCGGTTTTACCGAGACCCCAGGTTGCGATATCACAGTGATGGGCGCCCCAATCGGTCAACTTTCCACCGGAATACTCATACCACCAACGGAATTCGTAGTGGCCTCGTGACCAGCTCTTGGTTTCACCATTGCTCCCGGCTAGATATCGAAACGGCGTCTCCGCTGCGGGTCCCTGCCAGAGATTCCAATCGAGTGTCTTGGGGGGTTCAGCGATCGGCAGCGCAGGACTGGTGGGAGCCCCACCGATGCTACAAGTCGCCTTTTTGACATCCCCTAGCCGACCGGCTCGGATCAACGCGATGGCTTGAATAAACTGTTGGTTACTGCGTTGCTGGGTTCCGATCTGACAAACGCGTTTGGTCTCTTTGCAGACCTTTGACATCAGCCGACCTTCCTCGATCGTCAGCGTCATTGGCTTTTCGCAGTAGACATCTTTCCCAGCCAACATCGCTTCAATCGCGATTTTGGCATGCCAATGATCAGGCGTGGAGATATGGACGATATCGATATCTTTGTCATCAAGAATTGCTCGATAGTCAGCCGACGCCTTGGGTGCGGCCCCGGTCCACTCCTTGGCAATTTCACTGGCCAAACCAACCCGATACGCATCGGCATCACAGATCGCTGTGTAATCACCTAACTGCCGCATACTCGGTGCAGAACCGTACTGACTGTCGATACCAGTTGCTTTCTGGTACCAACGGCTTCCTGTCCCGACAGCGGCGATTCGCGGTCGCTCATTCGCGTTCAAAAATCCGTGAGCGCGTTCGGTACGACTGGCAAGCACAGCAGCCCCCGCCCAAGCGAGCGTCGCTTGCAGAGCCTGACGGCGATGAAGTTGGTTTGGCATCAGTGATCTTTCCTTGGGTTGAATTCGATTGCTAAGCACTGCGGCGGCAGACTGGTACGACAACGAAATGATTCATCTACATCGAGGGTAAAATAACGGGCACGCGGACCTAAGCAACGAGCCGACAGCCGAACCGCGTCACAACGCGGCCGGCACCTCTTACCACGTCTTGGTGTTGTATTCGGAAACGAATCAACATGCCAAAGCGACGCCGCACAAAACCGGCCTCACGATCGCGGGATGCAACGTTCAATGCAGAACGCCCGGTCCCCCCGCGTCGTTCGGTATCACGAAATGATACGGAAATTGGGCTCTGACGATTGGTACTTTAGCCTCCAGGCATCCGAATTGCGAGCTTGCCAAGCCCCGAAGATCCCCAACACCAACCCAAAACCTCGGTCGCGTCCCACCAGACCAATTTGCTGTGGTCGATCAGCAGGCCAACGTTTATCCCAGCAAATCAAGCGGCCTGCCAGATTCGAGCAATCGCATCATGGCCCCGGGGACAGAGGATTGCAGCCGCAACTGCGATACATCAAATAGGGTATGAAAGATCGTCGCAACCAGATCATCAATACCGACCGGATTTGAATCGGGTTCACCGGCGGTGGCGTCCGAACGACCGACAACTTGCCCCATCTTCAGCCCGCCACCGTACAGCAGCAGCGGCGCCAATCGCCCCCAGTGGTCTCTTCCACCGCGAGCATTGATTTTCGGTGTTCGCCCCATCTCACCACAGGCAATCAACAAGATCTTGTCACGCATTCCGCGTGCCTCAACATCCTCGATGAAAGCTGAAACCGCATGATCAAAGGGACGTCCCACATAACGCATCCCTTCGTCGAGTGTCGCGTTGTTCTGATCGGCGTGAAAGTCCCACACAAAGTTAGTGGTCACCGAAACAAAACGACTCCCATGTTCGCACAGTCGTCGGGCTAACAACATCAACTTCCCAAGTGTTTGCCCATGGTCACGATAGTTCTTGTGATTGTTCCACTTCTTATCAATCTTGTCCGGAGAAACAAGCTGAGAAGTATCGTAGCGAGCCACCAGCTTCGGATCTTCATTGGAAAGGTCAAAGGCTTGATTGATTCCACCCAGGATCACGTTGTAAGCCTGACGATTGAACCGGTCCATCGCCTCCATCTTTCCGCTCGAATCAAGTTTGCGTTTAAACTGATCTAACGACGCAAGCAACGCTCGGCGATCATCCAATCTCGACTTGGAAATTTTCAGACGCATACTGTCAAGCAGCGCCCCTTTTCCGCTCATGACAAAGGGCGCGTAGGCCCCGCCGATTTCGCCAGTCCCCGAAAAATCGCCAAACTGACGAGTCACTGTCTGAGCGTCCTGATCAACCGCACGAGGGAACAACACGGCATTGACGGGCATTCCCGTGGACGGGTCTGTACTGCCCGCGATCCGCGAGTAAATCGAACCAATATTCGCATCCAAGCTATGCCGACTGACCAACGGCTTGAGATTGTGAGCGCCGTCGCCGGTTTGAAAACTGCGAACAATCGAAGTCAAATGCGCGACCTCCGCCAGCTTCTCCATCGATGCGCCATATGTGAGGCCCGGCACCGAGGTCGGAATTTCGCCATTGAAACATCGATATTCTGCCGGCGCGGTCATCTTCGGATCAAAGGTCTCCGTTTGCGGCGGCCCACCATGCATGAACAGGAAAACCACTGATTTGTCCCGCAAGGATGCTGGGAAATCTGACTCGGCTTGCAGAAGTTGTGGCAGACTCAGTCCGCCAAGCCCCAATGATCCGACCTTCAAGAAACTTCGTCGTGTACTTGGGTCGTAAACAGAAAGCATCGGATTCTCCTGGAAAACCTTTCGGCCGATTGTAACTTGTTCAACCTGAATCGTGGTGGAATCGATCGCCACCACAGGATCTCGCGATGTATCCCCCCTAAACCAGCCTGCAGATTTGCGAAATCAGCCTGATTCGTTCGCGAGACCAGTGTTGATCAAATCACTCCTCTTTCAGCCCAGACCAGACCCAACGGCACAACGATGGATTCGATTCAACGGGACAATCGTTGATGGGACCACGATTTTTCGGTGATGCCAGTTTCGGTGATACTCGTGACCGATTGCTGTACCTCGTTTTAATGCTGTTACGATGACGGAATTCATCGACAAAAGCACTTCCTTGAAAATCAGAAAATACCACTCGCCGCTAACCAGAGAGACTTCATGCGACCCGTCTTTCCAGCCACCGTTGAACCATCTCCCAGATCCACAAGTCGATGTTTCCTGTTTTTCTGCCTGCCATTGGTATTTTTTTTCGAGCCGACCACCTCGGATGGACAAGAAGCCGACACCGCGCCGCTACCTCAGGCGCATGCCCACAACGACTATTACCATTCGCGCCCGCTGCTCGATGCACTCGATAATGGTTTTTGCAGTGTTGAAGCCGATGTTTTTCTGGTCGGTGATCAATTGCTGGTGGCGCATAGCAAGCTCGAAATCCGTCCAGAACAGACCCTCGAATCGCTCTACCTCGATCCGCTCCAAAAACGGGTCCTTAAAAATGGAGGGCGTGTTTACCCGGGCGGTCCAATGTTCACACTTTTAATCGATTTCAAAAGCGATGGAAAAGAAACTTACGCGGTGCTGCGATCCAAGCTGACTGTCTACCGCAAAATGCTGTCACGTGTTGAGAATGGAGCGTTCCATCCAGGTGCCGTCCAAATCGTCGTCTCCGGGAACCGTCCAGTCGAAGCAATCACTCAAGATGCGGTCCGTTACGTTGGAATTGATGGACGACTCAGTGATTTGGACTCCACGACACCCGCGCACCTGATGCCGATGATCAGCGACCGTTGGTCGTCACACTTTCGCTGGCGGGGCGAAGGTAACTTCCCCAGCAACGAACGCCAGCGATTGCGTGAGGTCGTCGCCCGCGCGCACGCCGCAGACCGCCGAGTTCGATTCTGGGCAACACCAGAAAATCCATTGGTCTGGAACGAACTGCAGAGTGCTGGTGTCGACCATATCAATACCGATCAATTGGAAGCACTTCGCGAGCACCTTTCCAAGCCGCAGCCGAATCAGCCGCAGCCGAATCAGCCGCTTGAAAAATAGAGGGCCGCGACGAAAAACTGGATGACCAGAAAAGTATTCGCTGAGGGATGAACTCGCGTTTCGCAGTTCATCCCTGATGACAAAACCATGAACGAATCACTGAGGGCAGACGGTACCTGCGATCGCCTCTCACAGGACCGGGCAGACCCGAATCAACGACCCGCGAACCGTTGAATCCCTCGCGAGGATCAGCCACCTTCAACCGCGGATCACCCCGGGCATCGGATTCGCTCGATGACACCTGGGGCCGACCTGTCGAACCTGCTGTTCCGTTTGGATGAAAAACACTTCGTCAACCAGCGAACAACCATCGCATTTGCCTTCAAACACTTTGATCCGTTTTAACTTTTCAAGGTAGAACGCGGTGACAAGGTCTTCGGCTGCCAGCAAATGCTCGAGATAAGTCCGGGTCGGGCAAAGCCCTCGTGCGACCTTGTCTTGCGCTGCCTGGTAAGCCACGCAGGAGACGGTGTGGCCGCAGCTCGTTTCGACCACCACATCCCGTCGCCGGTAATGATCCGGAAAACGCTCCGATCGATCCAACTCCGCCAAATGAACCTCAGCGATCTCGTACAGTGCGCCTTCGACGACGGCCCCAACCTGCTCGCCAATATTTGCATATCCAATGCCTGAAGGCAGATATCCCCGAGACGCTCGCTTATTGAACTGCAGTTCAAACCCCACCAATCTAGCCGCCCTCCGTGAACGGTAAGCAATTCCTTTTCGGTGCATCACCGCCGGGCTGCAATTGGAACCGTAAGCGAAGTATTTCATGGCACATTTCTTCAATCGAAAACCACCGGGTGCAGCACAGATCCGGTGGTGCGGCAGGACGCGATGCCGGAACGAGGGGTGAGAATCGGGGCAGACCTTGCGGTGCAAAGCTGAACAGACTTGGTTCGGCGAAATCACGAATTTGGAAAAAAACCGATTTTTCTGCACGGATTCCCGGCCGTCTCGACACGATTAAAGTGTCCGCCCAACTTTGCCAGAGAATCCTGTCATGCGATTAACGCTGCGAACCCTGCTCGCTTACCTTGATAACACACTCGATCCACAAGATGCAGAAGCGTTACGGCAAAAGCTAACGGAGAGCGGATTCGCGACTCAACTCGTCCAGCGGATTCGCGATTCTCTCGACGCGTCACTCCCCGCTCCGCCAGCAGAAGCAGTTGGTCCAGTGGAAGACGCCAACCTGATCAGTGAGTATTTGGACAGCACGTTGACGGCAGAGCAGGTCGCTGAAATCGAAAGGGCATGCCTAGAATCCGGGCCGCAACTGGCCGAGGCAGCAGCCTGTCACCAAATTCTAACAATGGCACTGGGTGAATCGGCAGAGGTGCCGATCGATTTGCGCGATCGCATCTACAATCTGCCCCAACAAGAGGAATTGGCAAACGGAACACCTGTGAGTTTTTCAGGAATTTCACTGCCATCCGATCAACCATCACTGCTCGACATTCCCACAGAAGACATCTCCACCCCCGCAGCAGCGGTAGTCTTGGACAGCGAGCCTGTACCGCCGGTTGGTCTGCAAGACTCGGGAGTCATCGATGCACCAACGCGTTTGCGACAAGCCGAAGCGACAGCGGCCGCAAACCAAACCCACCCAAAGAATGCTCTAGCTGGATCAAAGCCCAGAAACCTCGACGATTCGATGGTTTACGGCGGTACCTTTCGGCCGTCACGTATCGCTCCCTGGCTGATCTCGCTCGCCTTAGTTGCCGCACTCGGATTTGCGATCGTCCGGATCTTTGAACCTCTCTGGAATCCTCAACAAGTCGCTGAGCAAACGAATAGCGACGAATCGACCGGTGAGAATCCAGCTGACGGAAACCCAATAGATGGGGACGCTGCGGGTGGTGCAAATGGGGACGCTGCGGGTGGGGACGCTGCGGGTGGGGACGCTGGTGCGAAACCTGCAAGCGAGGGTCAGGAGACTGGGGATCCTGGAATGACGACGGAAGTCGAACCGATCGACATGGCGCCGCCTCTACCCCCAACTGCACCCTCCGAATCAGAAGACCCGAACGCCGTCACTGCCGACAACGAGACGCCAACAACTTCGCCAGACCCCGCGACCGAAGCGAACAGTTCAGTGCCAGCGGATGACGCCGAGAATCCTGCGTCGCCTTCGACCAATGCCAACAATGAACCCGAAACACCGATGACCGAAGAGGCTGTCGATTCAACACCGCCACCAGTGCCTCCGCCTGCAGAAGTACCGAGTGACGACGATGCCGCACCGACCGCGATCGATGTCGCAACTTTGAAAACTGAATCAACACTGGTGGCAGCAAAGAGTGGTGAAGCTTGGAAACACCTCAAGAAAGAGGATGTCATCAGCACCGGCATGCCCCTGCTGGTCGCTCCCAGCTTCCGTGCAGAACTTGTCACCAGCGACGCGATCCTGGCAATACTTGGGCCCGCCAAAGCCGAATGGGATGGCGTCGATCCAAACCAACCGGTGCTCCAGTTCGACATCGGTAATTTGATCATCAAATCGACCTCAATTAACAAACTGTTGCACCTCCGCCTGGAAACTCAGCCAGTCGTGATCCGACTGGCACATGACCAGACGATTTTGGCGGTAAGTGTGCAACATGATCGTGCCGCAGGCCTCGATCCATTAGAAGTCAATAACCGACGAACATTGCTAAACATCCAGACGTTGCAGGGCGAGGCGGAAATCACTTATGAAAATGTGCCCGCAGCATTAAACGCCGGTCAACAGTGGTCGAAACAAGGCTCCAACGAGCCACAAATAACCGATTCTGAAACCGAACCCCAATGGCTAGACCCCGAAAATGACGACCCACTGCTGCAGGCTGCCAGGGACGGTTTGTTGGGGCTGATTGAAGACGCACAACCTCTCGAAATTGAATTACGAGAAGCGAGACTATTTCGGCGTTTGGAAGTCGGTGCCTTGGCGGCCGAGACGTTACTAAACATGGGTTACGGAGATGTCTATTTTGGCGGCGACGGGGTCCTCAGTGACCCCAAACAGCGTCCGTATTGGTCCGATCATTTCAGTGCCTTGGAAATGACCATCAATCAGAGCGTCGACTCGGCCATGAATCTCCGCAACGCAATGATCCAGATGGATTCGGCCAATGCAGCTCCGCTGTTTCGATTGTTGACTGGATTTTCCCAGAAACAACTTGTCGAGGGTGGCGATGAGGAATTGGTAAAGCGACTCGATTCACCCTCCATGTCAGTCCGTGTCCTGGCACTCGAAAACCTAAAGGCAATCACAGGTTCCACCTCGAATTTCCGGCCGGACCAGGAAAACGCGATCCGCCGTAATCCGGGGATCAAAACCTGGATCGCACGTCAGCGGAAAGGCGATATTCGCTGGCAGGAGTAACAGTGCTGGCAGGAGCAAGTGGCCGGCGAAGCAAGGGCTGGAACACGGTTAGAAACGGAACAAAGTTGGAAACGGAACACGTTCGACAAGAGAGATAACCGGAATCAGCTGCGAACGGTCGCTCCACCGCTTTGATGTGCTCAATTTGTTTGTTTCTAGCAAAGCCGTTTGTCAGTTCCTGGGAAAATCGCCTGCCTGTATCCGGCAAAGCCGTCTGTTTGTCTCCAGCAAAATCACGACGACGACCAGCGGTGACCCAGCAGCGGTGACCAGTCATTCCCAGCAAGTCGCAACCGCGAGATCACAAGACGAATCGCAGCGGCAAATTCTTTTTTCTCAAAGCTCCCGAACGCCGCCATCAAAAAGTCGACACGGGGTGGTCGCAAAAACGCGTGCTAAAGCAAACGCTGGTTTCGATGAACCGTCATTCGGCGTAAGCTGTGCCGGTTTGATTCACCTCGAAAAGGAAATTTCATGGCGGATTCCATCGTCATCTTCGGCGCCTCAGGCGACCTGACCAGCCGCAAACTGATTCCCGCCATCTATCGGCTCTTTGCGAAGGGCCGACTGCCCAAGGGATCGCGAATCGTCGGTGTGTCGCGGAGCGAGTTCGAGCATGAAGAATGGCGCAAGATGCTCCGCGAGTCCACCGAAAAATTCGCTGGCGATCAATTCGATGCCGATACCTGGAACGCCTTCAGCCAATTCATCTTTTACCAGTCGGGCGACATTCACTCGGCACAAGACTTTCGCAAATTGGCGAAGTTCCTTGAAGACGTTGAACCGGACGGCAGTTGCGGTCGTGTTTATTACCTCTCGACCATGCCCCAATTGTACGAGGTGGCGATCAAGCAACTCGGTGAGGCAGGGTTGGCCGACGACACGAACGGTTTTCGGCGGGTGATCATCGAAAAACCATTCGGGACGGATCTCGAAACAGCAAAGGCTTTAAACACATCGATTCATCATGTCTTTCGTGAAGACCAGATCTACCGTATCGACCACTACCTCGGTAAGGAGACGGTTCAAAATATCTTCGCGCTGCGATTCGCAAACAGCATTTTTGAACCGATCTGGAATCGAAACTACGTCGATCATGTCGAGATCTCGGTGGGAGCAGTAGGCATGGTGGGGCGGCGGGGTGGGGGCTGCGGCTGGGGGGGCGGCCGGGGC